>JAIPKB010000043.1 GCA_021733795.1 Akkermansiaceae bacterium | reverse complement strand
GAGGCTTCATCCAGCGTCGAACAAATGTGCAGTGGGTTCATAACCCGGCTAACATGACAAAATCAGCACCGATGTCTAGGTAAATCTCAAAAAACTTTACAGTTCCTTACACAGAGGCTGATTAAGCCAATCGCCCTACGCTGATCCCGCCCGCCCGCCGATTTGGCTTGACAGGGAGGGCTGGAGAGCTATCTTCACACCTGAACTTAGCATCCGCTGAACCCGTATTCATTGGCGTTTTCCGCAGCCCCCGGCCTTTCCTCAGGTCCGGTGGCGGGGAGGTGTGGCGCGGTGCTTGCTTGTTCTTCACCTGAAACTGAAAACTTCCATCATGAAACTCTCCATCCTATCCTGCGCACCGAGGTGTTATTCCACCCGCCGCCTCGTCGAGGCCGGTCGCCAACGCGGGCACAAAATTGAAATTCTCAATACCCTGCGCCTCGCCATCGGGCTGGATCAGGGGAATCCCGATCTTTATTTCCGCGGCAAGCAGTTGAAAACACCTGATGCGATCCTGCCACGGATCGGTACCTCGATCACCCGCTACGGTACCGCGGTCGTGCGCCAGTTCGAGCAAATGGATGTTTTCACCCCTAACACGGCGGCAGGTATCGGCAATTCCCGCGACAAGCTGCGCAGCTTGCAAATCCTCTCCCGCCACGATGTTGGGATTCCGCTCACCGCCTATGTCGATGACAAACGCGACGTGGAAGACGCCCTGATGCGGGTCGGCGGCGCGCCGGTGATTATCAAACTGCTGGAGGGGACCCAGGGGGTCGGGGTGATTCTTGCGGACAAACTTGAGATTGCCAAAGCCATCGTCGAGACGTTGCACAGCACCAAGCAACAGGTACTGCTGCAGAAATTCGTGGCGGAAAGCAAAGGCAAGGATGTCCGGGCCTTCGTCATCGGAGACCGGGTGGTGGCCGCGATCCGGCGCACCGCGCAGGGTCAGGAATTCCGTTCCAACGTACACCGCGGCGGCAAGGCCGAAGCCATTCAACTCGAACCTGTTTATGAGGAAGCCGCCGTCCGCGCCGCGCAAATCATGGGCCTGCGCGTTTGCGGAGTGGACATGCTGGAGGGCGCCACCGGCCCGCAGGTCATGGAGATCAATTCATCGCCCGGTCTCGAAGGGATCGAGGGTGCCACGGGGCTCGATATCGCTGGTGCGGTCATCGACTACATCGAGGACCAGGTGCAATTTCCGGAAATCGACATCCGCCAGCGCCTCACCGTGAGCAGCGGCTATTCGGTGGCCGATATCCATTTGCCGGAAGGCAGCAAATACGTCGGCATGACAATCCACGAAACCGGACTGCGCGAACTCGATGTGGTGGTTCTAACACTGCGCCGCAAGGGAATGGTTACCTCCAATCCCAAAGGCAGCCGGATGCTCGAAGCCGATGACACGCTGCTCTGCTACGGCAGGTCCGAACACATGAAAGGCCTGATTCCCAGTAAGGCGAAAAAACGCAAGAAGCTCGCCAAGCTGCCATCGCCAGCAGTCGCTGACGAATCCAAATCATGAGCATCGACATCGGCAAATGGGGTGAAAGCCGGATTGCGCCGGGACACCGGAAGCGACTGCGCCTGGAGATCGGCAAAAGTTTCAGCGGTGCCAATATCACCCTGCCGCTGATGGTTTGGCGCTCGCCCGAGGAGGGCCCGGTCGTCGCCGTCACCGCCGCCGTGCATGGCGATGAAATCAACGGCTCCGGAGCGATCCGGCGGCTGATTCAGGAGCCGCCGTTCACGCTCAGGAATGGTACGCTCCTCCTCGTGCCGGTAGTTAACATCATGGGGTTCGAGCGCCACACCCGCTACATGCCCGACCGGCGGGACCTGAACCGCTGCTTTCCCGGAAACTCCAGCGGCAGCCTCAGTGGCAGGTTCGCCCGCGTCATCTTCGATCAGGTGATCAGCCGTTGTGATTACCTCATTGATCTTCACACCGCTGCGGTCCGCAGGACGAATTTCCCGAATGTGAGGGCCGACTGCGACAATGAGGATTGTGTGCGTCTGGCCCGCGCCTTTGGTTGCGAGGTGATTGTCAATAGCACCGGCCCGGACGGCTCGCTGCGCAAGGAGGCGGTCAAGCGTGGCTGCCCGACCATCGTGCTCGAAGCCGGCGAAGTTTGGAAAGTGGAGCCATCCGTGCAGGAGCTCACCCTGCGCGGGATTGCCAACGTGCTCGCCGAGTTTGGCATGACCGACGCCACCGAGAGCGAAGGTCCGCCCCACCAGATCATCGTCCAGGAAACCCGCTGGATCCGCTCCGAGACCGGTGGATTCCTGCAGTTCCACGTCGCGCCCGGCGATGCCGTTTCCGTGGACCAGCCGCTGGCGACGAGCACCAGCCTGTTAGGCTCCGAGAATGAGATCATCCGCAGTCCGTTGCAGGGCATCGTGATGGGCATGACCACGATGCCCGCCGTGGGGCCGGGAGATCCGGTGGCGCACATCGCCATGCCGACCAGCACCCGGCAACACCTGAGAGTGGAAAAGAGCATCGATCACCTAGAAAGCCACACGATCGAAAACCAATTGCGCGAGCACTTGGCCACCAACATCACCGTCACCGTTCTGGAGGAAGAAAATTGAGCGAGGAAAAGATCATCGGTTGGCGCGAGTGGGTGGAGTTTCCTGAATGGTCGCTGCGGATGCGGGCCAAGGCGGACACCGGTGCCCGCAGCAGCGCGATCGACTGCGGCGAGATCATCGAGTTGCCCGGAAACCGCGTGCGCTTCACCGTGCGGCTGGACCGCAAGCAGAAGAAGCTCGTGACCTTGGAAGAGGTGATCAAGTCCCGCAGGCATGTGCGCAGCAGCACCGGCCAGGGACACGACCGGATTTTCGTCGAGACCACCCTGCGCCTTGGCGAGGTGGAAAAGCGCATCGTCGTAAGCCTGGTGTGTCGCAAAACCATGATCCACCGGTTGCTGCTCGGGCGCGAAGCCCTCGGCGGGGATTTTCTCGTCAATAGTTCGGTGGACCACTGGGCGACCCCCCGCAAACGAGCGCGAAAGCCGAAGATCGAGCAGCAACCGCCGCAGTGACCTCGTGAAAATTTGTGAGATTCGTGTCAAAGTTACTCATCTCTCGCCAAGCGGCCCACGCGCTTCCGGTGCTTTACCGGGAAGGGTACTTTAGGGTTGACGCCGCCGGGGGGGTGGGCAGGCTTCGCGTCATGAGATTGCGCACAATTGTTTCAGCGGTATGGTTCGGGCTCGGGTTGGCGGCGTCTGCGGGCGCGGCGGAGCGGCCGAATATTGTGTTTATTTTCTCCGACGATCACGCGTTGTCGGGCATTTCAGCCTACGGCGGGATCTACAAGGATGTGGCACCCACGCCGAACATCGACCGGTTGGCGGCGCAGGGGGTGATTTTCGAGCGCTCGTATTGTGCCAACTCGATCTGCGGACCGTCGCGGGCCTGCATCCTGACGGGCAAGCACTCGCATGTGAACGGCTTCGTCGATAACGAACAATGCACCTTCGACGGCAGCCAGCCGACCTTTCCGAAATACCTCCAGCAGGCCGGCTATCAGACGGCGATGATCGGGAAATGGCATCTCATCAGCAACCCCACCGGGTTCGACCACTGGGACATCCTGCCGGGCCAGGGGAATTACTACAACCCGAACTTCCTCCAGATGGACGGCAGTTCCAAACGGCTCAAGGGGTATTGCACCGACTTGATCACCGACAAGGCGCTGACCTGGCTCAAGGAACAGCGGACTCCGGACAAACCGTTCGTGCTGATGTGCCAACACAAGGCCCCGCACCGCAACTGGGTGCCCGCGCCGCGACATTATGAGATTTTCAAAGATCTCACGATGCCGGAACCCGCGACCTTGTTCGACGATTACAGTGGCCGCAGCAAACTGCTGGCCGGGCAGGAGATGTCGATCGCCAGGAATTTTTACTGGGGGCATGACACGCTGCTCCACGGCAAGCCCACCGATCCGAGGTTCGACGATATGGCGAATGGCGAGTATGCCCGGATGGATGACGGGCAAAAGGCCGCCTTCGACGCCGCCTACGGTGAGGAAAACCGGCAGTTGATCGCCGATTTGGCCGCCGGGAAGCTCGATGACAAGGCGCTCACCCGCTGGAAATACCAACGCTACGTGAAAGACTACCTGGGTTGCGTCCGCGGGGTCGATGAAAGCGTGGGCCGTTTGTTGGATTACCTTGATGAGTCCGGACTGGCCAAAAACACGATCGTGGTTTACTCCTCCGACCAGGGTTTCTATCTGGGGGAACACGGTTGGTATGACAAACGCTGGATGTTTGAGGAAAGCCTGTCGATGCCGTTGCTGGTCCGCTGGCCCGGAGTGGCCGAACCAGGGGTGCGGTCGAAGGCATTGGTGCAGAACATCGACTACGCACCGACGTTTCTGGCCGCGGCCGGACTGCCGGTGCCGGAGGATATCCAGGGCCGCTCGCTGCTGCCACTGCTCAAGGGTGCCGGCACTGCGCCCGCCGACTGGCGGGAGGGCATTTACTACGCCTACTATGGCGAACAGACCCATCACGTGCCAATGCACGACGGAGTGCGGAGCGATCGCTACAAGCTGATGTATATGTTTCCCACCGGTGAATGGCAGTTGTTTGACATGGAGAAGGATCCGCAGGAGATGCACAGCGTCCACGCCGATCCGGCCTACCGGCCGGTGTTGGAGGAAATGCAGGCGCTCTATCGGAAACTGCGCGCCGAATACCGTGTGGACAACTCAATCATCCCCGTCAGACGCTCGTCCGACGACTGGTGGGAGCAACGCTTCAGCCAGAAAGCCAAGCAGGCGAAGCAGGCGAAGGACTGCCAGTTGGTGTTCATCGGTGATTCCATCACCCAGGCATGGGAGAATGCCGGCAAAGCCCAGTGGAATGAGAACTTCGCCACCTATCATCCGCTCAATCTCGGGTTTTCCGGGGATCGCACCGAGCATGTGTTGTTCCGGCTCAAGAACGGTGGCCTGAATCGCCTCAAACCGAAGGTGGCGGTGCTGCTCATCGGCACCAACAACACCGGGGCGTTCATGCGTCCGGCCGCGGAAACCGCCGGCGGCATCAAGGCGATCCTCGATGATCTCCGCAGCCGCTGGCCGGAAACGAAAATCGTGATGCTTTCGATCTTGCCTCGCGGCCCCGACGCCAACGATCCGAAGCGCAAGCTCAACGACGACATCAACACCCGGATCGCCGCCTACGCCGATGGCCAATCCATTCACCTGCTGGACCTCGCCGATGGGTATCTGCACGCCGACGGCACCCTGCCCCGGGAGCTGATGCCGGATCTGCTGCATCTCTCGCCGAAGGGCTACCAAATCTGGGTGGACGGCTTGTTGCCGAAGCTCAAGGAGCTGGGCTTGTGAGGCGGGGAGGCTCGGATCCCTATTTATAATGGCGTGGCGACCGCGCCGCGCCGTGACTGGCCTCGTGGCCTGGTGCAATCATGATGAAGCGATTTGGCAGAGGAATCTCTGGGCAGAGGAATGAAGACAAAGGAATGGGAGAAAAGTGGGCGCGGAATTTGCGAGCGTGGCTGGCGCGGCTCGCGCCAGGCCGTCTGCGGGGGTGGCTCGCCCCCAAGATCTTGGTGAAACTGGCGATTCACCCGAAGACATCAATGGCTACTCTTTCACAAAACAGGCTGGAAGCCCGTTTTCCGTTACAGGCTGGAAGCCTGTCCTCCGCGGTTTTTAGTGAGGTGTTCGGTCACCCGGCCGGCGACGAGGTTGGCTTGGGCGAGTTCCCCTTCTTCCCGCAGGAATCCGCAGTAGTTGGACGCGACCGCCTCCAGATCGTCGCAAAATTGCCTGCCCAGATCTTCGAACCCGGCGAGGGCTTTTTCGAAATGACGGCGCGCCCAGTTGCGGTCGCCGGTTTCCAGCAGGGCCAGTGCGAGGTTGTTGTGGGACTGGGCCGTATCCGGATGGCTCTCGCCGTACAGGGAGCGGCGGGCCTCCAGCGCCATCATGTGCATTTCCCTGGCCTGTTCGAAATAGCCCGAGGCATGATAGAGCGCGCCCAGGTTGTTGGAGACTGCGGCAGTTTCCTCGTGTACCTCTCCCAACTGCGTGTGGAGGATCTCCAGCGCCTTGAGGAAATGGGTTTCCGCAGAGTCCACATCGCCGGCGGCCTTGGCCAGAAATCCGAGGTTGTTGGAAAGCGAGGCGACATCCAGGAGATAGGGTGGGGTGGTTCGTTCGAAGCAGAGGATCGCCTGTTGCCAGTGTTTGGAGGCTCCGTCGCGGTTGCCAAGGGCGTCGTGGGACGCACCACTCCCGGCATGGAGCCGCCCGAGTTGCTCGAGCCGGTCAGGTCGGTCGTCCAGTTGGTCGATGGCCTGCCGGTAGTCGTCGAGTGCGGGGCTGTGGTTGCCCAGCCCGCGGAGGATCTCGGCGCGGATTTCCAGTACCGAGCAGAAGGAGTCGATCGATTCGAAGTCCGAGGTCAGCGCTTGCTGGGCCTTTTCGACGGCGGCATTGGCGGTGTGCAGGGCTTCCTCGAGGTTGCCTTCGGCACGCAACGCCTCGATGCGTTCGCGAAGAATGGTGATGAGAGTGACGGTGGGGGAGTCCATGTTGCGATTGGTTGGGCGAAGCTAGCACTCCCGCCCGGGGCTGGCGAGGGTAAAAACTTCCAAAATTCGACATTGCGCCCCGAGGGCGAGGAGTTGCCCGAATGAGGGCTTTACTCCGGGGGTGGGCTGGCTAGGATCGGGGCGAGCGTGAACACAGCGGAACCGAAACTCGATACCTTGCAGGCAGTGGAACTCGCGGAAGGCGTGGAGATCCGCTTGAGGATGGCTGGGCCGATGCTGCGGATGGCGGCCTATTTGATCGATTGCGTGATCAAGTTTGTGGGGATGATGGTGGTGTTCATCGTGCTGATGCTGGCGGGGATGGCGGTGGGTGACCGGGTGATGTGGGGAATGATGGCACTGGTGGCGTTTTTCGCCGAGTGGTTCTATCCGATGGTGTTTGAGGTCGGGAAACGTGGGGCTACACCGGGCAAGCGGATGGTCGGGTTGCGGGTGGTGCAGGTGACCGGTTCGCCGCTGACGCTGGGGCAGGCATTTGTGCGCAACATCCTGCGGTGGGTCGATGCGCTGCCGCTCATGGTGTGGCCTACCTACGGGGTGGGGATGGTGAGTTGTCTGGCGACGCGGCGGTTTCAACGGCTGGGTGATCTGGCGGCGGGCACGGTGGTGATTTATGATCGGCAACCGCTGCTGCCGGTGCTGATAGCGCCACCCCCGATCACGGCGGTGCCGCTGCCGGTCGGGTTGACGTCGGATGAAACGCGGACGCTGGTGTTGTTCCGGGAACGGGCCGGGTTGTGGTCGGCCGGACGGCGGCAGGAGATCGGAGAGCAGGCGGAATGCCTGAGCGGGGCGCGGGGTGCCGAGGGGGTGAGCCGGTTGATGGCGATGGCGCATTGGGTACAGGAAAAGAAACAGGGGACGCTGAAACGATGACACTGGGAGACTTCGAAGCGCGGAATCGGGAACGTTGGGCGGAATACGAACGCTTGTTGGAAAAACTGGAGAAGGGAGGCAAGGTCGCCCGGGCGGCGGATGCCAGCAGCCTGCCAAGGCGTTTCCGGGAGTTGTGCATCGATTTGTCGCTGGCGGAATTCCGGATGTACGGGGAGCGGATGAGCGCGAAACTCAATGAGCTGGTGATCCGGGGGTATGAGATTCTCTACCGGCAGCGGCGGGTGGGGCTGGACCGGGTGGTGCGGTTTCTGGCGGTCGGGTTTCCGGCGGCGGTGCGGCGGGAATGGCGCTTGTTCTGGCTATGCAGTGCGGTGTTCTGGCTGCCGTTCTTCGTGGTGATGCTCTCGGCCGGGCACGACATCCAGTGGGTGCAGTCGATCCTGGGGGCGGACGGCATGGCGGGGATGGACTCGATGTATGGCGGGCGCGAGCAGCAGATCGAGCATCTGCGCGACCAATACGGGGCGAATTTCATGATGTTCGGCCACTACATTCACAACAACGTGGGGATCGATCTGCGGACGTTTGCCGGCGGCTTGGCGGCGGGAGTGGGGACCTTGTTCTATCTGTTGTTCAACGGCATCTATCTGGGAGCGGCGGCCGGCTATGTGAACGAGGCGTGTGATCCCGAGTCGTTCTGGACGTTTGTCAGCGGGCATTCGTCGTATGAATTGTTGGGGATGGTGGTGTCCGGGATGGCCGGGATGCGGCTGGGGCTGGCGCTGTTGAACCCGGGGCGGTTGCCGCGGGTGCGGGCGCTCACGGAGGCGGCAAAATCGGCGCTGCCGTTGATCTACGGGGCGATGCTGCTGACGACGCTGGCGGCGGTGGTGGAGGCCTTCTGGTCGGCCCGGTTTTTGCCCAGCGGGTTGAAATACGGGGTGGGGATCGCGGGCTGGATGTTGCATGTGGCGTATTTTTTGCTGGCGGGAAGGAGGGTCGGCGATGCGGCTTGATGAAGTGACGGCGGAGATCCGGCCGCGCAGCGAGCTGGAGGCGGTGGACCTGGGGCTGGCGATGGTGCGGCGGGATTTCTGGCGCTGTTGGGCCGTGTGGTGGATGGCGCTGGGGGGGCCGCTGGTGGTGCTCGGGTGGGGGTTGTGGGAGAGTCCGGCATGGTTTTTGTTTTTGGCCTGGTGGTTCAAGCCGGTGGGTTCGCGGATGGTGTTGTTTCAGTTGAGCCGGCGCTTGTTTGGCGAACAGCCCGGTTGGAAGTCGCTGTGGCGCGAGGTGCCGCGGGCTTGGACCCGGCGGTTTTGGTATCGTTTGGTGGGCGCGCGCTTGTCGCCGTATCTGCCGGTGACCATGGCGGTGGAGGATCTGGAGGGACTGCGGGGCGCGCCCTATCGGACGCGGTCCGAGCAGGTACTGCGGCGGGGCACCGGAGTTCTAACCGTTGTCTATCTGCTGGCGGATCTGGCCGCCGCCTGGTTCGGGCTGACGTTGTTCGCGCTGGCGGTGATGCTGGTGCCGCAAGGACAGGACGCCAGGTGGACCCACGCGTTGGAGGAATTGGATCCGAGCGACCCGGCCAGCGTTTCGGTGCTGTTGTTGCGGGTGCTCGGTGCTTGCGTGCTGCTGGCGATGTCCCTAACCGACACGTGGCTCACCGGAGCTGGATTCGGGTTGTATGTGAACACCCGGACCTGGATCGAGGGCTGGGATGTGGAGTTGGGTTTCCGGAGGATGGCGCAGCGCCTGGCCAAGGGGGTGGGATTGTTCGCGCTGCTGGCAGTGCTGTGCGGGCCGTCGCCGCTGGCCGGGCAGGAGGCGGACGGGGATGGGGACGCGGAGACCGGTTGGAGGTCGCCTGAGGAGGTGATCCGCGAGGTGAAGGCAGATCCGGACTTCGAGGTGAAGAAGGTGAAACGCAAGGTACGGAAATACACCGGCGAATCGAGGATCTCCTCGGGGGCGTTTGCATTGAGTGGTATGGTTTCGATGATACTAACCGTTGCTGCGGTGGCGGCGGTGTTGGGCCTGGTGGGGTGGATGCTGTGGAAATACCGGCATGTTTTCGCCCGCTCGGATTTGGCCGGGGATGAGGCGGCACCGAAACCGAAGGCGCGGGTGGTGATGGGGATGGCGGTGACGCCCGAGTCGCTGCCGCCGGACCTGCCGGGAGCGGTTTGGGCGTTGTGGCAGAGCGGAGCCAGGCAGGAGGCGATGGGCTTGCTCTACCGCGGAACCATCGCCAGGGTGATCGAGCACGGCCGGGTGGAGATCCATGAGGCGGATACGGAGGGCGACTGCCTGCGCCGGGTGGAAGCTGCTGGAGAGGCGGCGTTTCCGCCGTATTTCAAAGGTTTGACCAAGGTCTGGATCCGCCTGGCCTATGCCGGGCTGGTGCCGGCTGACGAGGTGGTGGCGAGCCTGTGCCGTGACTGGCCGTTTGTGGAAGGGAGGACGGCGTGAAACGCTGGCTGAAAGGACTGGGATGGATGGCGCTGCTGGGATTGCTGGCGGGTTGTAGCGAGTTTGAAGAGGTGGAGAAGGAGGTGGGCTACAAGGGCAAGGCCCGGAGTAATCCGTGGCTGGCGGCGGAGCGGTTTGCCGGAGAATACGGGTACGAGGTGGAATCCCTAACCGCCTGGGAGGCGCCGGAAGACGACACTGCGGTGTGGCTGGTGCCGGCCTCCGTGCTGAACAACGAGAGTTTTGTGAGAAAGGCCGGGACCTGGGCGAAGGAGGGCGGTCATCTGGTGGTGGTATTGGATCATGCCGGGGCGGAAATCAGCGACTGGCGGAGCTTCGATACCGAGGTGGAAGTGGCGGAACCGCTGGCACGGATGCTCGGGGAGGCGGGGATCAAACTGACCCAGCAGGAGGAGAAAGACGAGTTCAAGAGCTGGGAAACCAAACCGCTGGTGATCGAGTTTGACGGCGAGGAATTCCGGGTGGAGGCGGGTGCCGGGAAGCAGGTGGCGGTCGATGGCGGAACTCCCAGGGTGTTTGCCAGCGTCCGGACCGGTGTCGGCAGGATCTCGGCGCTTGCGGACGCCCGGATTTTCCGCAACCGCTGGATTGGCAACGGAGATCACGCGGCATTGCTGTTGGCGCTGATCGATGCCGCGGATTTCGAGGGATCGGTGAGGTTCAGCCGGGGTGCCTCACTCTCGTTGTGGGGGATGCTCAGGCGGCACCTGTGGGCTGTTCTGTTAGGGATGGCCGCGTTACTGGTCGTCTGGCTGTGGAAGACCGGCGTGCGGTTCGGGCCGGTCGAGTCCGCCCAGCCGCCGCTGGTGACAAGAAGCTACGCGCATCATTTGGAGGCGCTCGGCAGCTATCACTGGCGGGTGGATCGGGCCGGAGTATTGCTAGGCCCGCTCCGCGAGCGGATTTTCGAGCAGAGCCTGCGGTTGGCCCCCCGGGTGGGCAGGGACACGGCGGAAGTCCGGCGGTGGCTGGCGGAACGCAGCGGGTGGCCAGTCGAGCGGGTGGCCGCCGCACTGGACACCGGACCGCCTGCGGATGCGGCGTCGCTCACCCGGATTACCGCCGACCTCCAACTTCTGAACCAGCTCACCCACTAACCGAAATTCTCTCCCAACCCCATACCCCGATGACTACCGAACCCGATATTGAGACGATCCAACCCGAACCCCCGCCGTCCGGCCTGGCCGCCTTGATCGGTGCCATGCGTGATGAAATCCGCCAGGTGATCCTGGGGCAGGACGAGGTGATCGAACAGGTACTCGCCGCGTTTCTGGCAGGCGGCCACGTGTTGTTGGAAGGCAAGCCGGGGCTGGGCAAGACCCATCTGGTTTCCACCATGGCGCGGACTTTCGGCGGGCACGCCGCGAGGATCCAGTTCACGCCGGACCTGATGCCGTCCGATGTGACCGGGTTCCGGATGTTTGATATGAAAAGCCAGACGTTCCAACTGCGCCGTGGGCCGGTGTTCACCAACCTGCTGCTGGCCGATGAAATCAACCGGGCGCCGGCCAAAACCCAGTCGGCACTGCTGGAGGTGATGCAGGAACGGCAGGTGACGATCGATGGTGAAACCCTGCGGCTGCCCCCGCCATTCATGACCCTGGCCACCCAGAACCCGGTGGAACACGAGGGGACCTATCCGCTGCCGGAGGCCCAGTTGGACCGCTTCATCATGAAGGTACTCATCGACTATCCGGACCAGGTGGCGGAGTGCGAGATCGTGACCCGTGCAGCTGCGGAAGCCCCCGGAGAATCCGGCGGCGGAGTGCGGGTGGTTTGCGGACCGGAGGAAATCGTGGCCGCCCAACAGGCGACGGCGGCGGTGCAGGTGGTGCCGGAGGTGGTGGCCTATGCGGTGGCGCTCGCCCAAGCGACCCGCGATGCCCGGTCGATCGCGCTGGGTGCCGGGACCCGCGGTGCGATCAGCATGGTCCGGATCGGCAAGGCGCTGGCGGCGCTGGACGGGCGCGGGTTTGTGATTCCGGACGATGTGAAACGCGCGGCACTGCCGGTGCTGCGGCACCGGGTGCAGTTGACTCCTGAAGTCGCGATCAGCGGCCAGGGGGTGGACGAGGTGCTGGCGGGCATTGTGGAAACCGTGCCGGCTCCCCGGAGTTGAGCGGGGTTGGATCGAATCCATAAAAGATAACAAATTGACCCGCTGACATGATCAACCCCACCTCACGAATGCTGGCGCTGGCGCTGCTGTGGACGCTCGGCGGCGTGCTGGTGGTGCGGTTTCCGCAGTGGGGCGGGGGCTGGTGGCTGGCCGGAGCCGGAATCGGTTTGCTCGCGCTGGTGGATGCGGTGGCGGGTGCGTGGGAGAAGCGGTTGGTCGTGACCCGGAGGCTGCCCGGCCGATTCGCCCAGGGCGAGCCCGGTGAAGTCCGGTTGAGCGTGCTCAACGAAGGCGGGCGGGCGATCGAAGTGGACGTCTTTGATGGGATTCCGCAGGGGGCGCTGGCTCCTACGCTGCCGTGGTCCGGCATGCTGGAACCTGGCCGGGAAACGCGGGTGTTTCATCCGGTTTCGCTGTTTGAGCGCGGGCTCAAGGCATTCGGGCCGGTGCATGTGCGGCGGCGCTCGCCGCTGGGGTTGTGGCAGTTGAAATCCATCTACGGCGAAGCGGAAACGGTGCGGGTCTATCCGAACTACGAGCCGGTGGTCAAGATGGCGCTGCTGGCCATGCAACACCGCGACAGCCCGCTGGGGATCGTCCGTCGCGCACGGGCGGGAACCAGCCGGGATTTCCATCAATTGCGAGATTATCGCGATGGTGATCCGCTGGCGCAAATCGATTGGAACGCCACCTCCCGCCGGCAGATGTTGATCAGCCGGGACTATCAGGAACAGCGCAACCAGACGGTGGTGTTTCTGCTGGACACCGGGCGGCGGATGCGGGCGATGGATGGCGATCTGCCGCAGTTCGATCACGCGCTGAATGCGATTTTGTTAGTCTCCCATGTGGCGTTGAAACAGGGTGATCAGGTGGCGGTGAAATCCTTCGGCGGCGACGAACGCTGGCTGCCGCCGGTGAAAGGGGCGCACGCCATGCCGGTGCTGCTGAACCACCTTTACGACTACCAGACCACCTCCAGCCCCAGCGATTTCAGCGGGGCGGTGGAGCGTCTGATGGCGCGGCAGCGGCGGCGGGCGCTGGTGATCCTGCTGACCAACCTCCGGGGCGAGGATGGCAAGGAACTGGTGCCGGCGCTGCAGGTCCTCCAATCCCGGCATCTGGTTCTGCTCGCCAGCCTGCGCGAACGCACGGCAGACCAGACCGTGAACCTGCCCGTGGAATCCTTCCCTCACGCCCTCACGTATCTGGCGGCCGACCGCTACCTTAGCGAACGGCGTGAAATCATGGCCGGTTTGGCCGCGCGCGGGATTCCCACGATGGATACGACCGCCCAACAGCTCGCCGTGTCGCTGGCCAACCGCTACCTCGATATCAAGGCGGGCGGACGCTTGTGAAGGGTAGGCCCCTTGCAAAAAGGGAACTGAAGAATTATTTAACCGCGAATGGACACGAATAGACGCGAACCAGGCACTGAAATGCAGCGCGTTGTGACAACACTTCTGCTGACCTAACTGATGATGCCGTGAGTTCCACCGATTGCCAGAGGAAGGAGCGTCTGCTGGGGTGCGCAGGATGTTTTGGAACATCCTGCTTGAGGTTCCTCAGAGTTGGTAGAACTGAGCCCAGTCCTTGCGGGGCGGCGGACCGACGAGCAGGGCGTTGGCGATTTTGTCGTTGGTGATCTGTTTGGTGATGCGATCAAACTTGAGTTGGGCGTTGCGGCGCTGGGCGATGACGCCCAACACCATGACCTGGCTGAGCGGGCCGGCCACCGCGAACGACGAGCGGCACTTTTCCTCGCCCTTGCAGGCGAGCAGGAAGTTCGCGTAGTGGTTGGACGAGCTTTTCGGTACCTCGGGGAGCATGGACGCCATGTCCTTGGCCTTGGATTCCGGAATGATTTTCAAGGTGGAGCCGTGGCTGCCGCCCTTGAAGGTGAGATCGTCGCCGTAGATGACCTTGCCGGGCGCGCTGGCCTTGGTTTCGATCTTGCCTGCGCTGGGTGCCGGGATGTTGGCGTCCACCACGGCCTTGCCGAACGAATCCGGCAGCGGAGGCAGGTTTTTCACGCCGTCATACCAGGTCAGATCCAGCGGCGGCATCCCTTCCCGTTTGGGGAACTTGAAGCACAAGGTAGAGGCTTGCGGGAAGATGAAGTCGTTGGGACCGTCGCAGCGCAGGGAATTGATTTCCTCGGGCAGGCCCAGGTGGAGGAACTCGTGGGCGGTGTCGAAGATATGGGCGCCCCAGTCGCCCAGTGCGCCGTTGCCGAAGTCATACCAGCAGCGCCAGTCGCCGTTGATATATTTTCTGTTATATTCGTGGAATTGCGCGGTCGCCAGCCAGGTGTCCCAATCGAGGGTGGGGGGGGTGGGTTCCTTGGGCGGCAGGTTGGAGACGTTCATGCCGTGCCAGCGGCGGCCGCTGTTCATGAAGGCGGTGATTTTGGTGACGTTCTTGATGATGCCTGCATCGGTCCAGGCCTTGAACTGGAAATAGTTGCCCTCGGAGTGGCCCTGGTTGCCCATCTGGGTGGCCACCTTGTATTTCAACTCGGCTTGCATCATTAACTCCACTTCCTGGAAGGTGTGGGCCATCGGCTTTTCCACAAAGACATGCTTGCCCATCGACATCGCCAGCATCGCGATCGGGAAATGGGAGAAGTCGGGCACTCCGATGCACACCGCGTCGATGTCCTTGTCCATCTTGTCGAGCATTTTCCGGAAATCCTGGAATTGCGGGACCTTGGGGAATTTCTTCAGGGTGCCGAGGGTGTGCGGTGCGCCCATGTCGGTATCGCAAAGCGCGACGATCTCACAGAGACCGGTGGCATAGAACGATTTGATGTCATTGCCGCCCTGGTTGCCGATGCCGCAGCACGCGAGGCGGACCTTGTCGCCCTTGGGCCTGGCGGCCTGGGCGAACAATGGGCTGGAGGCGGCGGCGGAAAACGCGCCCGCTTCGAGCATTCCTTTGAGGAAGGAACGACGGCGGATACCCGTGTGATAGATGGATGGCTTGGGTTGCGGATTCATGGCGTGTCAGGTTGGGGTTTTAGGGTTTAGTCGTTGGCGGATTTCAGGAGGGCTTGCACGAGTTTGGTGAATTCCTCGTTGATCAGGTTGTCCACGCTGGTATTGCGGGCGGCGGCGAGCTTCTCAAGTTGCTGGGCCTGGCGCTGGGTAAGGTTCATTTTCGCGGCGACGTTTGCGGTATTCGGGACATCGAGCCAACCGGCCTCGGCCTTGGCGAGTTCGGCGGCATTGAGGCCGAGGCCCTTGAGCACGCCGGTGGCCATCATCTGGTTGCCCGCAAAGGCCATGTGGACACCGTCGGTGGTCAGGAGGTTGCCTTTGTTGTTGGGCTGGGACTTCGCCGCCGCGGCCAGCGCGGATTGCATCCCGGCATTGAGGTCGGCGAACAGGCACTTTTTTTCCTGCGCCAGGCTGCGGAGAAATCCGTTGTAGCTGGCGAGTTTTTGATTATTGGGATTGGCCTGATCCTCGCCGATCATGGTGGAGGTGAGGATGACGACCTTGATGCCGGCGGCCTGGGCCTGGTCCACGATGCTGGTGATGTTTTTCTTGTAGTCTTCGAGCGGCACACCGTTGTCGCCGTGCCAGACGTCATTGACGCCGCAACTCAGGGTCATCCACTGCGGTTGCTTGGCCAACACATCGCGCTCCAGGCGTTCGAGCATCTGGTTGGACTTGTGCCCGCTGATGCCCGCGCCGATGATTTCGATGTTCACGCCATTGGCGGCCAGTCCGCTGCCGATCAGTTGCACATAGCCGCCCGGGCTGCCTTGGCCGGCCTCGGTGATGGAGTCGCCGAGGAAGGCCACTTTGGCGCCCGGTTTCACGGGGATTTCGGCCGGTGCGAGCAGGCTGGTGGCCATGAGAGCGGCGAGAATGGCGATGGAAGGATGGGATTTCAAGGGATTTGATTTCATGGTGCTTAAAGACGGCTGCTGACGGTTTACGGGCAACGGTACGTCAGCCAAAGGCGGCGACTATCAGTTTTTTTGGGAAACCTTGCACCCCGTATTGATCCCGGTGTAGCAAGTGACCCTCCTCCTTCTGGAGACGGTTTAGCTGCCCTGCCACTCGCCGAAGTTACGGAACTTCTCGTAGCGTTTGGTCAGCAGGGTGTCGAGGGGTTGCGCGGAAAGCTCCGCCAGATGGCGTTGGACGCAGGCGCTGAAGGCGGCGGCGGCTTGCTGATGGTCGTGATGGGCGCCTCCCAACGGCTCGTCGATCACGTCGTCGATGAGGCCGAGTTGTTTGAGGTCCGGGGCGACGAGTTTCATGGCATCGGCGGCTTCCGGGGCGTGTTTCCGGTGTTTCCAGAGGATGGCGGCGCAGCCTTCCGGGCTGATGACGGAGTAGTAGGCGTTTTCCATCATGATGACGCGGTCCGCCACGCCGATGCCGAGGGCTCCGCCCGAGCCGCCTTCGCCGAGCACGACGGCGATGGTCGGCACGCGGAGGAGCATCATTTCACGAAGGTTGTAGGCGATGGCCTCGGCGATGTTGCGTTCTTCCGCACCGATGCCGGGAAATGCTCCTGGGGTATCGATCATGGCGATTACCGGGAGAGCGAATTTTTCGGCCGTTTTCATCAGGCGGAGGGCTTTGCGGTAGCCTTCCGGGTGGGCGCTGCCGAAGTTGCGCTTGAGGTTTTCCTTGGTATTCCGCCCTTTCTGGTGGCCGATGACAACGACCCTTTGGCCGCCGATCCGGGCGAAGCCACCGGGCATCGCGTGGTCATCGCCGATGTGGCGGTCGCCATGGAGTTCGTAGAAATCGGTGAACACATTGGCCACGTAGTCGAGCATGAACGGGCGTTCGCTGTGGCGGGCGATTTGAACCCGCTGCCAAGGGGTGAGGTTCTTGTAGATGGCGGTCCGGGTATCGGCGAGCTTGCTCTCCATGAGGGAGATTTCCTCTGAAACGTCGATGTTCTGGGACGGGGACTTCGCCTTGAGCTTGTCCAGTTCGCGTTCCAGCTCGGCGATGGGTTTTTCGAATTCGAGCAGTTGCATGGGGATAGTTTCGGCGATTCGGGTTGAGTTGCAAGCGTCAATGCGGGGATCGGGATCACTTGGCCGGATTGCGGATTTCGAAGGTATTGCCTACCCGGGTGAGCAGGAACAGTTCTTCGAAATCCTCCGGCGAGAGAAAGATACCCGGTGCGTCGGTGTCTTCGGGAGTGTAGGCGGCGATTCGCAGTGGGAGTTTGGCCAGATGCAGCGCTTTGCGCACCCGCGGTGGGGAAGGGGGGGGCGCGGGTTTGCCATCCTCATCGTGAACGGGGGCTGGAGCCTTTGGTTTGATCGCACGTCCGTCAAGTTGGCCGGCCTTGATCCGGATGGTGACGGTCTGGCTGCCGAGTCGGCCTGCGGTGCCCAGTCGCTGGATGGGATACTCACAGATGAAACGGCCACCCTCCCAGAGGGAGACGGTCATTCGCGGCACATCGAGCAAGACCCGGTATTCAAGGGGCATCAAGAGCAGTTCGTCGCCCGGGTGGAGGTTTTTTAATCCAGTCAGCCCGTTGAGATAGAGGATGCTATCCAGGGTGGTTTGATGTTTGGAGGCGATCCCGAGGAAGGAATCCCCTCGTTGCACCACATAGGTTTGCTTGCCGTCGAGGTGGGTGGAGGAGAGAATCTCATCGAGATTCATCTGGCTCACGATGTGCCGGGCCTCGGGGGCGCAGGTCGATCCCGGGAAAATATTGATGATCGAGTTGAGTTTTTCACGGGCCAGGGGCATTTCGCCCAAGGCAATCAACTCAAGCGCTTTCTGGTACGCCTTCAGCCCCGGGTCGATATCGGGCGTTTCCGCGGATTCGACCATTTTGACGAAATCCATGTCTGTGGGCTCGCCGGCGACGGTTCGCGGGCTGGGCACGAATTTTTCGAAATAGCCGCCCAGCGGGCGCACCGTGACGTGGTAGGCCAACATCCCGGTGAGGGCCAATACCGCCATGACAGCGACCGTAGCCAAAAGTTTGACAAAAGTCCAGATCCTCATGACGGCAAGCTCCCCCTACAGCATGCCCCGTCGTTTGAAATCAAACGCGTTGATCTCATGGGAACGCATGATCATATCGAACGAAAACTTGAGGATTGACACCTCCCAGGCATCGTCCACTCCTTCGATCACTGCCAGCGAGGGGTTGCCGGAGCGCCGGATGTCTTCGAGCAGGCGCCCGCGTACGGCATCGATGGACTCGTGCACCAGCTCTTCCTGCACCAAGCTACGGCGGAACTGGAAGCCGTATTGCAGGAATGCCAGATCCCGGCCTTCCGCGCGCATTTTTTCGATTAGCGCATCGAGCCTGGCCCGCGCCGTATCATCGAAGCCCTCCAACTCGACCTTGCGGTATGACTCGGGCCGTAGGATCCGCGGCCGCATCGCCTCCACCTCGCCGGTGCGGATGCGAACCAGGCCGACCTCGTCCATCAGCTCACTGATGAGTTGGAACTCGAACCGGGTGTCGCCGAAGGTATCAATCCGACGGTCCGGCTCGCGCAGGACGCGGGTCGTCTCAAGAGCGTATTGAATGTTGTCGGGGGTGTGCATGGCGATCCGCATCTCCCGGTTTGCCCCGGGCCCGCTATCGAAAAAAAAGGGCGGACACCGCCTTGGGGGTCCACCCTTTTTCAAAGCCAAACGTCGGACCGGTTCAGTCCTGTTGACTGTTGATGAAGGTGAGGACATCGCCGACCGACTGGAGCTTTTCGGCTTCCTCATCGGGTACTTCGATATCAAACTCTTCTTCAAAGGCCATCACGAGTTCCACGGTGTCGAGCGAATCGGCACCAAGGTCTTCCACAAATTTGGCTTCGGGGGTGACTTGGTCGGCGCTCACGCCGAGTTGTTCTACGATGATGTCCTTCACGCGGTCTTCAATACTTTTGTCTGACATGGGGATGCTGGTTGGTTGATTTGTGTGTTGTCGGGTTGCGGGGGGGGATTTACGCCCAGAGCCATCGCTTGGCAATCCCTAAAATCGGGCGTTTGACGAAAAAGTTCCGGATTGGTGGGAAATCATATTTTTGGGGGGGCGGATTCCTCCTGGGATTCCTCGGTTTCTTCGGTGGTTTCCCGGGTGAACTCGATGATTTCTCCGGAGAAATGGTGTTTGATCGCCTGCATCAGCCGTTCGGCGGGTTGGTCGTCCTCGGTTTTGAAACCGCCGTAGGTCAGTCCGTCGATCCGCAGGCGGCCCTTGCCGGACGGGCCGTCGTAGTCAATGAAGGCGAGGCCTTTGGTTTCCCATTTCCGCAGGTCGAGGGTCCGCAGGTCGGTGTAGGGCACGCGTTGCCCGCGTGGGTCGGTCACCGCCACGTGGTCGGCGGTGATCGAGCGGCGGATGGTGCGGAGCAGGAAAAACGCCGCAGTGGCGGCGAGGGAGAGCGAGATCCAGAACACGATCCACTGTTCCTTGATTTTCCGGGCGTCGTAGGGTTCTTCCACGGACTTGTCGCTCATTCCGCGTTCCTTGGTGTATTCGCGCCACAGGATGTTCCACTGGAGGGGTTTCATCCGTTCGTAATCGTGCAGGATCGGCGGCCAGGGCTGTGGGAATGTCATGCCGTCCGGGAGCACCGAGTGGTCCTCCGGCAGGGCCACGGTGCGGCTGGCGGCGTACTGGTGCCACACATCTGGGGTGAGATCGCCCTTCTTCGCCAGTTCGGAAAATTCTTGGTTGGCCGCTTCAAAAGTTTTCTGGAGGTAAAAGGTTTCGTTCTTTTTCCGGTAGCCGGTGGCGCCATCCGTGTAGAACAGTACCGCAAACACGGAGAACATCAGCAACATCACCGCCGCCCGGACGGTGAACCATCGGGTTGGCCTGCATACGATTGTTTTTTCCTCGCTCATGTTTTCGACCAGAGAAAAACCCACGGGACCGGGGTTGGCAAGCAATTATCCCCGACCGCAATTACCCGAGGCATGTCCGCTCCCGTTCCGTTCTGCCGGCAGAGCTGGAAGGTTCCTGAAAAATTTTCTCGATTACCACTTGCAGGTTGGTCGGTCGTTGGTTAAAGCGACGTCGTTATGCCAATTGCAACCCCTGCCCAATACCGTGCCATGTTGGACGCCGCCCAAAAAGGTGGCTATGCCTACCCGGCGGTCAACGTCACTTCCATTATCACCATCAACGGAGCCCTCCGTGCTTTTTCCGAAGCCAAATCCGACGGCATCATCCAGGTTTCCACCGGTGGTGGCCAGTTTGCTTCCGGTACGAAAGTCGCCGATGCCGCCTTTGGCGCGATCGTGCTTGCTGAAGCCGCCCACCTCCTGGCGGAGAAATACGATGTGCTCATCGCCCTGCACACCGACCACTGCCAGCCGGGCAAGGTTGACTCCTTCCTCCGCCCGCTGCTTGAGGCTTCGCAGAAGCGCAAGGCCGAGGGCAAAGGGCCGTTGTTCCAGAGCCACATGCTGGATGCTTCGGAACTGCCGCTTGCCGAGAATATGGAACTTTCCAAGCAACTGCTGAAAGAATGTGCCGAGCTGGACATCATCCTTGAAGTGGAAGCCGGCGTCGTCGGCGGTGAGGAAGATGGCCACGATACCTCCGGCGTGCCGCAGGACAAGCTCTACACCACCCCCGAAGACATGGTGACCGTCTATGAGGAACTCAGTCCGATCGGCCGGTTCCTCTTCGCCGCCACCTTTGGCAACGTCCACGGTGCCTACAAGCCCGGCGCGGTGAAGCTCAAGCCCGCCATCCTGCGCGATGGCCAGAAGGCCGTCACCGACAAACACGGTGCCGCCGCCGAGATGGACCTCGTCTTCCACGGCGGATCCGGTTCGGAGCTTTCCGACATCCGCGAAACCCTCGACTACGGAGTGGTGAAAATGAACATCGACACCGACACCCAATACGCCTTCACCCGCCCGATCGTCACCCACATCTGCCAGAACATCGAGGGTGTGCTCAAGATCGACGGCGAAGTGGGCGACAAGAAGAAATACGATCCCCGCGGCTATTTGAAAGCCGGTGAAATCGGCCTTGCCAACCGCCTCAAGGAGGCGGCGGACGACCTTCGTTCGACCGGCAAGACCATCTGCGGGACGGTCTGATCAAGCCCTGTCGCGTTTTCATTCCCAAGGCGGCTCCGGATTTCCGGGGCCGCCTTTTTTCAAGAATGGAAGAATGAACCGCGAATGGACGCGAAGGGACACGAATATCTATTCGCGTTAATTCGTGTCCATTCGCTGTTTCTTGGTTTTTGGAGCGCCCGGCATGCCGCCGCGCTTGGAACCTTCCTCGTGCCTTGACAAAGTGGCAGGGCTGCGGTCTGCTCGTCGGCCACCGCATCACCCATGGATACCAAGAAACCAGCCAATCAGGTAAAAAAACCTTCCAATCAGGAGCATCCGCTCGCGAATATCCTCATCAATGTCATCGTGCCGGTGCTGGTGCTCAGTTTCCTGAGCAAGGATCCGGCACTGCAGGAACTGCTCGGAAAGACCGCCAAACCCTGGCATTTGGGGCCGGTCAAGGCGATCATCATCGCGCTGGCCCTGCCGATCGGCTACGGCATCTGGTTCTTCGCCAAGACCCGGAAACCGAACTTTTTCTCCGGGCTCGGGCTGGTTTCCGTCGTGCTGACCGGTGCGCTGACACTTTACCTATGGAATCAGAACGGCACGGTGAAACCCAACGCGGGCCTGTTGTTCGGGATCAAGGAGGCCATGATTCCGTTGGTGTTGTGTGTGGCGATCCTCTGGTCCCACCGGTCCGCCAGCCCGCTGATCCGGGTGTTTCTCTACAACGACTCGATTTTCGACATTCCGAAAATCGAGGCCCGGGTGGCCGAGTTGGGGGTGGCCGTGGACTACGACAAGGTGCTGCTGGGGGCGACCCGCTTGTTTGCCGCGTCGTTTTTCATCAGCTCGGTGCTCAACCTCATCGTCGCGCAGTGGTTTTTCCACGGGTTCGATGCCACCGCGCGGGATGCGCTGGAGGTTTACAACGGGATCGTCGGAAAGATCACCGGGTGGGGGTTTGCGATCATCGGGGTGCCGATCCTGGTCTTCCTGTTTTTCACCCTCATGCGGCTGCTGGCCGGCTTGCGGCGGATCACCGGGCTCAAGGACAACGAGCTGATGCTGCCGCGCTGAGCGGCCGTTTGAAAAACGAGGAGCGTCGAAACCCTGTCGACTGAGTGATGCCGACATTCGGTCGACCCCGTAACGAACCTGCGGGATCGCAGGGCGAACAGCATGAACGCGCGCCGTGTGGCGTTTTTCAGGCAGCCTCTTGGCGGAGGCGGACTCAGTCGGCGAGGTTGTCCACCCGCTGGGCCAACTCGATGTCCAGTTCGGTCACTCCACCCTCATCCTCGGTGGTCAGCCGGAGGGTCACCTTGGTATCGCGGACGAGAATATCCGGATAGTGCTGGGCTTCATCGATGATCTCGGCCAGATCGTTGACGAAATCAATCGCATCCATGAACTCCTCGAACTCGATGGTCCGGGAGATCGCGTTCTCTTCATATTCCCACTCCGGGCATTTCTTGAGAGCGGCGGTGAGTTCTTTGGTATCTAGCAAGTCTGACATGGTGAGGTGGGGTCCGGGACAAGATTGCGGTCGGATTCCGGGGTTTTGCAAGCTCCCGATTGAAAACTTTTGAATTATTTTTTCACTCCCGGATTGCGCCCGGGCACCAGTGGGCTAGGTTGGGGCCATGAAGAAGGTACTTTGTCTGGTTTTTGGCGGGTTGGTGATGGCTTCCTGCGGGCCATCCACCCCCGATGGCCGTATCCAAAAGAACCCGGAAATGTTTGCCCGCCTGTCGGAAAAAGATCAGGAATTGGTCCGGCAGGGGGTGCTCGCCAAGGGCATGCACCAGGATGCGGTGCTGCTGGCATGGGGGGCTCCATCTCTGCGCTTTGAAGGCTACAAGGACGGTAAGGCCTCCGAGCGCTGGGACTACACCGGCAGCCAGCCGGTTTACACCAGCTCGTTTTACGGCGGCTACGGCGGCTACGGCGGGCGCTATGGCGGGCGCTATGGCGGGTATGGTTTCGCGCCCACCGTGACCTACATTCCCTACTGTAAGTCCCGGGTGTGGTTTGCCAATCACCGGGTCGACGCCTGGGAACGGGTCCACTGACAGACCGGATTTTGTGGGGTTGTTGCTTTCCCGCTTGCCATCCGTCGTTTCCGGTTCATCCTTTGACCAACCCCAAGCGACTCTATGATCATTAAACCAACTCTTCTTGTTGCCGCCACCGCTGCCGTGTTGGCCGTGCTGCCATCCTGTTCCACCACTTCCGGCGGAGGTGCCGGGATCGCGGCTTACCAAGCCTACGATCTTCCCACCAAGCTGCCCACCAACCCGCGCAATGTCCGGGTCAAGGTTTCGTTGAGTAAACAACGGGTTTACGTGATGGAGGGGTCGACGATGCTGCTGGCCATGCCGGTGTCTGTCGGTGCCCCGGGTTCCCGCACCCCGAGCGGCAGTTTTACGATTTTCAAAAAGGACGAAAAGCACCGCGCCAACACCCATGGCTACGCCTACAGCGGCAACAACGTCGCGCAAACGTTCCTGGCCAAGAAACGCCCGGGATGGTTGTTCAAGGGCACCCCGATGCCCTACTGGTGCGAGTTTACGCCCAACTACGGTTTCCACACCGGGTGGGTGAAACACCAGCCATGTACCCACGGCTGCATCCGCATGCATGAGAATCTTTCTCCCAAATTCTTCCGCCTGGTTTCCGTAGGTACCCCGGTCAATATCTCCGCCTCGCAACCCGAGGACGCCACGGTGAGTATCCCGCTGCCGCCCGATGCCGGCCCGCTGCCGGATTACCCGCCCTCCAGCTATGTCACCGACAGCTACTTCAGCCGACACAAGACTCCGACCTACAACTGAGCCGGAGCCGCAAGCCCGCAGAGCGTGAGCCAGGCGTCTCCGTGGCGGCGGTTGGCAACCTGATCTCCTCGGCAGTGCCTGGGCACGCCCAACTCTTGAGGGAAACAAACTTGATCGTCGCTGCGATTATCCCTTTTGCTTGAGCAGATCGCGGATTTCCGTGAGGAGTTTTTCCTCGGGGGAGGGTTCGGGCAGTGCGGCCGGGGCGGCGGGCTTTGCGGTGGCAGCCTTGAGCTTGTTCATCGGCTTGACGAACACGACGAAGATCACGGCAGCCAGCATCAGGAAGGCCACCACGGCATTCATGAAGTTGCCCAGCATGATCCCGTTAAACTGGATGGATGAGAAATCGGGCTGGCCACCCAGCAGGCCGATAAAGGGCGTGATGATGTCCTTGACCATGGAGTCCACGATTTTGCCGAAGGCACCGCCGATGATGACCGCAACCGCCAGATCCATGACGTTGCCCTTGGTGATGAAGGTCTTGAATTCTTTGAACATGATAGGATGGGGTTGAGGGTGCTTGAAGAATGGCCGATGGGGCCGGGATGTCAAACCGATTGTGGCGATTGTGACGGTAGGTCGAGGAACCGTTTGACGGAGTCGCGCTTGAGGCGGAGTTCGCGCCATTCGTTGACGAGGCGGCTGGCTTCGATGATGCCACAGCCGGCGGGAAGAATGAGCTGACGGTCCTGCCACCAGATGCCGCGGATGGCGACCACGGCATCGAAGCGACCGTCACAGGACACGCCGAAGGGGGCCCCGAACTCCGGCGGGCAGTGCAGCCGCCGCCGCCATTCCAGCAGCATGTCAAGCGTTTCCGCAGTGCGGGGCAGGGGACCCAGCGCAGGAGTGGGATGGAGCCGCTTGAGCAGGGCCTCGGAGCAAAGGCTGCCATCGAGATCCACCTCGATATTGGTTAGAAAATGAACGATGCTGTCCAGGTCGAGAATGGAGCGGGGACGTCGGCTGAGGGAGCCCAGATCGGTGAGCTTTGAGACCAGGGTTTGGGCGACGTATTCGTGCTCGCGGATTTCCTTTTCGTCCACGGCGAAGACCTCGCGGTCGTCGCGGCGGGCGGTGCCGGCCAGAGCCATGGTTTTCAGGTGGCGGTGGTGAAGCGAGATGAGCAGTTCCGGGGTGGCTCCGGCAAACCCGTCGTTGCGACCGACGAAGCCATATGAGAGGAGGGGTGCCGGTTGCCTGGCCATGGCGGCGACGAAGCCGGGTCCCGGGTGGTCGGAGGCGGTGCCGGCCTCGGTGACCACCGGCACGGTTTTCTCGAAGAGTCCGCTCTGGATGGCGACCATGATTTCCTGAAACACGCAGGAAAAGGGGGTGGCATCCGGGACGCTCCATTCGCAACGGGGCGGACGCACGCCGGCGTGACGCGCCAGAAAAGCCGGGTGATCGATGATCTCCGCGCTCGACGGGATTTTCCACGGCGAGGGGTCGGTGAGGGCGAAGTCCTGAACGAAAAACGCGGTGGTGGAGTCCGGAGCCGCCGGGGCGGAGACAAACGGGCCGCGGCCGATGACGACCGAGCCGTCGGGGCGGGCCAACCAGGCCATGGATGCGGAGGTGGTGGGCATGGTGAATTGTGGGCCGGACTTTGGAGGCCTGGGGATGAAACTTCAAGCAGGAATGATCCGGGTAGCCTGATCAGAACGCATCCCGGACGCGGACCACCCTGGGAGGGGTGCCATCCCGCACGTAAACTTCGATGACGTCGAAGCGCCAGGGGATGTTGCGGGTGCCGAGACTCCTCAGCCAATCGTTGGCACCGCGCTCGATGAGGCGCTGCTTGGCCTTGTCCACGGCCAGCAGCGGACGGACACGGGTCGCCTCCTGGCGGGTTTTGACCTCGATAAAAAGCAGTACCCGGCCTTCGCGGGCGACGATATCGACCTCCCCGGTGTGGCGGCCGCGATGGCGGTTGCGATAGTTTCTGGCCAACACCTTGCAGCAGTGGGCGCGCAACCAGGCTGCCGCCACCGTTTCACCGTAGCGGCCGAGCCATTGGGGGTCGCGGGGCGAGCCGTCAGCAGCCGTCAAACGGCAGGGTGAGTTGAGCGACCGGCTGAAACGAGCGACGATGGTGGCGGCAAGGGCCGTGAATCCGAAGCGCCTGAAGATGTTGGGGAGTGCCATATCCTTGGTGTTTGACGAAACCATAGTGGGGGAACTCGCGATCAAGGTCCGCCATGATCCGGTCCCGGGAGACCTTGGCGATGATACTGGCGGCGGCGATCGAAAGCGAGCGGGAATCACCCTTGACCACCCCGGTATGCGGCCAGGGGAAAACCGGCAAGGGCAACCCGTCGATCAGGCAATGGTCGGGTACCACGGCCAGACCGGCAACGGCCCGCTCCATCGCCAGGTGAGTGGCGCGGAGAATATTGCGGGTGTCGATTTCCGCCACGCTGGCCGTGGCGAGCGACCAATGCAGGCCGGGATGGGTGGTGAGGGTGTGGTAGAGTCGTTCGCGTTTCGCCGGGCTGAGCTGCTTCGAATCGTCGAGCCCCGGACAGTCGAATCCGGGAGGGAGGATGACCGCAGCGGCGGCCACCGGACCCGCGAGCGGGCCGCGGCCCGCTTCGTCCACGCCCGCTACGAGCGCATCGCCGGCGGCGTGGAGTTGGCGTTCGAGGGCGAGATCCGGCATGGGGTTCAGTGGACCCGGAGGCGGTTGAGCATCGACATTTGGGACGGTTTGATGGAGCGGGAGCCAAACACTTGGGTGGCAAACACCGTGCCGTCGGAGTCGATCACCACGCCCACGCCGGAACTGGTCCAGGAATTGCGCAGGTTGTGCTCATGGGGTGGGGATTTCACCCACAGGTCCAACAGGTAAGCGGCGGTGGTAGAACCTTGGTCGGTGGCCGCGGCGACATTCTCGCCGAATTGGTCCATCCCGTACATCTCCCTGGCCGCCAGTGCGCGTTGCTCGACGCCATAGTGGCTGACGTCGGCCCCGTAAATGCCGAACTTGCCACGATTGGCACGCATGAATTCCGAGTGGTTCTGGGCCATCTGGTCGAGCGCCCGGTTGCCTTGCAAGGGAGCGCGGCTGCTTCGCTGGCGGTAACCATTCACCGCAGCCAGGATCTGGCTGGAGATTTTGCTTTCCCGTGAACTGGCAGGGCGGGCGATAACCTGGGTGTTGATCGGGGGGCCACATGCCGAAAACAGTGCGGCGAGGGCGGTAGTCACGAAAGCGCGAATGCGGAGTGGGTGAGCCATGGCTTGATTGCTTCATATTTAGGGTAGTTTGACAATCAAAAAGTGGTGATCAAAGGCCGAGCTCTTTTTGATGGGTGGGATTGTCTGGATGTTGAGCATTCTGAAACCCATCAACTGAGCGGACGATACCACGTGGAGTCGCCGTAAGCCACGCTCCCCTGCGCCCTTCCACCCCTCAAGCTCCAAGGGCGAGCATCCGTCCATGTCTTGAAAACCCCGGGTCCGGGGCAAAAACCCTGAGATGAACGGAGTGAGACAGAATGCCGCAGGCAGTCCGCAGGGCGCGACCGGCGGGGAACCTCAACGCTGGTAGGGCTTTTTGGACAGGCGCACACGTGACATGCCCCGGAGGGCATGCGCGTCAAGTTAAGGGAGGATAGCCGTTCCGGCTGCCTCGGAGCGCGGCCGTCCCGGCTGCGGTGGTAGCTTGGGGCGTGTTCACGCGGCACAACAGCGACCTCAGAACAGGCGGGGACGCCCGTTCTCCAACACAGCCCGGACGGCTATGCTCCGCTTGCGCCCTTAACTTGACGCGCTGCTTTTGTCGGTTACATGGCCAGTTCACCGGCGATACGATTCGGGTGGTCCCAAATAGGTGTCCTTCGCCGGGATCAAATTCAGAACAAGTTTGTCGATGATCACCCCCGGATCGACCATCATTACCGTCAGCGTGTGCTGACCCGGCGAGGCGATTTTCACGGTGGTGGTCATCCGGCGGAGGTTGGCCAGCGTGTCACCGCCTGATCCTGTTAGGATTTTCGGTGCGGCTCCGTCGAGGCTTACTGCCAGGCCCACGCCCTGTCCCGGTGCGACCGGTTTGGTGGGCAGGCAATCAATGTCCAGGCGTGCCTCGCCCGGGTGGAACAGATAGATGTCATAATCCAGCGACGGACTGGAGGAGCGGATCGCTTCGGGCGCGTTGCGACTGGGCACTGTCGAAGGACGGACGGTGACGGAATCGCCCGAGCGGCCCAGCCCCTTGATGACTTCCCATGTGGCTCCGCCCTTCTCGTGTCTGCGGGTGAAGTGCTCGGCTTCCATGCTGACATAGCCGTGGCTCTCGACGAACCCGGTGACCGTGTCGCGAGCTGGGGCAGCGGGGTTGAAAACCGGCACCGTGAACGATTTTTTGCCAGCGTTGCTGGTCACCTCAATCATGGCGGTTAAATCTTCGCCGGTGGGGACGGCGCTCCAGTCAAGACTGATCCATAGCCGTTGTTCGGTGGTGAAGGTGCCGGATGTCAGGCTGAGTTTCAACCATGGCTGCGATGAGGTGGACGACCATTGGATGTCCCCTTTGCCGGTGTTGTAGAGATCCACGAAACGTTGGCCTTGGGTATAGACGCTCAAGTCCGCCAAGATTTGTGAATCGGCCCCTTCGAGCGCCATCGCCAGGGCGGCTGGACCGGTGCCGGAGACATCGCTGAGAGGCGGCATTTCGAATTGGCGGAACTGAGTGCCCCATGGTCCCGGGGCAGGGCTGATCATGTGGTTCCACTTGGCGCCAGCGGTCACCAGGCCGGTGTTGTAATGGTGAGTGAGTTCGATGATCCGGGCCGCTGCTTGCCTGGCCTTGGAGGCATATTCACTGGCGCTGGCGCGGCCTTGGTTGCCGTAGCGCGTGCTCTTGTCTGCGAGTATGACTTTTCGGTTGATCAGGCTGGCGCACTGGACCGGATAGAGGACCAGTTGGAAAAATGCATCTTTGCGAGCCTCCGGAATTTGCTTGTAAATCGCCTCAGCGCGGCGGGCGATGGCGTCGTATTGGTCCACACGTTGCATCGCCTCATCGTTGGATTCGGTGTGGCTGAACCACGAGTATCGCAGCGGATTCTTGCCCCTAGCCTGCACCAGATGTTCGGGGCGGCGGGTGAAGCCAAGCCGATAGTATGCCTCCATGATCGAGGCGATCTCGTCCGCAAAGCGCGAATCCAGGTCGCGGGCGGCCCACTGTACCAGGAATTCGCGCACATTGTCGTGGCGGTAGCGCTCTGGGTTACAGGCCATGTCGAGGAAGAACTCGGTGCCGATTTCTCCCGGTTTGATATCGCCGACGTTGAGCACCCAGAGGTTTTTGGCGCCGTATTGCCAAGCCTTGCTCATTTCCTCCCAGATGAGGGCAGGTGGCGTGGTGTTGAGCCAGGTGTAGGCGGAGGTGGCACCGTTGAGCCACTGGATGTGGTAGTAAATGCCGGACCCGCCCGACCGCGTGTGTTCTGCGGAAGTTGGCAGGCGGCGGATGTAGCCGAAGTTGTCATCCGGCCAGCAGATCGTCACGTCGGCGGGCACTTTCAGACCGCTGTCGTAGAGATCTAGCACTTCTGTGTAGGGGATGAAAACCTGCGGTATCTTCGCGGGATCGGGATTCACGTGCTGGGCCAGCAATTCGCGCTGGTCGGCGAAAATCCGTTCCATCAGGGAGATCTTCCCTTGCTTGGTGCCATCGAATTTCATCGGCTCGTCGTCTTTGCCGCGCATGCCGAGCGTATAGATGTTTTCATAACGGCCGTTCTCGGTCAGCCGCTTGGCCCAATAGTCGCGGATGGGGCCTGGATTTTTCTGATAGTCCCACTCACCGCCGCCTTCGCGGTCCCATTCGGCGCCGCTGATGTTGTTGCGCAGCATCGGTTCGATGTGGCTGGAACCCATGACGATGGCATAGTTGTCGGCGACGACCTTGTTTTGCGGGTAACAATTGAAAGGAATCGTCCCGCCGGCGCCATTGTGCATCGCGGGCCAGATATAGTTGGCGCGCAGGCGGAGCAGCAACTCGAAGATTTTGGCGTACGTCTTGGGTCCGAGTCCATGCCCCTCCTCAGGTGCCAGTGTTTCCATGGCCCACGGGCGGATGCCCCACATCTCGTCGTTGATGAAGATGCCGCGGTATTTCACCGCCGGCGGCCCGACCCGCAGGCGCTCCGGTGAGACGTGGAGCGCATCGCGGTGCGCGGGTGTCACATCGGCCCACCAATACCATGGCGAAACCCCGATGCGCTTGGACAATTCATATACCCCATACGCCGTGCCGCGGCGGTCGCTGCCGGCGATGACCAAGACCCGGTGGACACCCGGCAACGGGTCGGCCACTGTCGCGATGACAAATGACTCCCTCTGGCCCCGGACATCCTTGACATCGAGTCGCCCATCTTTCACCAGACGGTCGATCAGAGGACTCTTGCCGAGCGTGCCGATCAGCACGGAGTCGGCAGTCAGGCCCTGGGTGGCTTGTTTCACGGCCGGCTTGCGTCCGGTGACCCGCTCGACGTCGGCAGCGAGGTCAGCGGCGGCAATCTGCGCGACCTTCCAGTCATCGGCCGAAACAAAGATGTCCGCCGCCGTTGCGGAGTGCACCAGGGGAAAGGCCCCGGCCACCGGTTGATCGGTGACAAACGCACCCTTGGCGGCCGACCCGCCCTGCTCCGCCCCGCGCACGGCGGAGGACAGGACCGCGGTCAACAGCAGGGTTACTTGGATTGTCTTCATTCCGGTTTGTATCATATACTTTATTCAATGGCCGGCGGGACCATCTCGCCTTCGGCTTGCGGCCCGGTGCCGGTGTAGGCGCCGTAGAAGTTGGAGTTGCAGTCGAGCAACCCCAACCCGCAGAGTCTCCCAACAGCGGGGATCGAGGGATTGGACATCATGCGCGCGGGTGGTAACTCATATTGTTAGATCGCCAGCCGTTGGTTGGCGGCGTCATCGTTGACAAACGTTTCGGTGGTGGGGTTCCATTCGAGCGGGCGGCCGAGGTCCAGGCAGATGGCGCCGAGGTGGCAGACACTGGTGGAGCGGTGTGCTACTTCAGCCGGTGTGATCGTGGGTTTGCCGGATTGGATGCACTCGATGAAGTTGAGTTCGTGGAGGCGGGAGGCATACAGTTTGATGTCGCTGTCCTTGCGTTCGGGGCGCAGCAGGTCGCGGTTGCTGGCGGCGAGTTCGGACCGGCAGAAGACCCAGTCGCGGCCGTTCTCATGGATGAATTTGACGCCGTGGCGGTTCTTGCCGGTGTCGGTAACGAGGATCTGACGGCCGTCGGCATAGGTGAAGGTGAGTTCATAATCGAGCACGGTGTCAAACAGCCCTTCCTTGGGAAAGGTGCCGCGGCCTTCGACGCGGACCGGGCCGGTGTGCTCCAGGCCGAGCCCCCAGTGGGCGAGGTCGATGTCATGGACGGCATATCCCGCGATCCAGCCGGAGGGCGAGAACCGTTTCATGAAATACCAGCCGCGCAGGCCCTTGCCGGGGATGCCGCCGACGATCACATCGCGATAGTCCACCGGGGTGCCGGGGCCGGCCCACATCTTCCAGTCCAAGGTGGGCGGGACCGGTTGGGGTGGCACCGGACCGATCGCCAGGCCTGGCGGCGAGCCGATGATGACTTTGCGGACATTGCCGAAATAGCCGTTGCGGACCAGTTCACAGGCGATCCGCGTGCAGTCCTGCGAGCGGAGTTGAGTGCCGTGTTGGAACACCACGCCATTCTCGCGAATGGCTTTGACCAGAGCCTGTCCCTCGGCGATGGAGACGCCCAGCGGTTTCTCGCAATAGACATGCTTGCCCGCCTTGGCGGCCGCGATCGACACCGGCACATGCCAGTGGTCGGGCGTGCCGACGAGTACCGCGTCGATGTCCTTGAGCGCGAGCAAATCGTTGAAATCCGGGTAGCAGCGCTCTGCGGGCACCTGGAAGGCATTGCGGAAGGCTTCCATGTTAAGCCGGTTGGGGTCGGCCAGTGCGGTGATCTGCGCGGTGGTGCCCGACACGAAATTGCGCGCGCCGCCCGTGGCCTTGCCACCGGTGCCGATCACTCCGAGTTGGATGCGTGAGGAGGGCGGATGCTGGCCGCGCACCGAGGCGGGGATGATCGTGGGGAAGGCGAGTGCCGCTGATGCGCCCTTGAGAAAGCACCTTCTTGAGGTGTTGGAGTTCATGGGTGGGGTTGCAGGTTGGCTTGTGGGTTGGCTTGCGGGTTGGCTTGCGGGTTGGCTTGCGGGTTGCCTTGCGGGTTGGCTTGGGGGTTGGCTTGCGGGTTGGCTTGGGGGTTGGCTTGTGGGTTGGCTTGTGGGTTGTTGAAGATACCCCCCTCATCCTGCAGGTTTTTCTCCGCCGCCGCCGCGGCGCTGCCGAT
>JAIPKB010000042.1 GCA_021733795.1 Akkermansiaceae bacterium | reverse complement strand
GCCTGTTCCTGATGGCGGCCGCGGTGGCGCTCGCCGCGATGTTGTTCCGGTTTCACATCGAGCAACGCAACCGCGAGAGCGGGCTACTGGCCGCCGTGGGCGTGCCTCCCCCACGGGTCATGCGCTGGCGGCTGGCGGAGGGGCTGGTGGTGGTGGCGCTCGGTGGCGGCATCGGCCTGCTGCTGGCACTCGGCTACACCCGGCTGCTGTTGGCCTCGCTGGCCACCGTCTGGGATGGCGACGGCGAGGCCGGCAGGCTGGCCTTGCAGGTGAATCCGCTGACGGTGGTGGCGGGCCTGGCCGGGTTCGCCGCCCTGATGATGCTCACCATCTGGCTGGTCACCCGGCGGCAAATCCGCCGGTCCGCCAGCCTGCGGTTGGAAGCGGGCACCGAGGAAGCCCCGGCAACCCATCCGCCGGGGCGCCCTTGGTGGGCGGCAGGATGGGCGGTGGCCGGGCTGCTCGCACTCGCCGGCCACGGCTGGCTGGGTGAGCAGGGCGCGTTTTTCATCGCCGGATTCTGCCTGCTGACCGCAGGTTTGACGTTCTATCGCCACCAACTCCGGCGACGGCTCCAACAGTCCGCCGGGCGGCCTGCGGAACTCACGGTGCAGCGGCTGGTCGCGCTCAACTGCGCCCGCCGGCCGACCCGTAGCCTGGTGGTGGCGGGCACCCTGGCGGCCGGGGTGTTCATGGTGGTCTCGGTGGCGGCCTTTCGCAAGGACGGCAGTGCGGACTGGCGGATGCGCAGCGGCGGCACCGGCGGCTACGCGCTGTGGGCGGAAACCACCCAGCCGCTCGGTCGGGCCGGGACGGCGGCCCCGGACGACATCCTCGGGCTGGCCGAAGCGCGTCACCGGTTTGGCGAAATCCTCCCGCTCCGGGTGGGTCCGGGCGACGACGCGAGCTGCCTGAATCTCAACCGGGTGCTCCGCCCGCGACTGCTGGCCGTGGACCCAGCCACCCTCCACCAGCGCCATGCATTCACCATCAAGAAAACCCTGCCAGACTGCGAAAAAGACTGGCTCTCGCTGCGGGACGGCGAAGTGATGCGCGCATTCGTGGACGAGTCCACCCTGCTCTGGGTGCTCAAGCGCAAGCTCGGGGACCGGCTGATCTATCAAGACGAAACGGGCCGGGACTATCCGGTGGAAATCGCCGGCACTCTGGAGGATTCCGTTTTCCAAGGGTGTTTCATGGTGGATGAAGCACGGTTTCTCCGGCATCACCCACAGGCCCCGGGAGCCCGGGTGTTCTTGTTGGATGCCAAAGAGCCGGTGGCCGGGGCGCGGGTGGCACTCCGCCACGCGCTGGAGGACCGCGGAGTGCTGGTGGACACCACCGCCGAACGGATGGCCGCGTTTCACGGCGTGGAAAACGCCTATATCCGGATTTTCCATTTGTTAGGCGGACTCGGGGTGATCCTCGGCAGTGCCGGGCTGGGGTTGCTAACCGCGCGGAACCTGGTCGAGCGGCAGCAGGAATTTGCGATTCTCCACACCTTGGGTGTGCCGGCTGCCATCACCCGCCGGCTGGTGCTCGGCGAAGCCGCCCAACTGGCGCGCTGGGGGCTGGCCCTCGGGTTTGGCGCGGCGCTGATGGCGATCCTGCCGGGGTTGGGAACGGCGGGCGTTTTCCGCTCCGCACTCTGGCTGGGCGTCTTGGCCGGCCTGATCGCGGTGAACGGCTGGTTTTGGTCGTGGCTTGCCTGCCGTCGTTATTTCCGCGCCTCGTTCACCACCGCAGCCCCACCGGCCCGGTGACCCGGACCGCCCTCCCTCCCTGACCCGTGCCGTCCAGCCCTCCAGCCCCATCCCACCCCTGGCGCACCCGCCCCGAGCTGCCATTCCTGCTGTTCCTGGCGGCAGTTCTGTTAGGCTATCTCGGCCTGCTGGTGGCGCTGGTGGCGGCCAATATCCTGACCGTTTCTCCCGCCCAAGCGCTGGAGGTGCTGCGCAACCCCGACATCATCCATTCCATCCGGCTCACCTTTTTCACCTGCACCGCCACCGCCGCCCTCTCGGTCCTCATCGCCACCCCCATTGGCTACCTGCTCTCGCGTTTCCGCTTTCCCGGACGGATGTTGATCGACACCCTGCTGGACATCCCGATCCTGCTGCCGCCGCTCGTCATCGGCCTGAGCCTGCTCATTCTCTTCAACCGCATCACCCCCTCCAGCTGTTGTCTGGTGCTCGGTGGCACTCTCGCCCTGGCCACCCTCGTGGGCTGGCTGGCCGTCCTCCCCCGCAGCGCCCCGCCCGCCCCGGCGATCCTAACCACCCTGGGGCTCGTCTCCCTAACACTGCTCGCCACCGCCTGGTTCACCCGCCACTCCACCGCTTCGCTCGAAACCCTGGCCGGGGACCGCTTCGGCCTGCCAATGACCTTTCAGCCGCTCGGGATCGTGCTGGCACAACTGCCCGTCGCGGCGGCCTTCGCCATCCGCACGCTGCGCACCACCTTCGACCAGATCAGCCCGCGTTACGAAGCGGTGGCCCTCACGCTGGGCTGCAACCGCGGGCAGGCCTTCACCCGGGTCGTGCTGCCGCTTGCCGGGCGCGGTGTCCTCGCCGCAGGCACCCTCGCTTGGGCGCGGGCGCTGGGCGAGTTCGGCCCGGTGCTGGTCTTCGCCGGTGCCACCCGTGGCCGCACCGAGGTGCTGGCCACCTCGGTCTTTCTGGAAATCAACATCGGCAACCTGCCGGGAGCCGCCGCCATCTCGCTGATGATGATTTTGTTAGCCGTGGCGGTGCTGCTACTCGTCCGGCTGTTCGCGGGCAACCCACCCCCTTCCGGCCAATGAACCCTCCCATCTTGGAAATCCGACACCTCGACCTCCAGCTCGGCGGGTTCCGGCTGGCGGACTTCAACCTCGAAGTTGCCGGCGGCGAGTGCGTGGCGCTCATGGGGCCCAGCGGATGTGGCAAAACCACCCTGCTGGAAACCATCTGCGGCCTCCACCGGCCCGCCGCCGGCACCATCCATCTCGCCGGCCGCGACATCACCCACCTCCCGCCCGGAACCCGCGGCATCGGCCTCGTTCCGCAGGACATCGCCCTGTTCCCCTCGCTCACCGTCGCGGAGCAACTCGCCTTCGGCCCCAAACTCCACCGCTGGCCACCGGGCGAAACCCGCGAACGCGTCCTATCCCTCGCCAAGGCGCTGGACCTCACCTCATTGTTAGGCCGCGGCCTTCACGGCCTTTCCGGCGGCGAAGCCCGCCGGGTCGCCCTCGGCCGGGCACTGGCACTCCGGCCGCGCCTGCTCTGCCTGGACGAAGCCCTATCCGGCCTGGACGAAACCCTCCACGGCGAAATCCTCGCCGTGATCCGAGACGCGATCCGCCGCGAGGGTGTCACCGCGCTTCACGTCACCCATTCCTCCGCCGAGGCCGCCGCCATCGCCGACCGCGTGGTCCGCATGCAAGCGCGGGTGCCGGATGCAGGAGAGCGGGACCTCACTGCGAACCCGCCCAATGGACGATGGCGTCACCGATCATCCGGGCCACCACCTGGTCCGGAAGTTGGCCGGTGTTGACCACCAGGTTGTATTGGCCGCAGTCGTCGATATCCGCGTGGAAGTGGTCCTTGAGAAACCGCTGGCGGCCGAGGTCACTCTTGTGAATGAACCCGCGCGCCGCCTTTGCATCCAGGTGGTTGCGGGCCATGATCCGCTCGACCCGCCACTCGATCGGTGCCACCAACCGCACGTGAAACACGTTCTTCAAGTGGCGGGTGATCACATTGCCGGCCCGGCCAATCAGGATTCCGTAGCCGTGCTCCGCCAGGTGAAGGATCGTCTCGTTGGATTGGCGCAACAGGGTTCGGGAGGACGGGTGCAGGCCGAGCAACTCCTCCACCGCGTCCTGAATGGCGGAAATCCGGTCTTCCGGCATGTATTTGGCGACCTCCTTGGGGAGCTTGTGCTCCTCAAGGACCTTCTCCACGAGGGCCTTGTCAAAAACCGTCCAGCAGCACTGGCCCGCCGGTTCACGGGATTGGAGATACCCGGCAAGCTCTTTGGCGATCGCCCTGGCATCACACCCGGTCTGGCGTGAGCAGGTGACTGCGGGTGCGAGCTTGGTGTGGGGAAACCATCGCTTGGGCTCGGATTCCAGATCGCACCTGATGAACGAGAGACATTTGTCCGCTTGATTCCCGATTTTCATGATGATTCCTTTCCGGTTCGAGGTTGGCTGCCCCCGCTGGAAGAACTCCCACCCGTCCGCGCCGCCTGAGATCAGCGACCGCAAACCTACCCGTCATGTCTCCCAACCGGGCACCTCCAAGCTACCACCCTTCCACGATTTGTGCAACTGCCAATCTCCCGAAAATCAGCGGTCCTCAGCGTTTCAGCGGTTCATTATTCCGCAATTCCCTCGTCCTCCGATTCTGAAAAAAGACTCTCTGCGCTGCAAATCAATGCTTTGCGAATTTCCAAAAATCCGCCATGGATGGCCGGCCAGATCCCGATTTGGCGCTTGCCCCCTTCGTGGCGTCCCTCCATACTTTGTCCGCTTCACACATCATCGGTCGCCCGCTCGACCCCATTCCAACCATAATTCAGCCACCTATTCCCCATGAATGATCGTCTCGCCGTCTGCAGTTGGTCCTTGCAACCCAGCAACCCCGCCGAACTTTTCGAACATCTGCGAAGCACCGGAGTTTCGCGCATCCAGCTCGCCCTCGACCCCATCAGCGACGCCCCCGAGGTCTGGAGCGAGATCGGCGAACTCTGCCGCGCGCACGACGTGGCCGTGGTCTCCGGCATGTTCGGCACCGTCGGCGAGGACTACACCACCCTCGAATCCATCCGCCAAACCGGCGGCGTGATCCCGGATGCCACCTGGGAGGAAAACCTGACCCGCATCCGCGCCGCCGCCGACGTGGCCCAAGCCCTCGAACTCAACCTGGTCAGCTTCCACGCCGGATTCCTGCCAGAGGACGAAAACGATCCGGACTACCAGAAAATCGCCGCGCGAATCCGTGAAATCGCGGAAATTTTCGCGACCAGAAACATCGACCTCGCCCTCGAAACCGGGCAGGAGACCGCCCAAGCCCTGCGCGGGTTTCTGGAAAATCTCGGCTGCCACAATCTGGGAGTCAACTTTGATCCGGCCAACATGATCCTCTATGGATCAGGCGATCCGATCGAGGCCCTGACCATCCTGGACCCCTGGCTCGAACAAATCCACATCAAGGACGCCAAAGCCACCGCCCAACCCGGCACCTGGGGCGAGGAAGTCGTCGTCGGCACCGGTGATGTCAATTGGCAGGAATTCTTCACCACCCTCAAAACCCTCGGCTACAGCGGCTACTACTGCATCGAGCGCGAGGCCGGCACCCAGCGGGTGATGGACATCCGCAGCGCCCGGCAGATGGTTAGATTATTAGGCTGACACCCCGCCGCCACCCTCCCGATCCCGCCACCATGAAACAAGAATCATCCCCGCCGCCCAAGGTCAACGTTGCCGTCGTCGGCCTCGGTTTCATGGGCGTCACCCACCTCAGGTCCTATCAAAAAATCAAGGGGGCCCGGATCGCCGCCGTCTGCGACTCGGTCCGCCAGCCGGTCAACGGGATCCTGCCCGGGGTGAGCGGCAACCTCAGCGGCACCGACGCGCTCGATCTCGGCCGCAAGCTGCGGGTGTACAGCCAGTTTGACGACCTGTTGGCGGACCCTGGGGTGGATCTGGTGGACCTGTGCGTGCCGACGCCGCTGCATGTGCCGCTCACCCTGGCCGCCCTCAAGGCCGGCAAGCACGTCGTTTGTGAAAAACCGCTCGCCCGCACCGCGGCCGAGGCCCGCAAGCTGGTCAACGCCGCCCGCACCGCCAAAGGCTTCCTGATGCCCGCCATGTGCATGCGCTTCTGGCCGGAGTGGTCCTGGGTCAAGGCGGCGGCCGATGACGGACGTTTCGGCAAACTGCTTGCCGCCCGTTTCCGCCGGGTATCCGAAACCCCCGGTTGGAGCCGCGACAGCTATTTCAATGGCGCCGCATCCGGCGGCGCGTTGCTGGACCTCCACATCCACGACACCGACTTCGTCCAATTCCTTTGCGGCCCGCCGCTGAGCGTGTTCTCCAGCGGCCTCACCCGCTACTCTGGCGCCATCGACCATGTGGTCACCCAATACCAGGTCGCCAACGGTGCCGTGGTCTCCGCCGAAGGCACCTGGCTGATGGCCAACGGCCATGGGTTCAAGATGTGCTACACCGTGAACTTCGAACGGGCCACCGTGGATTTCGACCTGGGCCGCGGTGCCGATGCGCTCAAGCTCTTCGAGGACGGCCGCAAGCCAAAGGTGATCCGCTGCAAGGGACCCGATGGCTACACCGGCGAACTCCGCCACATGATCGACTCGATCCAGGCGGGGAAGCCGCCCACCATCGTCACTCCGGAGGACGCCCTCAACGCCGTCCGGATCTGCGAGGCCGAGGAAAAATCCATCCGCCTCGGCCGGCCGGTGAAGATCGGTTAGGTCCGAACGGAAGTGAGCAAGGTGGGCCGCATAAGGAGGGTGGACATTCCTGTCCACCTGCATAAGGAGGGTGGACATTCCTGTCCACCTGCCAAAGAAGTGGGAAAGAAAGGCCCAAGAGAAGCCTGATAGAACCTGCTTGGGCTCTCCTTGCCCATCCCTTTGTCGCTACATTCATCTCATGCCCGCCGGCGGCGATAGATCGCCCTATCCGCACGCGTAACCACGGCCATGAGCCCGAAACCCATCCGTTTTGCCAGGTGGTTGCCAATAGTTACCGCAATCCCTCTTGCCGCTGCTCCGGCCATGGCGGCGGACCCCGCTTACAACCTGCCGGATCCCGTCACCACCACCATCGCCGCCGATGAGGTGATGAAGAAAATGGAAACCGCGGTGAAACCCGAGATGCTGGAGGCATTCAAACAACAACACCCCGCCAAATTCTGGCTGTTCGGCGAGGACCGGCAGCTCGCGGTCCGTAACCGCACCATTCCCGCCCATTGGTTTGCCGACGGCGCGAAGCAATACCAGCAATTCTCCGGCGTCGCCCGCCCGGGTGAATTCTATGTGTTCCAGGTGTGCGTGGTGCCTGGGGAGGAACCTCCGTTGCTCGATTGCATCGGTGAGTTTGATGACCTGGAAAATGCAAGCGCCACCGTAATTTCGGGCACCTTGATCGATCCTTTTGGTAGTGGTTGGTACAGTGTGGTTTTCAACGGAATGGAAGATATAGCAAAAAATGCCGTCCTGCCCATCTGGATCGGCCTCCAAATCCCCGAAAATTCCAAGCCGGGCACCTATCCGGGCAAGGTCCGCTTCCGCCCCGCGACACTTCCCAGCAGTCCTCGCCAGGATCAGGTTTGCCAAGAGCAACTCAGCTTCTCCATCAAAGTCGAAGGAGAACTGATCGAAAACTCCGGCGTGGACGAAGCATGGCGGCTGGCCCGCCTGAAATGGCTCGATTCCGAGATCGGTAGCAACTACACCCAAGTCACCCGTCCCTTCACGCCGATCAAGGTGAATCCCAAGGGCATACTCGACATCCTCGGCCGCCGTGTCACTCTGGGGTCCAACGGCATCCCCTCGCAAATCACCTCGTTTTTCTCCGCCAGCAACACCCGGATCCTCTCTGCTGGTCGCGACGCCTTCCGCTCTCCGCCGCGATTCGATTGCCTCGTCGGCGACAAGGCCGCAGAGTGGAAAGAGAAAAAATTCGAATACTATCCATCCGGTCCAACCTACGCCAACTGGGTGGTGACCAGCACCTCCGGGGACTTGGAACTCAAGGTCGAGGGGTTCTTGGATTTCGATGGCTACCTCCGCCTCATCATGGATCTGTACCCCGCAGCCGGACAAGCGGACGGACTCCCCGTCGATGATATCCGCTTCACCGTCCCGTGGCACAAGGACGTGGCCAAATACGCGATGGGGCTGGGCCTCAAAGGCGGCCTCTGCCCGCAACAACTCGATTGGAAATGGGACACCTCAAAACACCAGGACTCGATCTGGATGGGCGATGTCAACCTCGGCGCGATGCTCCGCTTCAAGGGCGAGAACTTCCAACGTCCGCTGATCAACGCCTACTACGATTTTCGCCCGCTCAAGCTGCCCGAGTCCTGGGGCACGGGCGGCGTGCGGATCGAACAAACCCCTGGCGGCACCGATCTGATCGCCCACACCGGCCCGAAGAAAGTCACCCCCAGGCTCAAGGGATCCGGTGGTTTTAAGTTTGTCATCGACTGGTATCTCACCCCGTTCAAACCGCTCGACGTGAAACAACATTTCACCGACCGCTATTACCACGCCGGGCAGGGCAAGGCGGTGGAGGATACCAAACAACTCCGCGCCGATGGTGCCAACATCATCGAGATCCACCACAATCGGCTCTGCAATCCATATATCAATTACCCCTACAACGACGACTCGTTCACGCATCTCAAGGACTTTGTGAAAACGGCCCATGGCGACGGCATGCGGGTCAACCTGTATTACACCACCCGCGAACTGACCCAGAACCTGCCGGAGTTCTTCGCGCTCAAGAGCATGGGCGGCGAGATCATCCTGCCGCGCAAGGAGGGCGTGGCCTGGCCGGTCACCAACCGCAGCGGCCCCCACCCGTGGCTGGTGGAGCACGTTGGCAACGACATCGTCCCCGCCTGGCGCGAAAACCTGAAGTTTCCTGAGATTCCGCGGAAACTCGACCTCGCGGTCATCACCACCCCGGATTCACGGTGGAACAATTTCTATCTGGAAGGGCTCGACTACTTGGTCAAGAACGCCGGCATCGACGGACTCTACATCGACGACACCGCGCTCGACCGCGCCTCGATGCAGCGCGCCCGCCGCATCCTCGATGCCGACGGCAACCCCGGCCGCCGGGTGAGCATGCATTCGTGGAACCACTTCAACGGCCTCGCCAAATGGGCCAACAGCGCGATCGCCTTCATGGAATTGTTCCCCTACTACGACGGCCTGTGGTATGGTGAGGGTTTCAACGCCAACGCCTCGCCCGAATATATGTTGGTCGAAATGTCCGGCATTCCCTACGGCCTGATGAGCGAGATGCTCGATCACCCGAATCCGTGGCACGGCATGGTCTTCGGCATGAGAACCCGCTGGCCGTGGAGCGGTGACCCGCGCAATATTTGGAAATTGGAGGATAAATTCGGCATCGCGGACTCGGAGTTCATCGGCTGGTGGGATCCGGCCTGCCCGGTCAAGGCCGACCAACCACAGGTCAAGGTCTCGGTGTTCCGCAAGCAGGGCAAAACCATGATCGCCCTGGCGAGCTGGGCACCCGGCAAGACGGAGGTCCGGCTCAAGGTCGATTGGAAAGCACTGGGAATACCGCCTGCCGCCACCTTCCGGGCCCCTCAGTGCGAGGGATTCCAGAACAAGACGGTGTTTCCCGCAGACGCCGCGATCCCGGTGGAGCCCGGCAGGGGCTGGATCCTGATCGCCGGCGACCACCCGCAGCAGTAGCAGCGCTCAAGCCAAAACCCATTTACATTTTGCAACCGGCTCGTCGTGCTACCGCCCTCCCAGCGGCTTGCTGGTGATCAGGCCGCTCCCGCGGCCCTTGTTGCCCACGGCGTTGTAGAACATGTAGTACCGGTCTTCGTGCTCCACCAGCCAGGGTTGGTAGATGCAGCTCTTTTCCCATGGCCACAGTCCTCTTGGTGGACGGAGAGGATGGGTTCGTCCTGCGCCCGCCGCCAACTGAGACCGTCCTCGCTGGAAGCCACGCCTTCGTATCCCGGGCGCAGCTCGTATCCGCCCTGGCGCGGGTCAGCAACGATGTTCTCCTTCACCAGCGTCCAGGTGGACAGGTCGGCGGACAGGTCATCGGTGCTCTTCAGGTTGTAGCGCATGCCGGCCCGGCTTGCCCACTCGAGATCGAAGCCGGTGGCGGTTTGCGTGATGGTGAGCGGGAAGGTCGATTTCACTAGAGTCCTTGAAACCGGGATTGTGTTGTCGTTAGGTCAAATTCTTTGTCTTGCGTCTTGGGTCTTGTTGTCTTGGGTCTGAGGCGAAGCCTCGCTAGATCTGCCTTGAGCCTTACCATGAGCCTTATAAAGAGCTTCTCATGAGGCAGGACCGCACGATCCGCGTGATAGCGAACCCGCTGCCGCCCCCCGCCCTGGTATTGAAGGTCCATGCGGGCAAAGAGATCGGAGCCGTCATGCCATGTTTGGAGGTTGGTGGAAATCTCGATTCCGACGACCACATCATCCGCCGCAAGGTTCAGGACAAACTCAAGCGTTGCGATGTCCGGCGACATCGTGAATCTCAATTGGCCATCATCTGCCACGGCATGATCCACGAGGTCCGGAACTCCGTTGCCATTGGTGTCTCCATTCGGTTCACCCGCAAAGGCCACCGCATCCGAAGTCCCGGGATTGCCTCCGACCAAGGCGCTGGAGCGCCAGGTCCCGGCCAAGGCGGGGTCCGGACCGGACTCGGGAGAGATCAGCACGAGACTCGGCCCCTCGCCGTCTGCGGCAGCAGGCCACGGGACATCACCACCGTAGGTGAAGCGCACGATGTCGGCGCCGGTGGCATCGATCAAGGCGATCTGCTCGCCTCCGTTGGCAAACTTATTGGTGTCTCCAATGCCGTATTCTCCCGCCAGGAGGATGCCGTCCGCGCCGGGATGGCGACTCAGGAACGCGGCCCGGTTGCGTGCCAGCACCATCCGCCCGCCGGCAGGGATCACGGCGCTTGCCAAAGCGTAGATGATCCCGCTGGAGAAGCGGACGCCCGTCAGGTCCACCCCCACCGATGCCACATTGGCCAATTCCACAAACTCAAAGAGGCTCGCATCATCGTGGCCCGAGGCAATTTCGCCCAGGGTCGGAGCGGTGGGGTGATACATGAGCTCGGAGATCACAAGATTGCCCGCTGAAGCAAGCTCGACCACGTTGGAGTTGTCGATGGTGATGCTGTCGCTTCCGATCACCGCACCCGAGAAGTTCAGGGCCTCCAACGTGTAGACCTGCTCCCCCGGTGCCACCGGCAGGACGACCCGCCATGAGTCGACTTCGGTCCAGGAAAGCTCCAAGGGCACGGAACTCCCAGCGAGGCGGATCTCCCGCACGTCCACCCAGCCATCGCCGGATACGATTGCGGGGCTGGAGCTGACGCTCATTGGCGACGTCCCCGCGATCGCGAACGGGACCGATGGGATCTGACCGCTGATCTGGGTGAGGACGTTGCCCGAGCGACTGCTGATGTAGTTGAGGTGGCCGGCCCAGTTTTGGCCCGGGTCGAAGGTGGCCAGGTGACGCGTCCACGTCGACATACGGCGGCCATTGTAGGTGGTCGAGATGATGTCCTGCAGGTGCCCGAGGTAGATGCGCTTGCGGGCCGGGTCGGCGGTCAGCTTGGCACACTCCGAATTGGCGAAAATCGACCGGGACGTGTCGAACATGAAGTCCATGTCGTGGGGCAGGAACATCACGCGTCCGTCGGGGCGGGCGTAGTACATGCCGTTGTGGGCGCTGCCCGCCCCGGCGTTGTCGCCGGCTCCGGACAGGACGGCGTAGGCCATGCCGCGCAGCCAGCCATCGACGTCCACCACGTCTTCCAAGCCCTGGTCGAAGGTCCGGCCGCTCTGGCTGAACTTCTTGTTGTAGGCGATGATCGGGGCGAAGTCGTCCTTTTCCCGGTTGTTCTTCTTCAGGAAGAACCAGCGGTAGTTTTCCTTGTCGTCGCCTTTGTCGCTGATGCTGGTGGCGGTCACTCCGTCCGGTTCGGGGAGTTTGAAGCCGTTGGAATCCGCGCTGTTCGGCGTATAGAGCAGCTCGTATTCGTAGAGGTTGCCATCCGCGCCGTTTTCGAACTGGGAGTCGAGGAAGACGTCGTCGTAGCGCGCCATCTGCAACACCGCCGAGCGGGTGTGCTGGTTCTTTGGCGCCATCACCTTGATGAAGTCGTAGGAGCGGCTGACCACCCCACCGGAATTCGCCATCATGAGGTCGAACAGGATCTCGAACTGCCCCGGCACCTGCCCTTCGGAGCGGTCGATGGCCAGCGACCCATGGATGCCGCGGTAGAGATTGTCGCGTCCGAAGCGCATGTTGTAACCGACCCGGTTGGTCTGATTGCGGGCCCGCTCACTGCCCTTGAGACGCAGCTTCACATCGTAGTAGATGTCCTCCTCGCGGTCGATGATGGTCGCGCCGATGCGGTCGTTGCTCATCACCTCGGTTGGTTGGTGGATGAAATCGCGCTCGGCATTGGTGACGACGATGCGGAAGTTGTGCTGGCCGTTGGTCGCAGCGAGTCCGTCATCGACCTTGTAGAGCGCGCGCGAGTCCGGACCCGCGGCGGGGCACATGGAGGTCGCGCCGAGACCATCGCCCGCCTCGATGTAGAACTGCACCACCGCGGCGGCCGACTGGCCGGGGATCGTTCCTTGGTAAACCCCGTCCGCCCCCGCGCCCATCGCGGTGTTCTGGAACCCGCCTCCGTTCACTGAGTAGAACAACCGCATCGCCGCCACGCCGTCTGGATCGGCCGACCGGGCGGTGACGCTCACTGCCGCCCCCGCCCCGGGGACGGCCGGGGCATGAATCATTTCCGTGATGGACGGGCCGATGTTGGTCTCGGCCCTTGAGTTGGGTGCCGACGGGGTGCCGACGTGCGCCGGTCGGTCGATGCTCGTGACCTTTGGCAGCCGGTTGAAATACAGCCGTGTGTGCAACTGGTTCGAGCCGCTCACCCAGCGGGCGCGGAACGAGATCTCGCAGCTCCGGTTGTTGCTGGCCGGGCTGAGGAGCGTTGTCTCGGCCTGGTTGTGCATGTGCTCCGTTGGACCCGTCGCCACCAGCCGCAGCACCTTGTTGCCGGGGTCGTCCGGGTCGGCGACGACCTCGCTGTGGCGGTGCGTGCCGCGGAATCGCCAGCCGGACGCGCCACGGCTGAAAGTCGCGGGGGTGATCTTCTGTGTCGATCCGTTCTCGATGACCCTGATGTCGTCGATCAGGACCTCGCCGGCACCGAGCAGCCCCAGGTTGAACTCACTCCACTTCGAATCGGGGCCGGCGCTCGCCGTGACGGTGCCACCGTAGGTGTATTCCCGCCAGCCGGATCGCGCCGTCTCGTCACTCGCGGCCCAGGACTCCGCCACGGAATTGTCGGCGTCGAGGTCGCGCAGCTCAAGGCTCGCGCCGCCGCCATCCGCAGCGACAGGCCAGCGACCGCTGTCGTGATACCTCACCTCATCGACCGGATTCTTGTGGTCATCGCGCAGGTGGATTCGTTCGGCGGAGCGGGAGAGGCTGCCATCAAACTCTCCCAACAACCGTGCCCCGGGATAGGCATTCGCAAACGCGACCGCATCCCGCGCGATACAAGCGTGCTCTCCGGCCGCGAGGCTCACGCCGGCCGGAAAAACAAAGCTGACCCCGTCGTCGAACTCCCAACCATCAAGCGCAATCGGACCGGCGCTTCGATTGGCGATCTCGATCCACTGGTTGTCCGAGTTCCCGACCGGGGCGGGAGAGCCCGCCGCCGCCGGAAGGGGCGGCGGATTGTACATGATCTCGCTGATGACCACCTCGTCGTGAAACGTGAAACTGTTCGGCATCCCGGGCGTTGCCGCATCCGGATAGAGGCAGTCGCCACCGCGCGCCTCCGAGCGGCCACGCAGCCTTCCCGTCAACTCGCGGGCATCCGACACGGCGGATTCCGTGGCATCGTAGAGGAACAACTTTTCGCCCTCCACCGGTCGGAACTTGAGCTCGGCTTCCGTCAGCACCAGAAGATTGCTGGCGGCAAGCACCTGCGGCGGAATCACATGGCGGCGGAGCGGATCAGCTCCAGCAGTCAGAACCATGCCTCCCAGTTCCACCCCGGTGGGCCCGGCGTTCACCAGTTCGATCCAGAACGGATCTTCGCCAGCGGAAGGCATTTCATTGATCAAGACCGGCGAGCCGCCACCCGCAACCGGGAAATTCGGCGCGCCTGGGGTGCCACCCACCTGCGCTGAGGCGGCCCAGTTCTCGGGCGGCTTGTTGGCGGAGTAGGGGCTGCGTTTGGCCAGGGTCACGCCGGAGCCGTCGGCGGTCTCGGGCCAGCGTCCATCATCGCCATAGGTGAGTTCATCCATCAAGCGGTCGCCCTGATTGATAAGTCGCAACCGCTCGCCTCCATTCTCAAGACTGCCTGGGAACGGCCCGATCTGACCAGGCCCCGGAGTGCGGGCCACCACCAGGTAGCCTCCCGGAGGGATGATCGTCCCCGCAGGGAAGGTGTAGCCGAGCCCCTCAATCCGCCATCCGGACACGTCGGTCTTGATGCCCATTTGGTTGAACAACTCGATCCACTCCCCGTCTTCCGACGGACCGACCGGATTGTAGTGGATCTCATTGAATCCCACCACCGCATCCGGGGAAGCGCGGGCCACACCCACCGCTGCCATTGCGGAAAGAGCTCCCGCAACGAAAAAATGCCGGCGGTTTGTGATCAAGTGCTTGCTGACAGGATGTGGAGTTGTGGGAGGTGCCGCGCGGAACCGACTGGATGAGTTGGCCGCGCGCGCAGCAGGCGGGAATCAAAGTTAGCTCCCTCGTCCGGTGGATCAAGAAAAAAGCTCCCTCGCTTGCGACGGCTCAGAACTCAGCGTTTGACCTCAACAGAGCCGAGATTGCTAGGAAATTGCTTTTTCACCCAAGACGGAGAATACCCTGAAGGGGCAGTCCAAGGAAGGGGAAGGGGGGTGGCCCCGGGCTTTTACGGAGCAACATCTGGTCCGCAATTCAGAGCCTTCACTGCTACTCGACGCTGGACCGGAACTGCCGAATCTCCTTTGAGGTCTGCGGCGCGGTAATGGGCGAGATCGTCGGCAAGCCCGTGAAGGTGGCGGAGATCAGCGTCGTGGTGGAGGACCCGGACGTGACGGACACGGTGGATGTATGCAACCGTGAAGATCGACACCGTCACGATCTCCATCCTCGCCAACGAACCGGGGCAAAACAAATCCGGCCCCCAGCTTCTGGCTGGGAGCCGAAATTCACTCCCCGTAGGCAACTGGATGCCCAGTCACTTCCGTGGGATCGGACCATTGTTGGTCTCAGGAGGCGCGACGCCTGCGTTTGAGAGCAAGCAGGGCACCCAAGCTCAGCAGGCCCATTGTGGCCGGTTCGGGCACCTGCGTCAGGCTCAGATCGTCGATATAGGCGGAGACTCCACTGCTGGGGTTGGGTCCAGCGGCCCACCAATCTAGTCCACCAATGCTTGGCGTGCCAGTAGCGTCGGTGTCCCAGGCGCCAGAATGGAACGGAGTGCCATCGTACGAAATGGCGAGCGTATCTGCGTCAAGGTCGATGAGCATTTCAACTTTCGCCCAAGCGCCGAAAACGAGGGGCGTCGAGCTTGCCTCGATTACGATCACCCCGTTGTCACCCTGCAGCACCGGAAATGCTCCTACAAAGAAGTCGGCCGGCATCGCCCCCTGTGATTGGTACAGGGCGAGGTGAGAATCGAAACCGGTTGGTAAGTAGGTTTGGAAGGACAGATTCCACTGTCCCGAAGTTACCGGCGCTCCATTCAAGTCCACGATGTAGACATCAGAACCGTAGCCAGCGGCATCGGATTTTAGTTCGAGCGACTGCGTGCCGCTGAAAGCGACCGTGGTGCTAACGTCCGAGGTAAGGGATCCCCCAAAATCGACCCAAGGGCCCTGGAGGTTGATGTCACCAACGGAGTAGGAATCGAAGTCGATCACGACCGCCGCGTGGGCTGAGCCAACGGCGAGGGCTAAGCCGGCGAGGGCCATGGTTGCTTTAATTTGGTTGGATAGTTTCATAATATGTTGCTAGGAATTAGCTTTCTGCGGGTTGTTCCATGATGATGATTGCCTGGAAATCGCTTTTCCAGTAGGAAAAAGCCTTTCCAACCCCGAGACTACGGTTTTCCCTTCCCACGCCAAGAAAAATCGACGCTGAAACGAATTTTTTCGGAACGGGCTTGCCGGGTGCTGAATTGGATTTTATTTACCACCAGGTGATTATTTGGAAATACGTTGGAATATCGGGTTCTTTGGCTACGCGGGCTCGACGACCGGGCTGCCTACGGCCACAACCGCGACGGCGAACACCTTCCCCAATCCGGGTAGCGCCGCGCACCACTTCCTCGCCAGGCGGCGCCTGCAGGTGCCGGAGGTCGTCTCACTGATCTGCACGGACCGCCCGGTTCGTGCCTGCCCGGTTACTCGGTCGTCCATCTATTGTTTCCGATTTGCCAGAATCTGTTCGTAGAGTTCATAGACCGCATCCCGGGTATTGGCGTATTCGAGCAGGATGTCCCTGCCGGAAATCTGGCGATAAATGATTCGCAATCCGCCAACGCGCAGCCGGTTGAATCCTTCGAGGGGGCCTTGCAACCCTTTGACGTCGCCCCGGCCCTTGGCCAATCCGCGAAGTGCGAGCCGGACCCGGCGCTTGGCTTGCGGGGGAAGTCCGCAAAGCCACGATGCGACTTGATCAGAGGCCGAAATTTTGATCATCGAGATCGAGCAGGCGGTATTGGGTCTTGTTTTTGCGGGCGGATTGGACGGCCCGCATGGCTGCGGGATCCGCCAGCACGTCGAGGGTTTCCATCAGTGCTTCGAAGTCCTCGACCGGCATGGCGACCACGACCGGGCGGTTTCGGTTGGCGATGACAAAACGCTTGCCAGAACGGCAAAGTTGGGTGAGGCCGGCCTGGGCCTCCTTCATGTTGTAAGTATCTGCCATGTGTTTTGTCTATACCAGAGATGGCGGTTGCGCAAGGGGAAAACGATTCAGACGAGTGATTTTCACAAAACCTGACACGCGGCAGGTGATTCCGCCAGTCAGCCGGAATCGCGATCCCCGACCCAGAGTTTAGCCTCGCGTCCCGCGTGGAGTGCGACATGCCAACACCAGGCTCCTTCGGGCCGCGGAAAGATCTGCCAGCCGCCACCCTCGATGTTGCCGATCATATTTCTTATTCCTTCCAAACGACAATCTGAACTGACTTCGGCGCGAAGGGTTTGATTTCGACCGTATTGACGCCTTGCTTCAGGTGTCGGGTCACGTCGAGCCGGAATGGTCGTCCGATGAATCCGCCCGCATCGTTGCCATTGATGCTCACGCGGGCCGCCGCTTCCGGAGCCAGTTCGTCCATTTCAAGAAAGATCCGTGCCGCGCCCAGGTCCACGCTGGCTGGCAACGTGCAGGTTCCTGAAAACGGTGCCCCAGGTGCTGAGGCGGGCGTCACTGGAATGGTTCGCTCCGGTTGAGCCACGCCCCCCGCGATCCGCGCTGGCAGGTTGCGTGGTTTCGGCTCGAACACCACCAGCACGCTCTCCGTCGGTTCGAGTGTCAGCTTGAACTCGACGCTGCCGCCGCTGCGCGTGAAGGCCACCGACGAGATATCATTGCGCATGGCGTCCCAGATTTCGGGGAAGCCGTCGGCGGTGAGCTTCAGATCAAATGTCTTGGCCGCGTTCTCGTGGTCCTGGTTGCAGATGAGGAAGACGTCCTTGCCGTCCTTGACCCGGTGCAGGACGTGCAGCCAGTTGTCAGTTTCACCGTCGAGGACCTCGACGACCGGGGCAATCCCGGCATCGCGATGGAGGGCGGCGGCAATTGCACCGACGTCCGGTTTCTCCGGCAGGAAATACGAGCGGCCACCCGCGGGGCTTGTGTTGCAGGCCTTGGTCCCCGGTTTGGGATCGCTCCCCCAGATGGCGTCCCGGAGTTTTGTGATCTCCGCGGAGGGCCGGGCGATCGTGCCGGATTTCGATGGCAGGTGACCGTAACCGAGCACCACGCCACCTTGGTCGAAGAAGGCCTTCACCTTGGCGAGGGTCGGCTGGGGGATCAGTTCGGTCGGCGGCACGACCAGGACCTGGTAGCGCTCCTGGTGGAGTTTGAGGTGTTTCCCGTCCACGGTGGCATCGTTGTCGAACGCCTCAAACGGCAACCAGTCGCAATCGTAGAGGGCGTCCTGCAGTACCGTGGTCATATCCTCGGGCGTCACGTAGCTGCCCACGCGTTGCGCATTGCCGCTGAATAGGACGGCCACCGGACAGACGTGCCTGCCGCCGGTCAGCATCAGGCTCAGGCGGCTCGTGTAGTCGGCAAAGACGCGGTAGAGCGGCCAGCGCGGTTCCTGTCCGTCGTTGTAGAAATACGGCGGGTAGTCGTGATCGTTCGGGGCCTTCGGGTTGAACGAATGCGGAATCATGAAATTGATGCCGCGGACCTGGTGTTGGTCGGTGAGCCACTTCATCTGCGGATAGGTGAGCACCTGGTTGTAGCCGCCGAAGATCTCGCACATGGCGAGGTCGTCTTTCTTGCCGTAGACGTGTGAGATGGAACTGCCGAGCTTGGGGGTCTGGTAGATGTCGTGCGGCCGCTGGCCGGGGTACATCTGTTGACAGACCATGTCGATGCCACCCATGTCGCTGTATTTCTGCACCCGCATCATGTCGCCGGCACAGAAATCCGGGCGCAGATAGAGGTTGCCGTGCTCCATGAAATGGCCGATCGAAACGACCTTGTGATCACGGCACCACTGGCTCATGCCGCCGTACATCACGCGGCCCCAGGCTTCGGCGATGGCCTCCATATATTGGTAGCGGGCCGCCAGATCGTCGTCGCCGGCCAGCTTGAACTTGTAGGCGACGTAGGCCTTTTTCCAGTCAACCCCCCATTCCTTGAGGATGACGTCGAGTTCGGTGCCCCAGTCGCCCTTGGTTTCCGGTTCGTCATAGAAGAACCCGGGAATGGTCTTGCCGAAGTCGTCCTTGAAGTGGTCGAAATGCGGTTGATAGACGGTCTGGATGAACCAGTCGGTGCAATCCCGGCTGGCCCCGTCGATACTCAGTTCCTTGCCCCCACTCTGGCCCAGGCCGGGTGCCTGCCGGTGGCTGAACCTGATGACCTGCCAGTCGCCGGCCGGGGTTTGCCAGCCGAGCTTGCCGTCCTGGATGAAGGGAGCGAGATCGACGAGGCTTGCGCCCTCGATTTCCTTCGCTGCGTTGAGACGTCCCGCCACCGCGCCGATGTAGCGCTCGCCACCATAGCCGTCGGCCTCGAACATCTGCGGCCCGGTGACATCCACTGGGTCGGCCACCAGCGACTTGGCGGCGTAACGCGGCGGGACCTTGCCGCCGATCGACTGGCTCGGCCACCATCGTTCGTCGAAGATCCACATTTGGAGGTCGAGGGCCTTGGCCTGCTGCAGGCAGACGTCGAGGTCCGCATACCAGTCCGGCCCGAGCCAGTCGCGGTGCGGGCGGGACTCGGCGGTGAAACAGCCGTTGCCGCCCTCGGCGACCTTTTCGAGGTAGCCTTGGAGTCGTTCCGCTGTTTCGTTGGCGTCCCCGTGCAACCAGAACAGGGGGCCGGTCAGGCGGCGGGCTGCCATCGGCAATTCGCGGAACTGCGATTCCAGCGCGCCGGGTTCGGCGGCCTGGGCGATGGCGAGCGAGGCAAGCGCGCAGGCCAGGATATTGGATTTCATTTTCATAATCGTTTGATAGAGGTTATGGGTTCCCTTCAATGGTTTGTAAAACCCTCACTGGCCCGAGCAACCCGGACGGCAGGAGTTTTCCGAGTCCTTCTCCCGTTGTAAAGGTATAACGACCGGTTTTGAACTCCTTGCCACTCAGGAGGCCGGATTCCCACTTAACGGTCCTCACCTCCTTGTCCGGGGCCTGCGTGTCGCCGAGGAGGCGGTTCGGCCAGCGGTTGGCGACCTCGATCTCGAGTTGGTTCGTCCCGGGTTTGAGGGTGTCGGTGATCTCAACCCGCCACGGCGCGCACCAGACCACGCCGAGGTCTTTGCCGTTCAAACGCACCCGCGCCAGGTCGTGGACCGTTCCGAGATCGAGGTAGAGTTTCCGACCTGACTCCTGACTCCTGACCCCTGACTCCTGAGGGAACTCGAAGAGTTTCCGATACGTGGCAATGCCGGAGTAGTACTTGATCCCCCGTTCCTCCCTTGTGGTCCAATCCTGCAGGGCGTCGAAGGTGACCATCTCCGGGCCGCCCCACTTGGGATCGAACGAGACCTCCCAGGAACCCTCCAGGGTGGAGACGGGCTCTGCCCCGGGGAAGTTCACCCCGCCGGCAACCGCCGCCGGCTTGGCTTCCTTGCGGGGAAAGATCACGAAGAAACTCTGGTGCGGTTCGAAGGTCATCGGCACGGACGTGGTCTCACCGTCACAGGTAAACTGCGGCAGCAATCCGATCTCCGCGGTGACCGGGTTCCAGAGTTGCGGCGCCCCTTCCGTCACCCGGAAAATGCAGCGGGTGTCCACCTTCTCGTTAGCGGTGTTTGCCACGAAATAGATATCTTCGGAGCCGGTCCGGCGATGGCCGTAGCGAACCGGTCCGTCGGAGCGGAAATCCTCCGGGACCTGCATCGTCGCAAGCACCGCCGCGGTGCTTGCGTAGTCGGGATAGAGTTCTGACGCTCCCCGACCCGCTTGATCCAGGAGTACGCGCCCCTTGCCGAGTGGTCGCACGGGGGCGGGGGATTCGCCCCAGAGCTTGGTCGCCAGTGCCCGCACCCGGGCATCGCACTGCGGGTAGCCGCTCAGGCTCGGCGAGGCGACTGGTGGGGCACCACAGACGACCGCGCCCGCCTCCACGAGCCGCGTGATCGTTTCCACGAGCGCCGGGGTCATTGTTTCGGATCGCGGCAGCACCAGCAGCCGGTATGAGGTGCCGCCCGAAAAGACGATCCGTCCGTCCTTCACTTCGGCCCGGTCCATCAGGATGTTCGGCGAGCAGCCGTCAAATCCGTATCCCTTCTTGTCGGCGATCGGGTCCTTGCCCTGCAACGCGCTGGCCGGCGGGCGGAACACGTGCGGGGCTCCTTCCGGGGTGAGATAGAGAATGTCCGAGACCGTCACGCCCTGCCGCAGCAGGTGGGAACAGCGCGTCACATACTCATGGTAATCCTTCACCATCGGCCACCAGGTCTGGCCGCGGTCCCAGTGCACGCCGATCGGCCCCATGGTCATGCCGGGGCGGTGTGCGTCGCCCAGCGGTTTGTGCGCGAAGGTGTGATAGACGAAGCGGTTGATTCCCATGCACAAGGCCCAATCGCCCTGGTTTTTCATCGACCACGGATACTGCTGCCATTGCTCCCTGCCCCCCGCTGTGAACGCTTCGGCCGAAACGATCGACCGGCCCATCGTGTGCGCAATGGAGGTCGATTCGATACAACTGAATGATGAATCAAATCCCAATCCGGCGCTCCAGAACTCACACATCGGCACATCGGCCACCGCACCGAGGTCGAGGTCGGCGGTGGGGTTCATGTCGTAGGGTTCGATGGAAAGTTCAAAGCCGTTCTCGTGCCCCAGTGTTTTCAGGTGGCCCGCGTAGTTTTCCAGAACCAGTTCCTGGGCGGTCAGGCGAAGGTCCCAGAGGAAGCGTTCGGTGACTCCGACACTCGTCACGGCGCGACCGCTGAAGGTCACGAAGTAGGGTTGCGGGTCGTAGCCGCGGCGGTGCTGAAACTCCTCGCGGAATTTCGGCGTCCAGTTCTGCGCCCCCATCTCCCAACTGTCGAGGTGGACGGTGGTCCAACCGTGTTTCCCGGCACGCGGCCCCACCTTCTTGAGCAGCTTGCCGTAGTAGTTATCAAAATGATCCTCCAGCGCGGCCTTGTCGAGCTTGTCGTGATCAAAGCCCACCCCGGGTTCGGGCGCCGGCCGGGTGCTGGCGCCGGTCGAGCGCCGTCCCATGCGCAGGATCGTCCATTCACCGGCCGGGACCTCCCAGTTCAACCGTCCGTCTTTCCGCAGTTTGTCTGTTAGGTTGATCATTTGGGTGGGATCAATTACGGATGACGGGCCGGGTTCCTGGAATTTCGCCGGGGCGGGCAGGTAGGGTTTGACGCCGGGTTTCGAGGAGTAGGGATCACGCTCGAACAGCGCCTTTTCGTTGATGTCGCCGATCACCGGGGCGCACTTTGGGAAGGCATAGACGACCACGTCTTCGTAGAACGGGCTGCGCATCGTGTGCCAGGTGGTGCTGCGCTGGCCTGCCACGGGGAGGACGCCGTCGAAGGTCGCCGGACCTTTCGTTTCCGTGGCGCTGAACACCAGGTGCTGCATCGACTGCTCCGGCTTGACCCACGGTCCGCCGCTGCCGGTCCAGCCCGGACCCGCGCCGAGCGTGATGTCAATCCCGAGCCGTTCGGCGTGACGCACCGCATTGACAAAACAATCCTGCCACTCGTCGCTCATGAACTTCACCGGACCGCTCGGCACGCCGACATCCACTTCCAGGAAGACCAGATTGCCGATGCCTACTTCCTTCATCGACTCAAGGTCCTTGACCATTTCCTCGCGGTTCAGGTTCCCGTCCATGAAATACCAGTAAACTCCGGGCCGGGCCTCATCAGGCGGGGACCGGAAAGACGTTTCCAGGTCGGCGGCCGCTATCGCGGTGAGCAATGCTCCGGAGGCAATGGCGATACTTAACTTGATAACTTTCATCGTTTGGTTGGCTCGTTGTTTCGAATCATGATCCTCACCGGGCCAAGCAGCCCGGATGGCTCCGCTTGCCATTTCCGCTTTCCACTCTCGACCACCGTGATGTTGGTCATCGTCAGGCGTTTGTCTGCGGGCAGGTCGCGGTCTCCGATCAGGCGGTTGTGCCATGAGTTGACCACCATGACCTCAAGGGTGTTTTCGCCGGGCTTGACGACCTTGCCGAGGTCCACCCGGAACGGCGACCGCCAGACGATACCGAGGTCGGTGCCGTTCAGCGTCACCCGGGCGATGCCGACGTCCTTGACCATCCCGAGTTCGAGGGCGAGAGGCTTGTTAGCAAGGTCGTCGGCGATCTCGAAGGTGGTCCGATAGACCGCCTTGCCGGAGTAGTAGCGGATGCCGGGATTCTCGTGCTTGAGCCAGTCGGTCAGGGTGTCGAAGCGGACCGGTTTGCCGGGGCCGCCCCACTTCGGATCGAAGGTGACGTCCCACGGACCGGGGATCGCCTGGGCTTCCCGCCAGGGCGGGAGATTCGGGCCGCGGTTGCGACCGCCTTCGGCAGTCCGTTTCCGGAACACCACGAAGAGGCTGTCGTAGGGGTCGAGGGCCAGCGGCAGCCGGGTGCGGCCGTCGGTGCACGTGAACGTGTTGGCATCCCGGATCGATCCATCGACCGCGTTCCACAGTTCGGGGATCCGGTCATCGACCCGGAAGGTGGCGTCGATGGTCCTCGCCGTACCGGCCAGTTCGGCCATGAAATAGACCTCCGCGTCGTTGATCCGGTAGTGGATCCAGTCCATGCCCGGCGCGGTGCTTCCGTCCGCGAGCGTGAGAACCACATCGGGTGCGACCTTATCGGTGTGGAGGAATTCGCGGGAGGTCATGCCCCAGGCGATCCGGCCTTTGCCGAGCTGACGGGTTCCCTTGGCTCCCTTCGCATGAGTCTCGGTCCCCCAGAGTCCGTCGGCCAGCATTCGGAACAGTTCCTTGCCCTTCGCTCCGCCTTCCAGACTGACCGCACGCAGGGCTTTGGGACCGAGGACGCTGGCACCGGCGCGCACCAGGGCGTCCACCTTTTCCAAGGCTCCCAACGACAGCACGCCGTGGTCGGGCAGGACCAGCACGCGATACAGCATCCCCGAGGGCAGCGTGAGGCGGTCGTCCCGGACCGTTAGGCTCGACAGCAGGAGTTCCTCGCTGAGCAAGTCGTAGTCGTAGCCGGGCATGGCACCCGCCGGGTCGGATTCCTTGAGGGTGGCGATGTTAGGAATGTGGTCGCCATAGTAATAGACCAAGTCGGCCACGAAGTCGCCTTGTTGGGCCAGCACCTGGCAGCGCCGGAAGTAGTCGATGACGGCCGGCGCCTCGTTCCACCAGGTCACCTGCGGGTTGAAATGGGTGCCGGCAAAGTACTCCTGGCCGGGAAGGCCCATCTCTTTGGGCGAGCAGGTGAAGGTGTGGTTGAAGACGAGGTTCAGGCCCGAGCAGAACTCGTGGTCGAAGCTCGGTTTCATGGCCGACCACGGCACGTCGTTCCAATGCGGGCCGATCGTGGTGAAGGCCTCCGCGCCGACCAACCGCTTGCCATAGGTGTGCGCCGCGGAGGCGGCCTGCTTGACGAAGAAGCGGTTAGGCGGGGTCGGCCGGTGCGGCGAGGGCGACCAGAATTCGCTCATCATCAGTTCGCTGCGGCCGTAGTTCTTGAGCCCGTCCAGCGGCCCGGCATGCGGACCGGAGCACTCCGGTTGGGTGCCCATGCCGTGTTTCTTCGCGAGCGCTGCCAATTCACCGTAATGGTTGGCAACGAGGTCGCCGATCGTCTTGCGGAAATCGGCGAGGAAGGCATTCGAGTCTTCCCGGCTGTCGATGACGTGGCCGGCCAGGACCGCCAGCCAGGGGAGCGGATCGTAGCCGCGGTTTTCCCGGAAAATCCGTTCGAAGCCCGGCGTCCAGTTCATGCCGCCGCCTTCCCAACTGTCGGTGTGGATGTAGCGCAGGGTCGTACCGGCAAGCGGGCCGATCGCCTTGCACAGCGGCTCGATGTTGCGATTCCAATAGGCGTCGAGCGAAGCGGGGTTGAGGTAGTCCAGTACCCGCCCGCCCCAGCCGGCGCTCTGGGTGGAAACATGCGCGTTGGTGGCGCTGTGACCAATGCGGAGCACCTCCCATTCGCCCGCCGGCACCTGCCAGCGCAGCGTGCCGTCCGCGGCCACCTTCGCGGTGAGCTTGAGGATGTCCGCGCTTTTGACCGGGACTTCTCCCGGCAGTGCGGAGGAGGTTTCCAACAGGAACCGGCAGTCCGGAGCCGACATGCCCAGTTCGCGGGTGGAACTCTTGAGGGGGAGATCCTCGACCGGGCGCATCCTTGGAGCACCGGGAACGGCGATCACGGCGATGTCCCGATAGAATCCACCGGACTTTGCCGGGGCTCGCAGCACCTGTTCCATCGTCGCTGGTCCCTTGACCGTGGTTTTCGACCAAACCAGTTGCTGGGTGGCCTCCTCCTCGCTCACCTTCGGGCCGCCGAGGTTCCAGCCGCTCTGGATGTTCAAGCTCAGCTCCAAGTCCAGCCGCTTCGCCTCCTTGCAGGCATGCACGAAGAGCGCCGTCCATTCCGGGCCGCCAAACAGAGGCCCGGCGGGGACCTGGCGATTGCCCTGCTGGCTGCTGCCGTCCGCATCGAAGATCAGGGCTCCGTTGAAACCCTTGGCCTTCATTTCCTCAAGGTCGCGGGTGATGGCTTCCTTGCTGACGTTGCCGTTGAGCCACCACCAGAACGCGCGGATCCCGGCGCCGGGGGGAGGGTTTCGGAAGTCGGCTTCGGTGACCGATTTCCCGCTTTTTTCACGCTGCTTGACGACCGCGGTGCTGCGGAACGAATGGGTCCCGGAACCGACCTCATCGACGATGGCATAGCCGTTGATGATCTTCGCCTGGACCGGTTTGCCGTCGAGCGTGACGCCGCCCGTTCCGCCGGGCAACGGGATCTCGACCCGTGCCGACATGTTGACAGGGATCGAAACGTCCAGCAGAAACGGTTTGTCCGGCGCGTTTCCGATCGCGACCCGGATCGGACCGCGGATGCTCGGGATGGTCGCTTTGGCGCGTTCGAGCGGTCCGGGCATGGGCCGGATCAGCACCTTGGCGAAGCCCGGTTCGAGCGGGCGGACCCCGAGGAGATAGCGCGGGATGATGTTGCCGGGAACCGCCCCCCAGGCGTGGTTCCAGTCCTGGTTGGGCTTGAAGCGGTTGTCCCACGCCTCCAGAGTGATGGTCGAGCCGACCCGGATCATGTTGTACCAACTCCGGATGTCGCGAGAGGTCAGCAGTGCAAACGCCTCATCCGCCCGCCCGGCCTGATAGAGACCTTCCATGAGATACTGGGCGGCGTAAACGCTGCAAGCCATGCCTTTGGAAACGACGAAGTCGGCCACGGTCTTGATCCGTTCATCCGGCACCAAGCCGAAGGCCAGCGGCAGCATGTTGGCATGGAGGGATGCGTGATGCGTGCCTTCGCCGTCCACGTAGACTCCCTGCTTCGGGTCGAAGAGTTTGGCGTTGAATACCTGGTGGAATTGTTGGGCTAGGGCGCGGTACCGTTTGGCATCGTCTTGCTTGCCCAAGGCCTCTGCCAACTGGGCCATCTGTTTGAGGTTCTCGTAGTGGAAGGCGTTGACCACCGTGTTGACGTCCCTGAAGTCGTAACCGTCGCGCTCCCCTGCCGGCCAGTCCACGATGTCGCGCAGCCCCTTGGTGTCGAGCAATCCATCCGGGCGCACCCGCTGCTCGAGGGTCTTTTCCGACTTGAGAAGATCGAAGCACGCGGCCAGGGATTCCTTGTTGCCGCTGTACATGAAATCGGCCCAGGCCATCATGACCGAGTGCTGCTTCCACTCGGTCGGCCAGGTGGAATGCTCAAGCAGATACTCATGACTGTGTCGGGCGAGGGAAAACTCGCGGTCGACGGCGTAGTGGGAGAGCTGGTTGATGTAAGCATCCGCTTCGTAGGGGATGCGCTCGCGGTCGCCATCGACGTAAACGCCGCAGAAGCTGGTGGCCTTCATGCTGTATCGGCACAGCTCCCAGATCTGGTCGAGGGTTTCATCGGACGACTCGAAGCGGGCGTCCTGGTCGTTGAACGGATAGTGCACGGCGACCTGACTGACCATTGAGGGATCGAGCGTGACCGGGCAGTTCATGACTTCGACATAGCGGAAGGGCATGATGACGCCGACCTCCTGCGGCAGACGGATCGCTTTGCCTCCCGTGTTCCGGCCATCCGCCGGTGTTTCGACCCGGTAGCGGTGGAGGCCTGGCTTGAGCGCTTGTTTGACTTCGACGTATCGCACCGTGCCGCCGGGATTGCGGTTCACCCCGTCGGGCGTGCCACGCTCGGCAAGCTGAACCTCCAATGCTCCGGCGGTCGGGGTATTGATATTCAGTACCAGATAGCCGAACGCCACCCTGCCGAAGTCGATGAGATAATGCCCGTCGCCCTTCCGGGTGATTTTCGCGGGAGCAACGGGTGTTTCAGCCAGCGGGTAGCGGGAGGTGGCGTAACCCTTGAGCGCCCCGGAGGTCCGCAAGGTCTGCGTCTGCGACCAGTCGCTCGCTCCCGCCAGGCGGGTCCAGGTCCTGACCTTCCACGAGTACCCGCCGTCCGGCGCAAGATCCTTACCTGCGTATTCGACATTGATCGAATCCGCGGAATCCACCTTGCCGCTGTCCCAGACCAACCCGCCGCCGGTGGTCTGGACCACGATCTGATAGGATGTCTGAACGTCTCCCGCCTTGTCGGAGTGAACGATCCATCCGAATTCCGGACGGGCATCCGCAATGCTCGCCTTCTCCGGCGCTTCCAGGAGTTCGCAGAGGAGTCCGGTGGGCTCGTTAGCCGCTGAAACCGGACCGGCGTTGAGGGTCAGGATTGCTGCGATCAAGTAGGCTTTATTCACGGCGTGAGTGTGCGCGATTTGGATGCCCCACGCAAGCAGAACTTGCGTAGAGCGGGAGTCCTTCTTCCTGGACTCGCCGGGCGATCAGTGCCGGGGGTTCCAACAAACCGTTCCGGGGCGGAAAATTCAGCCACTACGAAGGCGGCCATCGGCTTCCCGCGATTGCCTGGTGGCCGGGCAAAATCAAGCCCGGCTCCCAAACCGGTGCGTTTGCGCTCGGGATGGACCTATTGCCCACCTTCGCTGACATCGCAGGCATCGAAGTGCCCAAGGAACGCAGGCTGGATGGCACCAGCATCAAGGATGTCCTGTTGCGCCAGGCCGCGTTGCCCTCGCGCAAAATCTTCTTCGGCTACGAGCCGAAACTGGGCACTGCGATGCGCGACCGAAAATGGAAGATGATCGTCAGAGGTGACAAGGTGGAACTCTACGATCTGGACCACGACATCGTTGGTCGAGCAATAGATGGTGGACCTTCTTGTCCAACTTCATACCCATAATGGATGTGGGAAGCCGCCGCTTCCTCAACCTCCGGATGCTGATTCTCGCCGAGGTTTGTCCACATTGCGCGCGCACCGACACCCTCAAGGCCCATGGCTTCGTCAAGGCCGCCTGTGGCTCCATCCGGGGCATCCGGCTCTACCAGGGGCAGAGCCGTCAGAGTCGCCAGCGAAGAAATGTTACCATGCGAGGACCCCATAGACTTACGGCCTTTAACAACTGATGCTATTTCGGTCGCCGGAATAGATCCCAAAATTCCTCGTGTCGATCTCTGGTGCCACCGAACCCATGCTTCCACTGGCTCTGCGCCGCAATCGTAGCGAAAAATTGATCTACCGTTGGTTCACACTCATCGTCCAAGATGCCTATATTTACCCGGCCAGAATATACAGGAAGACAGCTGAATCCACCGATAAACTCGATTACAATAAATCCCTCGGCACCTGCCATCTTGTATAGTTCTGCAAATCTATCAATATCGTCTATCAAAGCAACACTCCAATGCAATTCGCGCTGCGCGGCGATGAAGCGTGAGGGAATGTGCGTGTTGTCATTCGAAAACTTGACTTCCGCCACTGACTTGACGGTCTTTGATTCTAAATAACTCGAAATCGTAGATTCCGGTTCATTGGGCGTTACGGTTACAACCGGGCCGCCCTTCATCGATTTTTCCGATCGATCTTCGCACGAACATAGAGCGATGACCGATGCAGATAACATCATGAATCGGATGAAAACATCTCGAATAGCCATGGCCGTCAAAAGGTAATCTTATCTTCGCTTGTCCAATCTGGATCAGGGATGAGGTCGCGATCAGGAATCGACCATCCTGGAATGATTTCTGTACTAAAATCTTCTAGAGTCCCGACAAACTTAGCATTCCCTTCACAAGTGACCTTTCCAGGCATGGATGTACACCCTCTGGTCGGCGCACTTCGAATTTCCGACAGGGTTTTCTTACTGAGTTCCGTAGTCACGCGAGAACGAACATCCATATTCGCCATATTTGCCAAAGCAAGTCCTTCTTCTGTCCAAAGAAGAAATCTAAGCACATCACCAATTCCTATATACTTATATTCTGTCACTTCGGCAACGGATGGCGGCTCGGATGTGCTTGTGGCTGAAATAACTTTGGGTATTTCTTCTATTTCAATTGAACGCAACTTCTTGAGCGTATAGCCGTCGAGAAATAGAACTTGTCCACTTCTGCTCTCATCAATGGTCTTCCAACTGGTGTAGCCTCCACAGCATTCCTTCATTGTTACCGAGAATTTCCAAAAAACCGCAATTGAAATGCCCACATAAAAATTGAAATTGTCAGGCGATTCGCCCTTACTTCCTGGAATAATTGGTGGGGGAGATACATCATCTGGAAATTTTATTAATCCCAAATTGTCATTGCCATTCACCCCGTCGTTCCCCAAGAATCCATACAGGTCCACCCCGCCCCATTCCCCAATCGGATCCCTCGATGGCCACCTGCCGGTGAGCGGGTCGTACCAACGATAGCCGTAATAAGCTACACCCACCCTTTTTGCCCTTGCATTGTCAATATCACGAACGGACAATGACTGGACTGGAGTAGTTTCGTCTATTGGCAGCGAAGTTGCCCGAGTGGCCTCATTCTGAGGGGCAGCGGGGCTCAAATCCTGCGAATTCTCCTCCCCGCCGGGCGGATTGCGTGCCGTCTGGGTCATCGGATAGGGACTGCAAAAGGTCGCCTGCATTGCTGTGGAGACCTCTAGCACCTCCCCTGAGCCTCCGCAAGAAGAATCCACGGGAAAGTTTTCTGGTCCGACCGGTTTGGCTGGACCTCCTCCACCCGGCGTTGGCGGAGTGCCGGGGTCGGGCGGGTCGTTCGTGGGTGGCTCTGGGGCTGGAGGTTCAGGCTCGGGAGCGGATGGTTCGGTTGACTCAGGCGGTTCAGGGTCGCGGTAGCCGTGCTCGTGGTCCAGCGGCAGAGTTCCATGCGGGTGCGTGCGTGCGTGTATTTCGGCGAGGGCCTTGATGTTGACGTGGGTGTAGATCTGGGTGGTTTCGAGACGGGCATGGCCCAACATCTCCTGAACGTACCGGATGTCCGCGCCATTCAAGTGCATGTCCGTAGCCATGCTGTGCCTCAGAAGGTGACAGGCTCCGGGCTTGGTGATGCCGGCCTTTTTCATCTGCCTGGCGACCCAGGTGCCGAGGTAGGCCGGGGTGATGCGGGTGCCGTAACCACTCAGGAACAGCGCGGTCTCGTTCGGCAGGTGCTCGAAGAGCGGGCGGGATTCGGCCAGGAAGCGGTCGAGCCAGAAGGCGGCGCGGCCACCTAAGGGGAGCAGCCGGCTCTTGTCGTTCTTGCCGTGGCGGATGAGCAGGGTTCCGGCATCCGGATCGTAGTCGCCGGGGTCGAGGCGGGTCATTTCGGTCCGCCTGATGCCGGTGGCGTAGAAGAGTTCGAGGATGGCGCGGTCGCGCAGGCCCAGGGCGTCGGCGGGGTTGGGCAGCGAGAACAGGCGGTCGATTTCCTCCGGGCTCAGCGCCTTGGGCAGGCGGCGGGATTGCTTGCGGGGTAGGTCGAGGTCGGCGGCCGGGTTGGCGGGAATCGTGCCGTTGCGGCACATCCAGGCGAAGAAGCGGCGCACGACGCCGAGGCGACCGAGCTGGGTGTTGACCACCAGCGGCTCCTTGTTTCGGGGCGAGCGGTATTGGTGGAGGTGGAGCTGATAGGCGGCGATTTCGACGCGGGTGAAGGCGGCGGGTTTGGCGAGCTGTTGGGAATCCGCCCATTCCAGAAAGCCCCGCAGCGACCAGCGGGTGAACTCGACGGTGGCCGCCGAGAGCGAGCGGGTACCGAGGTGTTGGAGAAACGCCGTGGCGTGGGCGCTGAGGCTGGCGGCGGGCGGGGGCGGGGTTGGGGAGGCGGTTGCGCCGCCTTTCCTGCGACCTCTCATCCCGATGATGTTGTTAGCTCCTTGGATTCCTGGCATGGTGCGGACAGGATGACGAGGTGCGCGGGTACGGCGAGTCCTCATTTGCCAACTCCGGTCATCAGGAGGGAATACCCCGGTGCGGAGGGCGGCGCTGCCAAATTTCGGATAGAAATGGGTTAGGAATTGACAGACGGCAGCGGTAAAGGGAGTACCGGGGGCATGCCGAGTCTGCCGCGGTCCCGACGCGCCATCCGTTTTGAGAACGGATGCTGGTGGCTCTGCGGACCCCGCCCTGATGAGAAAGCCCGCATTTGCGGGGTGATCGACAATTGCGGCTGGCGGGTGGCGTCCTTGTGCGCGCAACTCAAGATCCCGCGCAGATCCTTCGAGCGGCTGGTGATGGAAAGCCTGGGGATTCCGGCCAAGCAGTGGCTGCTTCACCTGCGGGCGGTGCGGGCCGGGCATTTCCTCCGCGAGGGCCGCCGCATCAAGGAGGTGGCGCATGAACTGAACTTCAGGCACCGGACCGATTTCACCCGTGAGTTCACCCGGTTCACTGGAGTCACACCTTCCAATTTTCAGGCGGCTGAAGCACGGCGGGCGGGCGGAGGGGAACTGGAATAGGGGCACCTGAGGCGCGGGCGGTTCCGTATTTCCGATCTATTCGCCTATGGCAGCTTGACATCATCGCATTTTGTCGCGTTTTCCTTCCTTTTTTATCTTGTCTCTATAATGAGGCTCCTGTCTAATCGGACTCTCTTCCGGTAAATCCATGCGTATGAATGTTTCACCCGTCATCTTCCGCCGCTCCACTCTGCGGGCGGCTGCGAGCGTGGTGGCCATTTCCGCTTCCCGCCGCTTGCCGCTTGCCGCTTGCCGCTTGCCGCTTGCCGCTTGCCGCTTGCCGCTTGCCGCTTGCCGCTTGCCGCTTGCCGCTTGCCGCTTGCCGCTTGCCGCTTGCCGCTTGCCGCTTGCCGCTTGCCGCAGCATGGCTGATTCTCGCGGTTGACGGGGCATGTCAAGCCCAATCGGCACCCCAACCGGCCCTGGCCCTGTCAAGGCCGGCGCGGGCCGTTGCCACGGCGGCGAAGTTCGACACGCGGGAAATCAAGATGACGGCCGAGCCCGGCGAGGCGGTGGTGGAGTTGTGTTTTGAGTTCACCAACACCGGGGAGATCCCGCTGGCGGTGGAGGGTTTCTCGCAGTCCTGCGGCTGCATGAAGGGCGAATGGGACGGGGTGCCCGTCGCGCCGGGCGCGAGGGGCAGGATCACCGCCAAACTCGTTACCAAGGGCTTGCGCGGCACCGTGCGCAAATCGCTGCATGTGAAATTCGTCGAGGCCGGGGTCGTCGAGCTGGTGGGCGAGGTGCGGATTCCCGAGGCGCTTACCTATTCCGCGCAATCGCTGCGCTGGCGGATTGGCGAAGCGTCGGTTGCGAAACAGGTGGACATCGAGGTGACGTCGAAAGCCCCGGCGCGGGTGCTTTCGGTTAGCGCCAACGATCCGGCCTTTGCGTGCGAACTGCAAACCGTTGAGGACGGGTGCCGTTACCGGATCGTCGTCACGCCCCGGGACACCGCCACCGCGCGGGTCTGCATCATGCAGGTGCGCACCGACTCGAAGGACCCGCGCGACGCCTTGCACGGGTTGTTCG
>JAIPKB010000041.1 GCA_021733795.1 Akkermansiaceae bacterium | reverse complement strand
GGGAGGGGGCGGCGGGGGCGGCGGAGGGGACCCGACGGGAAACCTCATTCTTTACGGCTTCACGGATCAGCCGGCCGCGAGCCTGGCGAGGTCGTGGAACCGCCCGCCGGCGATCGACCAGGCGGCGGGGTGCGAGAGCAAGGGCTACGATCGATCCCAGCGGGCCTGTTCCGGAGAAATTTCAGCTCCCGCGCCGATTTTCCTCGAACAGGTGGGGGAAAGCTGTAATCTAGGCTTTGGAAAGATTGTACCATGACCCCCATCGCGCGACCGTTTGACCGGAGCATCCATTCTGCTCACCGTGACAGGGCGGCGAAAGCGGCATCTCCGGCCCCTCCTTCCCCGCAACTTCTTTTCTCCCGGTGTCCGAACCTCCCTTGATCCCCTCATGCGCACCAACCCCGAAAAGCGATTTTCTAGCAATAACAACAATAACCCGCTGAATATCATGAAATTCAAACTGGCAATATCGGCCTTGGTGGTCGCTGGAACAACCGGCGTCTCGGAGGCGCAACTGGTCGATGGTCAGACGATCGGAGTCGATTTTGGGAACACCAATCCCACAACGAACGATTTCATCGAATACATTTTGACAGCAGGGGTGGTGGCGGTGACTAAAGACGTTACTGGTGCGCCGGTTTCCGGGGGCGTTACCGTCACGACTGCAGGCTTTAATGGTCAGAACGGCGATGCAGTGGTGAACGGCGGTGAGCCCGCGGTGTTCGACGCCAGCAATCTGGAAGACTGGATGGGCTTTCCTGCTGATGCGACCATCACCATTGGCGGACTTGATGATTCCTTGGAATATGAGCTTACGATCGGCGCGGGCTTCGTGAATACGGATGGTCGGACGACCTACACCGCAGACGGGCAGAGCGTTATGCCCGACCCCGTCGCGGCCAATCCCTTTGGGACACTCTCGAATCTCGGGACCGATGGTGCTGGCAATCTGGTGATCAGCCTCACGAGGAACGTGAGTGCGGTCGTCACGGTCAGCGCGTTGACTCTCAGAGCCTCGACACCTTTGTTCTCGGCAAACACCTGGCAGACCGATGGCGGTGGGAACTGGTCCGCAGCGTTGAACTGGGATCCGGGCGTTCCCAATGGAGCACAGAACATGGCCCTGTTTGATGGCGCGCTACTGACCGGTCCGCTCACCGCGGCCCTCGATGTCCCGGTGACCATCGGGGACTTGGCATTCGACAGCACCCACGCCATCACGATCGGCGGGCCTTCCGCCCTGACCTTTGACAACTTGGGCAAAGCGGACCTTTCGACGAGTGCCGGCAGTCATCAGATCGCGGCCGACGTGATCCTTGGCGGTGGGCTTGATGTGTCCCTGGCTGGAGGGAGTGCGATCGAGGTCAGCGGAGCCCTGACGGGTGCCTCAACAGTGAAGTTGGTGGGTGGGGGCGATCTGGTCCTGTCCGGGGATCTTTCCGGATTCACCGGCGGTCTGATTGCGGAGGGTGGGGTCTTGGAAGTGGCAAGTGGCAGCACGGCGACGGACGTGGCCATGATGAACACCAAGACGGGTGGCGAGATCAGCATTTTCGGCGCGGTGACCGTGGCCAGCAACCAGAGTTTCGGCGTCGGCGCTGGTGTGACGGGCACCACCGGCTCGGTGACGGTGAATCCTGGCGGCGAGTTGAACATCGGTGGCGGTGGCGGCTTCACCGGCATCGGCGGCCGGGACATCACCGGCGGCGGAGTCGGGAACGGGGCGCTGGCCGTCGCCGGTGGGACCCTCAATGTCGCAGCACCCGGAACGGCCTCCGCAAGCGGACTGGACGCGTCGAATTTCTGGATGAATCCGTATGGCTCCGGCGGCGGGGCCTCGACCGTCAATCTCGACGGAGGATTGCTGAGCACGGCGCGGGTGTTTGCGAATGGAGCCGGCGGCAGCACGACGATTTTCAACTTCAATGGCGGAACGCTGCAGAAGGCGGCAGCGAGCGCTGGCGCGCTCTTCGGCGGTTTGACCCGGGTCAACGTCCGGGATGGGGGCGGGACGATCGACACGAACGGATTCGACATCACCTATAACGCCATCTTGAGTCACTCCGACATTGATGGTGACGCTGCCCTTGATGGTGGCTTGACCAAGACCGGCAGCGGCACGCTGACCCTCGGGGGAGTCAATACCTACACCGGTCTGACGACCGTTTCCAGTGGTGTTCTCGCGCTCTCAGCGGCCGGAAGCCTCGTCGGCGATGTGACCGTGGGGGATGGCGCCGGGATTGGCGGGGTGGGCACCATTGGAGGTCTTCTCACCTTGGGCAGCTCGGGGGGGGCGTCTGTGACGATTGATCCTCTTTCCTTTACCGGAATCCAGACGACGGACCTCACCCTCAATGGCGTCTCGGAGTTGAGCATCTCTGGAATTCCCAGCCTCGGGACCACGACGTACGCGATCGCGACCTACAGCGGGACCTTGATTGATGGGAACCTCGGAGATTTGGCCGACAGCTTTACGGCTCCTGGTTATCGACTGGGTGCGGTCAACCTCAATGGGCAGACCCTCGAAGCGGAGATCACCACGGAGAGTGGCACCTGGACGGGGACCACCTCCGGCAACTGGGAGACCGCAGGGCCGGATGCGAACTGGAACAACACCAGTGACAGTTTCTTCTACAATGGCGACGATGCGCTCTTCAACGACAGCGGGGCCAACAAGACGGTGACCCTGCTGGAGAATGTGACGCCGGGTTACACCGAAGTGACCAACACGGCTGGCAACAACTACACCTTCACGGGGGCATTTGGCATCGCCGGGGCCACCCAGTTGGTGAAGGACGGGAGTGGCACGCTCTTTATCGAGACCGACAACACCTTCAGCGGGGGGACAACGATTTACAATGGCACAGTGCAAGTTGGCACCGGAGGAACCTCCGGCAACTTTGGCACTGGCGCGGTGATCAATGATGGCATCGTCATTCTGAATCGCTCGGACAATCTCACTCTGACCAATCCGATCAGTGGCGTTGGCTCGGTGGTCAAAAACGGTCCGAATACCGTGACGGTTGGGGTGGCGCAGCCATACTCGGGATCCACGACGGTTGCCGCCGGGGCTCTGGACTTGGTGTTGAACGACACCTACGGGAACCACGCGGGATCGGATCTGGACCTGACGATTGAGGCTGGAGCGCGGGTCACCAATGGGACGACGGCAGGTTTCACTACGATGGAGTTTCTCACCCTGAATGGAGGCGAACTGCGGGCCACAAACAACTTGTCTGCCGCCGGTGGCGGTTTTCAGGCCTATGGCATCAGGGAGACGGTGACGGTTCGAGGGAGCATTCCTTCCTCAATCACCGACATTGGCCAGGCGAACGGAGCGATCAATATGGGTGGGGCCGTCGATCTCGGCGGTGGCGTGGGATCCAGTTTGATCTTCGATGTGGCCGATGTCACCAGTGACGCTGCGACGGATTTGACGGTCTCCGCGAAATTGAAGAATCAGGGTGGGATCGCCTTCAGCGGCCTGACCAAAACGGGTGCCGGAACGATGGCGTTGACCCGGATCAACACCTACACCGGTGTCACATCGGTCGAGGCTGGGACCCTGACGCTCGGCGACAGCACCAACAACACGGGCCTTGCGGACGCGGCCGACGTCTCGGTGGCGAGCGGCGCGATGCTGAACCTGAACTACAGCGGCACCGATACCATCGACGGGCTCGTTCTCGCCGGCGTCGCGATGCCGACGGGCACCTGGGGTGCCACCGGTTCGGGTGCCACCCACATTGACGACACCTGCTTCACCGGTAGCGGCACCCTCACCGTCAGCACGGTCACCGGCACCTATGGCATCTGGGCGAGCGCGAACGGGCTCACCGGAGCCAACGCCAATCCCAACGCCGACATTGAAAATGGCGGCACCGGCGACGGGCTGAACAACCTCCTGGAATTCGCCTTCGGAACCGACCCGAACGCCCCTGACAACACGGCTTTGACGGTGACCGATCCGGCCACCTTCACGCCGGGCAACGTGAGGATCGAGGTCTCCTTCAGCCCACTCGATATCAAGTTGCAATACGTGCGCCACAAGGATTTCGCGGCGGCGGGGCTGACCTACACGCCGGAGTTTTCGGATTCGGGCGGAGGCTTCATTCCCGACCCGGCCAACCCGGACCCTGTCGTGGTTTCCACCCAGGATCCCGGCGACTACGAAGTGGTGGAGGTTCCGTTCCTGCTTTTCGACTCTGGCGGCCTAAAGGCGGATTCGGTACTGGGCAGGGTGGCGGTCACCCTCAGCCCCTGATCCCCTGAACCGCCCCCGCCCTGAAACCACCCAACCAGCATTTTCCCATGCCACTCCAACCGCTTCGTCTCATGCGCAGGTTGCTCCCGGCAGCCGTCGGCGCTGCGCTGGCCACGAATCTCCCCGCCGCTGTCGTGTACAGTGGCGAGCAGAACATCGCCATCCCGAACAGCTTCAACGGGATCTATCTGGACTTCACCGATGGCAACAATGCCGCGACAGTCGGCCAGAGTTACACCAATCCCGGTACCTGGGACCTCAACCTGTTCTATGGGGGCGCCGGGCTGTGGAACAGCGACACCTTACAACCGGTGACCGCCGCCGCCGCCACCAACGCCGCAGTCCTCAAGCTCTCGACAAGCGACATAGTCTCAGGCTCCAACACCTTCCCTCCGCTCTCCCCCGGCTTTTCCGGCTCGACCGGCCACATGGGAGTCGGCGCACAGCAATGGCTAGACAGCGGAGAGACCGGCTATATCGGGTTCCGGATGCTCCCGGCCAGTTTCACCTCCAACGCTCCCAGCATGCCGGTTTACGGGTGGATGCATGTGACCCTGCAGGGCGATGGCAGCTCGGGAACCATCCACGGATGGGCATGGGATCCGAGCGGTGATCCCGTGCTCATCCCTGAGCCTGGCACCGTCGCCTTGGCCGCACTCACCCTTGCCGGTTGCGTGCTCCTGCGGCGGAAACGTCCGCCACAGCGCCGGTGAAACCCGAGTGCGGAAGCACGCTCCGCGGGAAGATTTCGCGGACGGCGGTCACCAACCGGCACCGGTGGTGCGGTGCGGATGGCGGGACCTTTCGACAAGTTCACGGAAATCCGGCTGACCCTTTACCGGGTGCCCGAGGAGGCGGGCGGATTTGTGAAAGAAAGTGGAAGGAATGCGCGTCAAGTGTGCCAAACTTGGGATGCGACGGATTATGACGCGCCCTGTTCAGACCGGGTTTTAGCACACCGGTAACATTGACCACAAATGAAAATGACCCCACTCAGCCTGCTCGCCAATGCCGTGATCCTGTTCAGCGCTCTAACGTATGCGGGCATCGGCACGGCTGACGGAGCCCGCGCCGCGGGAAAGCCACCCATTCCCGACTTCACCCAGGGTGGCAAAAAGGACGACAGCCACGACTGGACGCTGGGCCCGACCGGGGCACGCGGCTGGGTTTACGGACGGAACGGCCAGACGTCCGACTCCCGTCAGATCCTGGTGACCGCGGTTGACGCGGGATCGCCGGCAGCCGACATCCTGCGCGTCAACGACGTGATCCTCGGAGTAGACGGCAAGGTCTTCACGGACGACGCCCGCATCAGCTTCGCGCGTGCCATCACGGTCGCCGAGGAAAAATCAGGCGGGCTGCCGCTGACTCGCTGGCGCGATGGGCAAACCGCGAACGTGGACCTCAAGTTGCCGGTGCTGGGCGCTTACCACGACACCGCGCCCTACAACTGCCCGAAGTCGAAGGCGATCTTCGAGCAAGGCTGCCGACTCATCGCGAAGAACGGGTTGGGAAACGCCGACATTCCCATCGACCTCAATGCCCTGGCCTTGCTGGCCAGCGGCAAGCAGGAATACCGCCCGATGCTGGCCGACTATGCCAAAAAGGTGGCGGCATCGCTGCACCCGGACGTGTGGACCTGGTATTACGGTTACGGGAATCTGTTTTTGGCAGAATATGTCCTGGCCACCGGCGACAAGTCGATCCTGCCGGAACTCACCCGCACCGCGAAGGAGGCCACCATGGGACAGAGTGCCGTTGGTACCTGGGGGCACGAGTTCCATGCCACGCCGGGCGGCAACCTGAATGGCTACGGGTGCATGAACCTGCCGGGCCTCGTGCTGACCACCGGGCTGGTACTGGCCCGTCAGGCGGGCGTGAACGATCCCGCAGTGGACCTGGCGATCGACAAGTCGGCAAGGTTCCTGCGCTACTACGTCAACAAGGGCGCCATTCCCTATGGCGATCACCAGCCTTGGCCCGGGCATGAGGACAATGGGAAATGTTCGGTCGCGGCGGTGCTCTTCGACCTCCTGGGGGATCGTGAGGCGGCGGCGTTCTTCGCCCGGATGTCTACGGCCGGCTACGCCGAGCGGGAACGCGGACACACGGGGAACTTTTTCAACATCCAGTGGGCACTGCCCGGCGTATCCCGCTGCGGTCCGCTGGCCACAGGCACCTACTTCAAAGAGCAGAGCTGGTATTACGACCTGGCCCGCAACTGGAAAGGCGGCTTTGGTTACCAGGGGTCGCCGGTGGGTGAAGAGGAACATAACAAGTACACCGATTGGGACTGCACCGGAAGCTATCTTTTAGCTTACGCCCTGCCGCTCAAGAGCCTGTATCTAACCGGCAAGAAGCCGTGCTCGGTGCCCCCGCTGAATCCCGAGGAAGTGGAGGATGTGATTGCCGCAGGCAGGGATTACTTCTCCGCGACCGGCAAGAATGGCCTTGCCTACGAGGGGCGCACGACCGAGCAGGTGCTGGCCGGCCTGTCGAGTTGGTCGCCAGCCGTGCGCAAGCGTTCCGCCCGGACGCTGGGCCAGCGCGAGGGCGATTTCGTGCCGCAGCTGCTGCAGATGTTAGGTGGTTCCGGGCGCTACGCCCGCTACGGTGCCTGCGAAGCGCTTGGCTGCCTTGGGCCACCGGCCGACGCGGCGGCACCGCAGTTGCGCGCGTTGCTCAAGGATCCCGACTCGTGGATGCAAAGTCTGGCGTGCAACGCCATCCGGAGCCTCGGCCCGGAGGCCCGCAAGGCTGCGGCAAACGATCTGCTGGCGCTGGCGGCCCGCAAGAATGCGGCTGATCCGCGGAGGATGAGTCAGCGCGCCGTGGCCAACGCGCTGTTCGAGCCGTATCCCGGTTCCGGCGGACCGCAGGGCATCCTGGCCGGATCCCTGTCGGGAGTTGACCGCCAGTTGCTCTATCCCGCGATCCAGTCGGTGTTGGAGAATGATGATGGAGCGGCCCGTTTGACGCTCGCACGCTATTATGACAAATTGACCGACCGCGATCTGGCGGCACTGCTGCCCGCCATCGTCAAGGCGACCGAGAAGTTGGCACCCAGTGACGAGATGTTTGCCGACGTCATCCGGTTGGCGGGCCTTGATGTGCTGTCGCGCCTGCACATTCGTGAAGGAATGCCCCTCTGCGTGTCAACGATTGAAATGACCCGCTGGGGCGAGGGGGGGCGTATTCCGGCATGTTTGAAATACCTCGCGCGCTATGGCGTCCATGCCAAAGCGCAGGTGCCGCAACTGCGGGAGATGGCGCGTGGAGCGTCCAAGGACCGCCAGGAATTCTTTAACAAGAGCATCGCCGAGATCGATGCGGCCACCGAGTCGCCGCCGCTGGTGAGCCTGAAGGATTTCATCTCACAGGCATCCGCGAGCGAGGATGCTTCGAACCACACGAAGAATGGAACGCCATGAGAAACCTCGTGCGGAACGAAAAATGTACGACTATTATAGTAGTTGTCGGCCTGATGTCGGCGGTCACCGGACCGGCGGCGGCTCCCGCCACCTTTGCCTGGAAAGACCCGGTCGCGGGCCACTGGAGCGATCATGTCAAATGGACGCATGGTCAGTCAAATGGAGTGGCACCGGCCGCCGGCGGCCAGCTGGATTACGCCCTCGGTTTCAGTCAGTCAGGCACTTATGCCGTTACCAATGATTTGAACGCCGGATTCCTGCTCAACAAGCTGGTTTTTGGCGGAGCCACGCTCACCCTCGAAGGCAACAGTCTGGCCTTCGGTGCCAATGGCACCGCTTTGCCGCAAATCATCCACAATGGCGGCAGCGGAGTCACCATCAAGGCACCTATCAACCTGAGCGCCAATCTGACCAATGCGTTTCTCCTCAACGGTGCCAAGGTGGTCACTGGCAACAGCTTCTCGGCCAACCTCAATGGCCCGGTCGTTCTGGCCGCCACCTCGACCTTCGATCTCACCACCACAGGCAATATGAATATCTCCGGAGTCATCAGCGGACCGGGAGGTTTGACGAAGGAAGGACCCGCCGGCCCATTGCAGATATTTGGCACCGACACCTTTGCCGGGCCGGTGACCGTGAATGCCGGTTCGCTGCGGGTGACCTCGTTCAACAGCGTCAGCGGAGGCACGCCGTCCAGTTGCCTTGGCGCGCCAACCACCGTGGCCAACGGCACGATCTCCCTCGGCGCTCACAATGCACCCGGCACCCTGATGTACAGCGGTCCCGGCGAAACCACCGACCGCGTCATCAGGCTGGCTGGCACCATCGGCGGCGTGACGATCAACCAGGCCGGAACCGCTGGCGGACTGCCCACGACGCGGGGTGTTAGCGGGCTTCTGAAGTTCACCGGCAATATCGTGGCCCCGGGCATCGCTGGCCAGGACAACCGCAAGACCCTGACTTTGACCCACACGATGAGTTCGAAAACGGGACGGCATGTGGGCCAGGGCGAGATCAGTGGCGGGATCGGCGACAGCGTGCTGGGAACCCTCGGGCAACTGGCCACCAGCGTGACCAAGGACGGTTCCGGTACCTGGACGCTTTCCGGTGCGAACACCTATACCGGCACCACCCGCGTCATGGCCGGAACACTGGCCTTCACCAGTGCCGAATCCCTTGGCACCGGAGATCTGGACATCACCACCGGCGCCAAGGTGCAATTGGATTTCATCGGCACCAGGCAGGTTGCGGCGCTGACATTCAACGCGGGCACCGCCCAGGCGAACGGAACTTACGGGTCCTCGCTTTCCCTGGCCACCAACAAGGACGACGTCCATTTCGCCGGCCTGGGCACGGTGACGGTTGGTCCGATCGCGGCACCCACCACCACCACCCTGGCGCGGACCGGCGGCACCAGCCCTTGCATCGCGGGCGTGGCCGTGACCTTCACCGCTGCCGTTGCGGGCACCGCGCCGACCGGCAACGTGATCTTTTATGATGGTTTGAAGGTCATCGGCACCAGCCTCCTGAATGGTTCCTATCAGGCCAGTGTCACCACCAGCACCCTTGCCGCCGCGTCGCACGCCATCACCGCCCTCTATGTGGGCAATGCCGCCAACGCGCCCGGTGCTTCCGCGGCATTGCCCCAGATCCTGAATGAGACGCGTGCCGCGACGACCACCGCCCTGGGCAGCGGTGCCAATCCTTCCAACTCCGGTGCGCCAGTGACCTTCACCGCCACCGTGACGGGTAAAGCGCCGACCGGTTCGGTCACCTTCTATGACGGCACGTCCGAGTTGGGCCGCGCAGCCATCAACGGCACCAAGGCCAGCTTTTCCACCCGCAGCCTCGCGGCCGGTTGGCACTGCCTCAGCGCCTGTTATGCGGGTGATCCGACCAACAGACCCAGCGCTTCGGCCCCGGGATGGTTCCAGACCGTGAATCCCCCTGCGGGCAACGGCAAGCTCAAGGTCTTCATCCTTGCCGGCCAGTCGAACATGGTGGGCAAGGGGAGTGTCGAAAACGGCAGGGATCCTAACAATCCCACGGGGCCGGCCGTCGGCGGCGGCTTGGGCAGCCTCCGGCACATGCTCAATGCCAATCCGCAAAAATACGGTTATCTCGCCGACCCGGCCCATCCCATCGCCGGTGGCAGCCCGGGTTGGATCACCCGTCCCGACGTATGGATCACCTATTACGGCGGGGCAAGTTGGGAGCTATCCGAAAAGAAGGCGCTTCGCAGCGGCAACCTCGATGCGGAATTCGGCGAAAACGCAAAGGATGGGCTCATCGGGCCGGAATATGGATTCGGTCTGGTGGTGGGCAGCCGACTGGCCGATCAGGTGCTGATCATCAAATACGCCCATGGCGGCAGATCGCTGGGGGCGGACTTCCGTCCCCCGAGCTCGGGTGGCACGGTGGGACCCTGTTATACCGAGATGATAGGTAGCGTCCATCAGGTGCTCGATCATATAGCAGCGGAATTCCCGGCATACACCGGTGGCGGTTACGAGCTCGTCGGTTTCGGTTGGCATCAGGGCTGGAATGATCGCATCAGTCCTCCCTTTGTGGCGGAATATGAAACGAACATGGTCAATCTCATCAAGGATCTCCGCGCCGAATTCCATGCGCCGAACATGCGGGTCGCGATCGCCAACACCGGCATGGCCAACGCCGATAGCGACGTGAATGCGAGTCATCTGATCACCGCGCAGGCGAATGTGGCCGATCCCGCACGGCATCCCGAGTGGGTCGGCACCGTGACCACGGTCGATACGCGTCCATTTGATTACGGCGAACTCATGGGTGTCAACGAACAGGGATTTCACTGGTACTTCAACGGCGAGAGCTATTTCAATATCGGCGAGAGCATGGGCGTGGCCATGATGGGCATGTTGCAACCATCGCCGGAAGGGTCTTTACCTAACATTAGCCCGGAAATACGAACACCATGAGAACATCCGGATCACGGACAACTATTTCGACGGCGCAGGCGTATCAGCCAAAAGTGTCAAGGGGCTGACCGTGACAGGGAACCGCTCTCCCGGCGGCACCATTCAAATTCGACTGGAGCCCAGCTGCTCCGAGACCAAGATTGAGCACAATAACACGAAGAAAGGTACAAAATGAGAAACACCGGACAGTGGATGATGATCGCAGTAGTTGCAGGCATGATGTTGGGGGTCGCCAGCCAGGCGGCAGACAAACCGTCGAATGAGCCGGTGAACCTGCCGGACCGTCAGGTGTTATGGTACGACAGCCCGGCCATGAACTGGGAGACGGAAGCGCTGCCGGTCGGCAATGGCCGGTTGGGAGCAATGGTTTTCGGCGGTGTCGAAAAAGAACATTTTCAATTCAACGAGAACAGCCTGTGGGAGGGCGATGAGAAGGACACGGGCAACTACCAGAACTTCGGCGACGTTGAGGTGACCCTGGCGAAAGGCGCCGACGTCAAGAACTACCGGCGCGAGGTGGATATCAGCCGTGCCGTTCACGCCGTGACCTATACCAGCGGCGGCGTGACCTATCGCCGCGAAGCGTTCGCCAGCTTTCCGGACCAGGTGATGGTCTTCCGGTTTGGCGCCGACAAACCGGCGGGCTACACGGGTGTCATCACGCTGAATGACGCGCACGGCGTCAAGATCGCCATCGAGGCGAATCGGCTTACCTCCGCCGGCAAGTTGAAGAACGGGTTGCAGTTCGAGGCGCAACTGCTGGTCCTGAACGATGGCGGCACGCTGGAGCCAACGCCCGAGGGCCTTGCGTTCAAGGGTGCCAACGGCCTGACGCTCATTCTCGCCGCCGGCACCGATTATCTCAATCAGCGCGGCAAGGGGTGGCGGACCGGTGATGCGCCGCACCGCAAGGTGACCGAGCAGGTTGAGAAGGCGGCCAAACGCCCCTATGCCGAACTGTTGGCGGCACACATCAAGGATTACCAGGCCCTCTTCGGTCGCGTCCGGTTGGACAATGGAAAGACGGATGCCAAGATCGCGGCCCTACCGACGTCCAAGCGGTTGGACAACTACAAGACCCCCGACGCAAAGGATCCGGAATTGGAGAACCTGCTCTTCCAATACGGCCGGTATCTGCTGATCGGTTCGTCGCGCAACAGCCTGCCGGCCAATCTGCAGGGCCTCTGGAACAACAGCAACACGCCGCCGTGGCGCAGCGACTATCACTCCAATATCAACATCCAAATGAATTACTGGCTGGCCGAAACCGCCAACCTGCCGGAATGCGCCGAGCCGCTGCTGACCTACATCTTCAGCCTCCGCGAGGTGCGCACGGAGCAGACCTCGGCAGAGTTCAAATCCAAACGCGGATGGACCGTGCAGACGGAGAATAACATCTTTGGCGGATCCGGTTGGGAATGGAACACTCCGGGCAGCGCCTGGTACAGTCAGCACCTGTGGGAACATTATGCCTTTGGCGGCGACAAAGCGTACCTGAAGACAGTGGCCTATCCCGTGTTGAAGGAGGTCTGCGAGTTCTGGGAGGACCGGCTGAAGGCGCTTCCCGACGGAACGCTGGTGGCACCCATGGGATACTCGCCTGAGCAAGGGCCGCGCGAAGATGGCGTCTCGTTCGACCAGGAGATCATCTGGGATCTCTTCACCAACTACATCGAGGCTTCGCAGGCGCTCGGAGTCGATCCGGAGTATCGCCAGAAGGTCACCGCCATGCGCGAAAAACTGCTGCTGCCCAAGATCGGAAAATGGGGCCAGTTGCAGGAGTGGATGATCGACCGCGACGACCCGAATAACAATCACCGCCACGTCTCGCATCTGTTCGCCCTGCATCCCGGCCGCCAGATCGCGCCTTCGAAGACACCCGCGCTGGCGGAGGCGGCCAAGGTCTCCCTGAAAGCCCGCGGTGACGGCGGCACCGGCTGGAGCAAGGCCTGGAAGATCAGCTTCTGGGCGCGGCTGCTCGATGGCGATCATGCGTATAAGATGTACTCCGAACTCCTGAAGAACAACATCACTCCGAACCTCTTCGATACGCATCCGCCCTTCCAGATCGATGGCAACTTCGGCGCAACGGCGGCGGTGTGCGAGATGTTGCTGCAGAGCCAGGCGGGCGAGTTGCATCTGCTGCCGGCTTTGCCAGAGGCCTGGTCTACGGGCTCTGTAACAGGGCTCCGCGGGCGCGGCGGCTTTGAGGTGGATCTGGCATGGGCGAATCGAAAAGTGGTCAAGCTGAGCATCAAATCCAATCTGGGCAATCCCTGCCGGATACGGACCGGTTCGCTGCTCAAGATGGAAGGCATGGTTAGCTCGTCGGTCAAGTCGACGGAGCCCGGTGTCATCGAGTTCGCGACAAAGGCGGGGAAAACGTATCCGTTTGCGGGTATCCAGAAGAAAGGTCAATAGGTTTCATGACGATGTCTTTGACGATCAGATTTGTCTTGGGTTTGACTGTGGTGCTGAGCATGCAGGCGGTCGGTGTCGAGAACCTGGCCCGCCGCGCCGCCATCCGCGCCGATTCCGAATACAGCGTGGAATGGGCGGCCAGGAACGTCGCCGATGGGCAGATCCCTGACGCGGGCAGCGGCACGGACACTGGCATGGCCTGGGCGGTGCGTGGCGACACCCACCGCAATGGTGCCAGCATCACCTTTGCCTGGGAGGTGCCGGCGACCATCGCCCACATCGTTTATTTTGGACGGACCGCCTACGACCTCAAGGATTGCTGGGCTTCCTATGAGGTGCTGGTGGACGGAGGGAACCGGCCGGTGGTGGAGGGGCGTCTTGAAGCCAGGCATGGCCGACAGCGCATCGCGCTGCCGGTTCCGGTCCAGGCGCACCGACTGACCTTGCGCTTTACCGCCTCGCATGGCGGTGCCAATCCCGGGGCTTCCGAGATCATGATATTTCCTAGCGTTCCCAGCGATGCGGAACTGACCGCCATCATGGATCCCAGCCAGATGCCTGGTCGGTTGGGTGAGGCATTGGCGTTATTGCGCCGAGCCGACAAGCACAGCATCGATGACGTGGGATTGGACGCGGCAGCGGCCATGCTTGGTGATCCAGACCTGTTTGTGCAGGGTATTGCGGAATGGGCCATTGCCACCAAGGTGGGGCGTGACAACAAGGACTTCATTGTGGTGTGGCCCAAGACACCGTCGCCGGCCTGGTATCGAACCTGGAATGATTTGCCCCAGGAGCGACGGGCTGAGATGGATTGGGTACGGCAGGCCGTGTCCCTGGGGCTGCATCTGGATGGAAGGAAATTGCGTACCTCAGCGGATGATCTGCTGCGGAGGGCCAAGGCGCTGGCCACAGCGAGCGGAAGCGATGGTGCAGCGCGGCACACGGCGGAAGCAGCGCAAGAGCGGATCCAGTCTGTGATCAAGGCCATGGAGGTCCCGGGCATGACTGTGGACGATATGCGCGCTTTATGGCTCAAGGCTCGGCGTGCTCTGCGGCCGGCGGTCCTCGCATCGGTACCGGCGACCTGCGATCAGGTTCTGTTCAGCACCGTGTTCGCACCGCACAACACGCCGAATGTGGTGGGGACCCATACCTCCTTCACCTACAAGCCGGGCGGTGACCTGTGCGTCCTCTCGGGTCTGCGTTCGGGAAATCTCAAGGTCCGTCCGATCCTCTCCGGCAAACTCGGTGCAGGCCACATCCATGGCCTTGATCTGTGGTTCGATGCCGACCGGGTGGTATTCGCCTGGGCCAGGCAGGGCGACTGGCCCTTTCCCAAGGGCTGCGACCAACCGCCGTCGATGGGTATATGGGGAGGGGCAAAGACCGCCCAGCATGAATTGCGCCTGACCCACGAACCGCCGCATCTGTTTGAGGTCCGCCTTGACGGCTCCGGCCTGCGACAGCTCACCGACGATCCTTACTGGTCCGATGTCGAACCCATCTGGCTGCCGGATGGCGGGGTGGCGTTTACCTCCGACCGCTGCGCCCATGGTGTGATCTGTGACTGTTTCTGCAATGACCTGCTCAATCTGAACCTCTATGCCCGTGCGCCTGACGGCGTCATCCGCCGCCTGACCAACAACAAGGACATTGACCGTCATCCGGCCCTGCTCGATAATGGACTCATCGTCTACACGCGTTGGGAATACCAGGAGCGGAATTTCTATGACATCCATTCTCTGTGGACGGTGCGCCCCGACGGCACCATGGCCGATGCCTTCTTCAAGCAGCACCTGCTGCGCCCCATGGGCCTGCGGGATGCGCGCCCGGTGGCTGGCAGCAACCGCCAGGTGGCCATCGCCACCGGTCATCACACCTACGCCTACGGCCCCGTGGTGCTGATCGATTCCTCGGCGGGCATGAACAGCGCCAATGCCATACGCACGGTCACGCCTGGGGCCAGGGAATTGGAGGCACCCACCGAGCTCACGCCGGTAACGGAGGGCGGTGTCAGGGATGCGGGCGGCCTGTACCAGACGCCCTGCGCCCTGTCGGACACCTGCTTCCTGGCACCCTATTCCTATCCTGCCCCCAAGGCGGATGGCGGCGTGGAATCCAACGGTTTCGGCCTGTATCTCATCGATCTCCACGGGAACAAGGAATTGATCCATCGCGATCCCGTGCTGGGCGTGGTCTATCCCATGCCGCTCCGCAAACGGCCGCGTCCCGTGTTGCCGGATACGACCAAGCCTTCGCAATCCTGGGCCACCTGCGTACTGAACGATGTCCAGGCGGGCATGGGGCCGGAGGTGAAGCCGGGAACGGTGAAATGGCTGCGCATCAGCGAAGCCCTGCCCTGGCCCATGGATGTCCGGCACGGCTCCTACAAATGGGTCTGGGGCAATGCCTGGGAGGCGAATCCCGCGCAGACCTCCTGGAATCCGGTACGGGTCATCGGCCTGGTGCCGGTCGAAGAGGACGGCTCGGCGCATTTTCAGGTACCGACAGTCAATGCCGCATCGCTCTATTTCCAAGCTCTGGATGCGAATTATTGCGAAGTCCGGCGCATGCGCTCCAATGTCTCTTTCCAGCCAGGCGAGACGCGCCGTTGCTACGGCTGTCACGAGACGCAGGCCGTCGCGTCCTCAGCGCCCACGATCGGCAGCGCCGCTGCCAAGCCGGCCTGCCGGCCCATTCCGCCGTCGTGGGGCGCCGATCGGGCGCTGGGTTACGAATGGCTGGTCCAGCCCGTGCTCGACCGGCGCTGCATGCCCTGCCACAACGGCACCGACAAGCGCACCACCTGCGATCTCACCGCGCGCAAGGTGAAGACGACCGAGCGTGAATTGAACCAGTCCTATATGACCCTCATGGGGGGGAATCTCTACGGCGATGGTCGCGGCAACGGCAAGGATGCCTTCGTCTGGATTAGCAACCGCTTCTCCGACGGTTCAGTGACCAAGTCCTACGAGTTCGGCTCGACGCGGAGTAAACTTATTCAGATTCTCAAGAAGGGGCACTATGAGGTGAAGCTCGATTCTGACGAATGGCTGCGTCTGGTGACGTGGGTGGATGCCAACGGCATCTACCACGACCGTTTCATTGATAAGCGTCCCGCTGACGGTGGTGAGCCCCGGCGCGATGCCGAATTCCGCTGGCCCGATCCTTTCACTCCAACTGGCGATAAGCCGTGGATACGCATGGATGACGGAGCGAAAGCTGTGCCGCTGCCAGCGAAGGGCCACGCCTTCATCGGCAGCGACCCGCGTCTCAACAAGAAGGTGGTATGGGACTTAAAGGAAAACTATAAAAGACATGAAGCAGAGTATGAAGTATATGATGATCACAATCGTTGTCGGCCTGATGTCTGGGTTCGCAAGTCAGGCGGTGGCCAAGCCGCTGAAGGTATTTATTCTGGCTGGGCAGTCGAACATGCAGGGGTGGACTTCTGTGGACACGTTCGATTACCTGGCTACTGACCCGAAGACGGCTCCGAACTGCGCGGCGCAGACGGTAAGGGGGCGAGCGACTGCACGATGCAGCTCGCCGCCTGCCGGTCCGGCCCGCAGGTCCGCGAGAACCTGCGTTCCGAGAAGGGCACCTATAACGTCATTCATGCAGCCTTCACGCCTGCTTTCCGCGCTTTTGATCTGGCTTCCGGCATGCGGGCTCGCCGCCGCGAACCCCAACCTCCTCTACATCCACGCCATGGTATTCAGTTTCTCGGCGGATTCATGAACGATCGGCGGATTCGCCGCCGTACCCCACCTGCCACCGTCGCAATCCAATCATGAAAACACCAATCATCGCAAGCTGGCTGATGCTGGCAATCATCAGCATGGCCGCTCCCGAAATCAATCCGGCCAAGCTACCCGACGAGGTCCGCGCCGGCCAGGTGCGGGACATGAAATGGGGTATGTTCATCTGTTGGTCGTTCAGCACGTTTTACGGGCAGGAGTGGACCCCGACCGGCGACAAGGATGCGTCCTTTTTCAAGGCGACCGGCTGCGACACCGACCAATGGTGTCAGACAGCCAAGGACGCCGGCATGGGCTACATTCTGTTCCTCGCCAAGCACCACGACGGGTTCTGTCTGTGGGACACGAAAACGACCGAGAAGAAGGTGACTAACAGCCCGCTCGGGATCGACGTGCTGGCCAAGCTCCGCAAGTCCTGCGACACCCACGGAATCAAGCTTGCGCTGTACTTTTCCGAGGGCGACTGGAACTGGCCGGAGGCGGTGGATGGCAAGGGCGGCAAGGGCGGCAACAATCCGGAGATGAAGAAAGCCCAGCTCAAGGAACTCCTCACCCACTACGGCCCGATCGAGTTTTGGTGGATGGACCACGCGGCCGGCACCGGCGGGCTTTCCCACCAGAACACCGTGGAATGGATGCACAAATTCCAACCGAACACCTTCGTCGGTTTCAACCATGGCGAGCCTGCGGGTCGCCTCTGCCTGCGGGAAATGGGCCGCCCGGGGAAACTGGGTGATGCGGGTGCCACCACTTACAACAAGGATGCCGAGGCGCAGCACAAGGGATACCTGGTGGCGGAATTCACCTATCCCATCCTCCCGCCGCACCAGGGCGGCGCACAGTGGTTCTACTCGCTGCCCAAGCACGACAATCTCTGCCATCCGGCGGCCAAGTTGTTCAAGGATTACCAGGGTGCCCTGCAACACGGCAACATCTTCTCGATCGACGCCGGTCCCGACTACGCCGGAAAACTCCGTGACATCGACGTCAAGACCCTCAAAGAAGTGGGGGCAATGATCCGGGCGGAACATCCATAATGATTGACGGTGAAACCGAAATACTTGCCGGCTATGAGGTGAAATTGCTGCCGCGAGATGAACCGCCCCGCCTGCTTTCGATCACCATGAGCCTTCACGCCACAATCAGCCCCAAAGCGGAGCAAAGACTCCGTTTCGAGAAGCGGATTTCAACGCTTTCCAGCATCACGATCAGCCTGCTTGCCATCGCACTCGTGGGGCTAGTGCTCGCCTACATTCTCCTGCCATCCCTTTTCGTCGAGTCCCCGGTCATCGTGACCTACAGCGCCGAGATTGCCGCCGAGGAGGAGGTCAAGGAGAAGCCAATCAACCACCAAGTACAGCGCAAACCCTCCGCGCCGTCATCGGCCATGGCGAAGGTCATCGCCTCGGCGATCCCCTCGGCTACCGTGGCAATTCGGCACAAGATCCGGGGCTGACCGGCGGTGGCGTGCTTGCCTTTCAAGCGTGGGACAAGGGCACGGCCAAAAACGTGCGCTCCGGGATCAAATACCTCAGCGCCAACACCAGCTTCAACTGGGGGGGATCAGAGTTCCAATCTCTACTATCATTACTACAATGCCCAAGCCATGCTCAACTACGGCGGCCCGGAATGGCGGAAATACAATAACCTGTTTCGCGATGTTTTGCTGAAAAATCAAGCCGCTGACGGCACTTGGCCCCACAACTTTACCGCCCATGGCAACCTCCACATGAACACCTGCCTGGCTACCTTCATGCTGGAAGTGTATGACCGCTTCCTGCCCGCCACGGGTGCCGCCACCCACTGATCCTGACAACCCCCATGTGGAACCGCCGTCAGGGGCGGTGCGCGCAAGGTGCCGGGACGGGGTGCGCCTGGCTGTCGAGTGAACCGGGCGACCGGCGCGCCATGTTTTACAGACTCTTTACAGACATGGCGGCGGTTGCTGCTATTGTAGCCTTTGATATGCGGCACATCCGGGCGGCTTGCGCGTCAGATTTGCCAAGGCAGCCCGGCGTGTTTGTTAGTATAACATTATCCACCATCAACAAGGAACCACCCCATGAAACAACTCATCACGGCAATCCTGGCGACAACGGTTTATGCAGCCATGGCAGGGCCGGCCCTGGCCCAGGCCGATGCCCAGCAGGCATACCAACAGGCCCAGACGGCCTATCAGGCGGGCAAATTCGACGAGGCCTGCGAACTGGCCGAGCGGGCGACCCAGACCGATCCGGGGAATCCGGAGGTCTTTCTCCTGCTGGGCAAGGCCCAGTATCAACGCGGACGCTTGGAGGCGGCGATGGCCGCCTGGTCGAAGACGCTGAGCCTGGCTCCCGGCCAGCCGTTCGCCGCGCGGATGCTCGACATGCTGCGGGCCGAGCGGGTGGAAGTCGACACCCGGATCAAGCTCGTCGAAGTGATGATCGGCGCGAAGCTGCTGGCCGAGGCGCAACGGGAATCGGGCCGACTCCTCGGCGAAAAGGCCCTTTCCGAAACGCAGCGGGCGAAAGTCCTGCTGCTTCAGGCCGAAACCGCCCTGCTGCTCGGCAGCCCGGAGGAATGCCAGGCCAAGATCGAGCAACTTCGCGTGTTGTATCCCAAGCAGCTCGACCCGGTGCAAGCCACCCTGCTGGCAGGGCGGGCCAAGTTGCAAAGCGGGGGGGCGGCGACCCTCGAGGGGATCACCACCCTGCGGAAACTGGTGGCGGACCATCCGGGCACGCCAGCCGCCGCCACCGGCCGCTACGCCCTGATCGCCTTTGAACTCCGCCAGGGCGCCAATCCGGCCCGCGCACGGGCGCTGGCCAAGTGGCTGACCGAAAGCCCCGGGCATCCCCAGGTGGGCGAGGCGTTGCGGGCGCTGATCGATGCCTATTTGAGTGTCAGCCGGCAGGGTGCCAAACCGACACCTGAGTCCGAGTTGAGCAAGTGGGACGTCGACGCCCTGGCCCTGGCGGACGAGCTTTACAAGCAAACTCCCCAAGCCGAAGAAGCCCGCAAGTTGACCGAGCTGTTGCTGAAACACCTCGACGAGCACTACGCGGGAAACGGAGCCTACGCCGCAGCCATCCAGGGGGTCCAAACGCAGCAGCAAGTGGAGTTGCCGCGACCGAGTCGGCTGTTGATCCTGCAAGCCCTGGCCCGCTATCAGACCGCCATCGCCACCAGGCAACTCGACGAGCAGGCCCGCATCGGCAAGCTCCCGGCCGTGGGGCAGGCCGGGGCGCTGCCTCAAAGGCTCGCCGACGTGGTGGCCGTTTACGACCTCATCAACCGCGATTTTCCCGACCACCCGGCGTGGGCGGAGCAGGTCAAGCTGGCGGTGGCGGTTCGCAGCTTCACCGCCAAGGTGATTGCCCCGCCGCCGGTCAAGGCCTTGATGGGACCCGATGCCTGGGCTTGGGATATCGCACAACCGGTACTTCAGGCCAATGCCGACACTGCCGCAGTGAAGTCGGCAGTGGAAATGGCCCAGGGGATCATCCACGACTACGCACAGTGCGACAACATCGCGGGCCGGAAGTTGGCGGTCGAGCTGAGCAGTTCGCTATCGGCGGCGCTGGCTCCCACCGATGCGGCCGCCCTCGCCGTGATCGGGGCGCACGCCGAGCGGCTCGATGGCTACGCCCGATTGCTTTTCAACGAAAACATCAAGACTGGCAACGATACGGAAAATGCCCGGCTTTCCGACGTGCAGAAGGCCCTCCTGGAAACGCTGCAACAGCACATCGCCCGGGAGGCAAGCTATGCCACGGCCGCGCTCGATCTGCTCGGCAAACACTTGGAACCGTGGCTTGTGCGCGAGCACTGGGCGGTCGCCGAAGAGGCCTACACCACGCTGGCAACCGCCCTGCCGGAGCAGGCACGGCGCCAGGCGGAATTGGCGGTGGTCCAACTTTGGATCCGGCAGGTCGCTGGCCGGGACAAACAACTGACTGCGGCCGGCTTCAGCGTCCCCCGGCAACTCGATCCCATTCTGGAGCAGGCCCTGCGGCGCTGCTACCAACTGCAGGCCGGGATCGACGCCGCCAGCGCGGAGTTGGTCCAAGTTCGCGGGGTGTGGGATTCGATCCTGCAACACTATCGCGCCCTGGAGTTTGACGACGTCGTCGAGGTGGCGATCAAGATCAAGGCTGAACCGGCGGTCGAGGCGGCCGACGAGTACGCCCAATACACCCTGGCCCGGGAACAGGAGCTGATGGCCCGCCGCGAGTTGGCGCTGCGGCTCACGCAATACGGTGCCAACGAGAACCTGGCGCTGGGGCCGGCGTTTGCGCAGGCGATCGCCGCTTATGTGAAGTTCGTGACCGACCGGCCGGCCAGCCCGCTGGTACCGCAGGCCAGTGAGCGGGTCTTCGGCATCGGCCGGCTTTTCGAACAGCAGGAGGCGTTCGGCGTGGCGGCGGAGGTTTACCAATCGTTGGCGAAGTTCGCGGTGGGGATCAAGCTGCTGGCACAATCGGCCCCGGAACAATCGAGCCCGGCCGAGCGGGCGGCCTTCGCGATGGCCAACGCGCTCGATCTGGCAGCCCGCAAGGCGCTGGCCAAGGCCAACAGCCTGCGCCAGGGCGACACACCGCCGCCGGCGAAACTAAGCACGGAATTCGCCGCGGCAATTGCGGCCTACAAGGCCTTCATCGCGGCCAATCCGGAAAGCCGGTTGGTGGGCGACGCCACTACCAAGGTGATGGCGGTGGCATCCGAGTATGCGAAGATCGACGCCTGGGACGTGGCCGATGCGGTGTATGCGGACCTGTTGGCGTCGGAGTTGAAGATCCGCCGCCCGGAGCGCATCGAGTTTGCCCGCGGCCTCTGCCAGCTTGGCCGCGCCATGCCCGACCATGCCCGGGAGGTCCTCGCGATGCTGACCAGCAGCGGCCTGCGGGGATCGGGCGCGGAAGTCGGCGAAGCGATGCTCGCCGCAGTGGACCGGGACGAATCCGACCGGTTGGCGGACCCGTTCGCAGGACCGACTTCGACGGCCAGGCCGGCGGCCACGAAGCCTCCGCCGCGGCCTGAGCCTAGCGGTGCGGCGACGGCCCCTGCGGAGCCCAATGCGGACGCCGGTCGCGACGTGCAACTGCTGGCGATGATTCGCCGCCAGGAATCCAACAGCGCGGCCCGGGTGGCCCAACTTCGCGAGCAAGTGGTGTTCAACGCCCCGCTCAAGCAGGATGCGCAGCAAATCAAAAAGGAGCAGGCTGCCGGACAACAGGCTGAACCGCCAATTCCGCCGGTGCCGGTGCTGTCCGAGGCCGAATTGGCCCGCCAGGACCAGGCCCTGGCCGCCGCCTACGGAGTCTTCCAGGGCATTCGCAAGCAACATCCCCACACCCCCACCGCCGAACAGGCCCGGGCCGAAATCATGGTGATGATCGGCCACTGGCGGGGATTGCAGCAGTGGGAGCGCTCGGCGGCCTTGGCGGTGACCTTCCTGGCCGACAACGCGAACGACCGGGACCTGCCCAAGTTGCGTTTGGAACTGGCCCGCGACCGCTTGGCCTGGGCCGCCAAACCACTCGAGCGGAAAACCAGCAAGCAGGAGATGCTGGTCGGGGTCTCCAAACGTTTCGACCTCGCCCGCGCGGCACTGGCCAAGATCGTGGCCGATTTTCCCGGCGAGCGAAGCTACCAGCAGCAGGCCCAATGGGACATCGCCAGCAGCTTCCTGACCCAGGCCCGGGTGGTCAATGAGTTCAGCCCCACGCTGGCCCGCGGCCAGTATGTCCGCACCACGCGGGAGTTGCGGCAGGTGGCCGTCAAGCATCCCGAACACCCGCGGATCAGCGAGATCCCGCAGTTGTTGTGGAGCATCGCGGCGGAGTTGGAGGGCCGCGGCTACAACGAGGAGGCGATCCTGGTCTGGAACGAACTGACGATCCACGATTCGATGCACGACCTCGCCCAACAGGCCGCGCTGAAAATCGCGCAGATGTATCACCAGAAGCTGAAGCGTCCCCTGCGGGCGGCCGAAGCCTATCAGGAACTCAATTTCGCCCGCGGCGGCAGCGACACCGGCCTGCAGGATGCCATCTTCCAGATCGGTTCCGAGTTGAAGGGCCAGAAACGCTGGGTCGAGGCGCTGCACGTGCTGGAGACCTTTGTCGATAGCTTCCCCCGCCACCCCAGCGCCGGCGCCGCACTGACCATGGCCGGTCAGATCCACCAGGCGAACGAAGCCTGGGAGGACGCCATCGCCGCCTATCGCCGGGTCATCGTGGAATTCGATTCCGGCCAGTTCGTGCAGGACGCCAAGTGGGCGATCGCCGATTGCACCATCAATCTCAGCCAGTGGCGGCAGGCCTCGGACGCCTATCGCGACTACGTGCAGGCCTATCCCAAGGATGAAAAAAAGGTGGCCGAAGCCACCCGCCGCATCGAGGTGCTCAAGGATCTCTCCCGCTACCAGGGCCTGGTCGATGAGAAGGGCCAGCGCAAGGCCTTCGATGCCCAACACCAGATCGCCGTCATCGTCGGCACCCAACTGAACAATCCGGTCAAGGCGATCATCGAGTATCGCAAGGTCGTGAAAGGTTGGCCGCAAAGCCACCTGGCCGACGACGCGCTCTACGCGGTGGGCACGACGTTCCTCTCACTCGGCGAAACCGGGAAGGCCCGCGAGGCCCTGCTGGCGGTGGCCTCCCAGTATCCCTCCAGCCCGCTGGCCGATGACGCGGTCTTCATGGTCGGCAAGAGCTACGAGGACGAGGCCGACAGGCTGGCCACCGTCACCCGCGAGAAGTCGCTCGAACAAGCCAAGGACATCGCCCAAAAGCACGCCTATGAACAAGCCCAGAGCGGGCGCCGCGCCCAGCAGGAGGTTCGCGACGAGCGGATCACCAAACTCCGCCAGGGCGGCAAAGGCAAGGAGGCCGAAAACGAGGAGGCCGCCCGCGCCGCCAACTACGGCCAGTTCAACATCGCCAACGTGAAGCTCTTCGCCCAGCGGGCCGACCAGGAGGTCGAGACGCTGACGGCCACCCAGTTGGCCGATCGCCAGGACAAGATCAACGCCGCGCTGCGCCAGGCGGTCGTTGCCTACACGACGGCCTCGAAAGTGGCCGGCGCCGACAAGGCCGACGACGCCCTGCTGCAGATGGCCACCATCTACGACCAACGGCTGAAGGACTCCCAAGAGGCGATGCGGACCTGGCTGGAGATTGTCCGCCAGTTCAGCGGCACCGCCGTGGCGGAGGACGCCAGTTGGCGGATCGCCCGCTATTACGAGCAGGAAGCCAAGCACGCCGAGGCGATCGAGGCCTATCAGGCATTCCTGCGGAGCTATCGCCGCAGCCCCAATGCCGGTGCCGCCCAGTTTGCGGTGGCCGAAAACTACGAGCACCTCAACCGCTGGGTCGAGGCCATGGACTCATACACCAACTACATCACCAATTTCCCCGAGGGACCACTGCTGGCCAAAGCCAAGGACCAGATCAACTGGATCAAGACCTATCGGCTCTAACCCCCCGTCCCGCCCATCAACGACCCCCAACCAGGAGACCAAACCATGCGCACTGCCAACATGACACGACTGCTGATGACCGCCCTGTTACTGGGCCTCTGGACCGGCCCCGCCGCCGCCGAAGAAACCCCGCCCGCCGCCCCGCCCGCCGCCGAGCCACCCACGGCCGACGACCCCCCCACGGCCGGAGACCTCTTCACCAAAGGTCGCGACGCCCTGTTCCAAGGCCATTACGACGAGGCGATCACGTTGCTCAACCAGGCCGTCGCCGCCGACCCGTCGAAGACCAGCTACCGGCTGCATCTCGCCCGGGCCTACCGCTACGCCGGCAACAATGCCGAGGCCGCCAGGCATTTGGAGGAAATCCTCAAGACCGCTCCCGACCACATCGAGGCCGGCCAGGCGGTGGCCGAGATCTTCTCCGCCGACAAGAAATGGAAGGATGTCGTCCGCGTCCTCGAACCGCTGCTGAAATACCGCCACGACTATCCGACCTACCACATGCTGGCCCAGGCCCACTACCTTCTCGGCGACCCCGACCAGGCCCGCAAGTCCTACGAAGAAGCCATCAAGCTCAATCCGGCCAGTGCGGCGGACCACTATGCCTTGGGCAATATCTATCTGGCGGGCAATTTCTTCGCCCTCGCGGCCGATTCCTACCAGACGGCCCTGCGGCTCGGGCTCGACAGCCCCGTCCTCCGCTACAAACTCGGCTCCGCCTATTTCAACCTGCGAAACTACTTCGGGCTGATCACGGTGCAGACGATCAAGGCGGGCAAGGCCGGCGAAATCAACGGCAGTTGGTACCTGATCGAGCCGGTGCCCGGACGCAAGGATGTCTTCCACTGCGCCCCGGAGGCCTCGGCGGCCTATCAGATCGCCAGGGCCCTGGCCGACGGCATCGAGGACCGGCCCGACATCCACGTGCTGCAAGCAACGATTTACCTGAACGCACGGCGTTACGCCCAGGCCTACGAAATGTTCGCCAAGATTGGCCCGAGCGTGGCGAAGGAGGATCGGGCGCTCTTTCATTACTACTTCGCCGAGGCCGCCTTCGGCACCGGACAATTCGACCGCTACCTCGAACTGCTCCGGGAGGCGATCAAGCTTGACCCGGCGGCCTACCAAGCCACCTTGGTCGACGCCTATCTGCAAGTGGCCGACCAGCACAACCAGAACGGTGAGCTGGAGAAATACATCGAGTTTCTCGAGTTGGCCGTGGCTGAAAGCCCCCAAGCCGCGTCGCTGCACCTGAAGCTGGGCTACGCCTACGAGGAAGCCCAACAACGCGCCAAGGCGATCGCCCAGTGGCGGATGGTGCTCGACCTCGAGCCGGACCACCCCGAGCGGATGAAACTCCTCAACCTGCTCGAAAAGTACGGTGGTTGATGGTGCTCGACTTCATCCTTGATGCGTTCATTCTTTAGCGGGTGTGGAGGATTCCACCATTCAGTTCCCGACCCAGGCTGCGGTTGCCCCGCCCGTTTCCGCCACCGCCGTACTCTCGCTTCGTTCCCACCGTGCCAACTGCCGACCCCGCCCGTCTCTTGAAGCGGCTGCAGTCCCCCCCCCCGAAGAGCTCCAGCCCGCCACCGGGGCCAGGCATGTAGCCATCACCGTGAAATCCGGGATCGGCTGGAGGCCGGTGGTACAAGGGGGAATCAGGGTTTAGGGTCAGAATGTCCGTTCTTTTCTCCTCCCTTTCATGCGATCATTGGTGAAAGTTCCGCAGGGGTCCGGGCGTAAGCGGAAATCACCATGAAGACTACCGATCATTCCGCCCCGTTCGCATCCGGATTCCGCCAGTTCGCCCTGCTTGGGCTGATCCCCCTGTCCCTGGCTTTGCTGACTCCCGCCCAAGCGGAAGACGCGCAACCGCCGGTGGTCGATCCCGGTCAACCGGGCGGCGCGCCGTCGGATGCCATCGTGTTGTTTGCGGGCAAGGACCTGTCGCAATTTCGTGGCCAGAACCAGCCGGAGCCGAAGTGGAAGGTGGAGAATGGCGCGGTGGAGAGCACCCCGCCGGGCGGGATTTTCTCCAAAGAGGAATTCGCCGATTGCCAACTGCATGTGGAATGGGCGGCGCCCGCAGTGCCGGCGGGAGAGGGCCAGGGGCGCGGCAACAGCGGGGTTTATCTGATGGGCCGCTATGAGATCCAGGTGCTCGATTGCTATAACAACAAGACCTACCCGAATGGCCAGTGCGGGGCGTTTTACGGCCACAACCCGCCGTTGGTCAACGCCTGTCGCAAACCCGGCGAGTGGCAGGTGTACGACATCATTTTCCATGCTCCCAAGCGGCTGGCGGACGGCAAGGTGCAGCCGGGTTCCTACACGGTGCTGCACAACGGGGTCCTGATCCAGGATCATATCCCGGTGGGCGAAGCCAGTACCACCGCCGCCCCGCTCAGCGGCTATGCCGAGAAAGGGCCGCTCTATCTGCAAGACCATGGCAATCCGGTGTGCTTCCGCAACATCTGGATCCGCAGGCTGGATGCCGCGGCCAAATGACCGGTGAGGCGATGCGATGCGACGGAATCGATCCCACTCGGCCGGGCGCTTGCCAGTCCGTGGATTCCCGGGCCGGATCAGAAACGCGGCGGGTTTCCACTCGGGGATGCCGGTTTCCGTGAGTGGCTTTTGGTCAACCGGACCAGTCCAATCCCTCCGGCACGGGCGCCAGAACCTCGTGGCCGGTGGCGGTGACCGCGACCATGTCCTCGACGCGGACCCCGCCATAGACCGCAGAATACAATCCCGGCTCCACGGTGAAGACCTCGCCCTGGAAAATTCCGCCGCCACCGTGGTCCAGCAGGATCGGCTCATGAACCTCCAGCCCGATGCCGTGGCCGGTGCCGTGCCGCATCGCAGGGACGCTGAGGTCATGCCGGGCATCGCCACGAACCATGGCAAAACCATGGGCCTCGATCACGGCAGCCGTGGCGCGGTGCACCGCCTCGCCGGTGACTCCCGGCCGGAGCGCGGCGCAACCGGCGGCTCTCGCTGCGCATACCGCAGCATGCATTTTGAGCACTTCCGCCGACGGTTCGCCACAAACGACGGTTCGCGTCATGTCACCATGGTAGCGCGTCGCGTTATCCATCGGAAAGATATCGACGATCACCGGCAGTTTCGCCATCAGCGGTCCCGTGCCGAAATGGTGGCAGTCGGCCACGTGGGGAGCCGTCACCACAATCGAATCGTGCGCATTGGAGAAATTCCGTTCGACGAGAAATGCCGTGATCATGGCCCGGACCCGTTCGGAACTCAACACTTCGCCGTCGTGATAGAGAATCCCTTTGGCGTCCGGCCTGGCATTTGCAATCATCCGGCAGGCAAATGTCATCGCCTCGCCGGTGGTTTGCTGCGCGTGGCGCAAATGCTCAATCTCCTCGGAGTTCTTGGTGCGACGTTCCATGACCCCGAGATTCTCTGAATACTCGATCCCGATGCCCGCCTCCCGGATGAAATGCGCATACAGATAAGGCAGGGTGCGATCGACCGTGACCGAGGTATTCCCGGCGCGCCGGAGGCATTCCGCCGCAGCCTGCGCCAGAGCGGTATCGCGGTCTCCGGAGAGTCCCCCTTGCGGCTCGAAATCCGCGGCGCAACACACCGTGTCCGCCGGGACCGCTTGCCGCGCCCGGCCCATCTCGATATCGCGAACGATGAACACCGATCGTCCGTCCGCAAAATCGACGATCACTGAAGCATCCGGTGCCACAAACCGGATGCGATGAAAAAGCGTGGCGTTGCTGGCGGACATGCCGGCAAGGATGGTGGTGGTCTTGGTATTCATTCGAGGTGGGTGGGGAAATAATTCCATTGAGGATCGCGAGAACGGCTTGCGGCGGAACGGAATGACTCATCGCAGTTCCCGGACTCGGGCCTCGCCGGACGGGAGAGTGAGGGGAATTCGCTGCTCAGTCAATGCCGCGGACGAATTTCCGCGCCCGCCGCGCCGATTTCCCTTTGCCTGGGAAGGGAGGGGCCGTAGTCTCGGCTTCGGAAATCGATAAATGAATCACCCCTCCCACATCCTATTCTCACCTGCCTTGGTAATGGCGGTTTGGACCGGGGCCGCAGTCGTGGCATCTGGAGCCGACACGGCTACCCGCCAATCCGAGCGCGGACCCTTGATCCTGAAACCCGACGCCGTCCGGAACTATGTCCGTTCCTTCAATGGCAAGGACCACACCCACTTCGGGCAGGCCATCTCCAACGAGGAGGCGGCGGACTGGATGGCCGACAACGTGCCTCTCTTCGAGTGTCCGGACAAGGAAATCGAAGCGATCTACCACTTTCGTTGGTGGACGTTCCGCAAGCACATCAAGCAGACGCCTGACGGATTCGTGGTCACCGAGTTCCTGCCGAAAGTCAGTTGGAGCGGCAAGCACAACACGATCAGTTGCCCGGCCGGTCACCACTTCCGCGAGGGGCGCTGGATCCGTGATCCGAAGTATCTGGACGACTACGCCGTCTTCTGGTTTCGCAAGGGGGGATCTCCGCGCAGTTACAGCTTCTGGGCTGCCGACGCCGTCTATCAACGGGCCATGGCCCGCGGCGACTTTGCCCTGGCCGTTGACCTGCTGCCGGACCTGGTTGCCAACTACGAGGCCTGGGAGAAATCCCGGCTGGAACCGGATGGGCTCTTCTGGCAGGTCGACGACCGCGACGGCATGGAGGTTTCCATCGGCGGGAACGGTCACCGCGGCGAGGGCAAACGCGCCACGATCAATTCCTACATGTACGGCGACGCCCTGGCCATCGCGGCGATCGCCGAACGGGCTGGCAAGCCGCAGATCGTCAAGGAGTACCGTGGAAAAGCCGAGCGGATCAAACGGCTGGTGCTGGCAAAGCTGTGGGACGACGAGGCGAAGTTCTTCAAGGTCCTTCCCCGCGGCGAGCAGGCCGGATTGGTCGACGTCCGCGAACTGCACGGCTTCACCCCGTGGTATTTCAACCTGCCGGACAAGGGCAAAGGGTTTGAGATCGCCTGGAAGCAGCTGATGGACCCCAAGGGGTTTTACGCGCCCTTCGGACCAACCGTCGCCGAACAGCGGCACCCCGGCTTCAAGATTTCCTACACCGGTCACGAGTGCCAGTGGAATGGTCCGAGCTGGCCTTTTGCCACCACCGTCACCCTCACTGCCCTGGCCAATGTTCTCAACAACTATCCGCAGCAGGCGATCACAGCGAGGGACTATTTCGACACCCTGAAGATCTATGCGAAATCCCACCGCCTGAAACGCGATGACGGCACGATCGTCCCTTGGATCGATGAGAATCTCAACCCCCACACGGGAGATTGGATTTCCCGCTCGCGGCTCAAAGTGTGGAAGGACGGAACGTGGGACCCCGGCAAGGGCGGCGTGGAAAGGGGCAAGGACTACAACCACTCGACCTTCTGCGACCTCATCATCACCGGCTTGGTCGGACTGCGCCCGCGTGCGGATGACGTCGTGGAGGTCAACCCGCTCGTCCCGGCGGACATCTGGGACTGGTTCTGTCTCGACCAGCTGTCCTACCACGGCCGGACCCTCACGATTCTCTGGGACAAGACCGGCACGAAATACGGGAAGGGCAAGGGGTTGCGCGTTTTCGCCGACGGAGTGGAGATCGCGGTGGCCGCGAAACTCACCCGGGTCACCGCGCCACTTCCTAACTAACCCACCAAACTCAATTCACGTGTGGACAGCAGGTGTTCTCCACCACGAAGGACACCAGGAGCACCAAGGGGGTTGCATATCGATCACAAGAGCAGCCAATGCATCAAACTCCGTACTCATGCCTTTCGTGTTCTCCGTGGTGAGTAGTTGCCTCAGGGAACCGTCACGGTGACGTCGTCGACGTAGAAGCCGCTATAGACATCGCCATTGCCATTGCTGGTGAACTGGAACTCGATCCTGATGTTTTTGCCACCGACGTCGACGGCTGGCAGGTCGAGGGTCTCGCTGGTCCAGCCAGCGGCTCCGTCACCCTCGATGTTGGCGATTTCGAGCCCCGCAATCGGGGTGTCGGAGTTGTCTGCATCGAGGATGCGGACCGAGCCGACGTCGCCGGCCAAGTCGGTGTCGATGAACTGCCGGAAGCTGAGCGTGGCCCCCAAACCGGCGGGAATCAGGATGCTCGGCGAGGTCAGCCTGACGTCGACACTGGCGGTGTAGTCGCCGCTGATGTTGGTGCCGGCGCAGTTCGGTAAGCTACTGGCTTCGGCAGGGCCGGTGACCGCCCCGGTGGGCGGGCCGAACCCCCAGGCGGTATCGGTCCCGCTGACCACGGTGGACGCCCAACCGGCGGGCAGGGTGGCGGCGGCATCGAAGTTCTCGCCGAGCAGCGGCGGGGCGGTCTGCGCCCGGACGAAGTCCGCGGGGTTGCCGGTCAACGCCAACCGGACCGTGCCGTCGCCGTTGCCGTCGGTGAAGAGCATGCTGTTGTTCGTCCCTCCAGTCGCCCCTGGGTCACCCGCATCACCCTGCGTCAGGTTCTCGACCAAGGTGCCCGGATTGAAATCCAGGGTGGTCGAGGAGCGGAACTCGTAAGCGGTGTTGGCAGCCCCCTTGAGCGTCAACTCCCAGTCCCCGCCGCCGAGCGACCTGAACGAGGTGATCTCCGGGCGGACATTCGCGACGATTGGCAAGACGTCCTCCATGGTTGCGCCGAAGCGGATCTCGTCCAAGCCGGGGGTGTCTTTCCACATGATCGAAACCGTGTCGAACAGCGATTGGTCGAGCGCCACGGTGGTTTCCGTTTGGATGGCCTCGCCGAGATCGTAGCCGCCCCCCGGTGTCCAGAAGTTCTCGCCGGGAAGATACAGGGTGATCGTTTCGCCGGCACCGGCGTCAGCGCCCCACTCGATCTTCGCCACCACCAAGGCGGTCTCCTGGGTGATGCCGAACCAAAGGTTGTCGCCCGACTTGTGCAGGTTCCCGTAGCCATCTGGGCCGTCTTTGGCGTCATTGTCGTTCTCACCGTTATCCTGCCAGAAGGCGGTGCGGAACTGCGCGTGCATCGTCCCTGAACGGTTCATCGGTTGCGCTGAAATACCAATCCCCTCGCCATTGTTGAGCAGATGATGCATCCGCGTATAGCGTTCGTTTCCATTTGCGTCACCTCCCCAGCCGGCCAGGAATGAGTCGGTGGCCAGGGCGACATGAAACTCGAGGTTGGTGATGATGCCTTGATCCCGCAGGTCGGCCACGAAGCTGAACCAGAGGGTCGCACCGTTGTCGAGCAGTCCGGCATCGGCCAGGGTCGCACCAATCGGACGGTAAATGGCATTGTGCCCCGGTGCCTTGACCCGGCGGCCTGTCGTTTTCAGCGAACCCCAGGCCAATCCTCCGTCAAAGACCTTGGCCGGGCCCCATTGGTGGGCCCACGCGCCGGTCCAACCGGTGCCGCCTGCCTTTCCGCCAATGTTCGGCTCGCTAAGGTCGGGGTTGAGTTCGTAATCGAACGGTTCATCGATCAAGGCGGCACCCCACAGGAGTCCGCTGCAGACGATGGTGAGGCCCGCGAGGGCGGCGAAAATCGAGGTCGTTGCAGGTTTCATGGTTGTTTGTCGGGTTGTGTGGTTTGGGGATGATCACCCGCCCGTTGCCGGAGGCCGGCGCGCACCGGGCCGAGTTGTCCATCAGTCTGGAAATATAGGCGATTCCCCTTGTGCTGTCAATAGAGGATCGGACGGTTGCGAGCCAGGGTTTCCTTGGCTGGTGGCTCCGCCACTGCAACTTGGGGTGATGGTTCAGGGGTTTCAGCGGTCGGCGGCCCCCGTCGACCGCCCTGGGTGGACCAGCATCCATGGGACCAATCCTGACACGGGGGCAAATGGCATGGGCGGCACCTCAGGATTGAATGTTTTTGCGGCTTGGGGCGGTCAGGGAAGGATCGAAACAACCGGTTCTCTGGGGGTTATTGACGCCAACAAGAGCTATACGATTGCCAGGACGGGAAGCTTTACGACTTGGTCAGCAGCACCGACCTCTCAACCGCCCCTGCCACCTGGCCGGTGTGGCTGGGCAATGAGGACATCGTCGGCGCGGCACCGGAGAACATGCTGTCCGAGGTCCCGGGCGGAGGAGACTCCAAGCGGTTCTTCGCTGTGGTTGCGAATGGATTGGATGACCCGGCCGCCGACCCTGACCACGACGGGTTCACCGCCTGCCAGTCCTACGCACTGGGCATCGACCTTGCAGCGCCCGGCATCCTGCCGGGCGC
>JAIPKB010000040.1 GCA_021733795.1 Akkermansiaceae bacterium | reverse complement strand
AAGCCGGGTGCCGGTGCCACCCACCACCAGCCGGTGAGGTTCCTCGGCGAGATCGTCCCATGCGGTTTCGGGCAGCGGGACCAACCGATCCGCACCCGTGCTCATGAACAGGCGGCCGTGATCATCCGCCAGCAGTGGCGGGGCTTGGCAGGGAGCCAGCCCGCCATCCGGGAGCAGTGGCAGCAGCGGGACCAGCCCGGTTTCCCTCAGGGCCAGCCAGCGGTCCGGAAGCAGCACCCGCCACCGGCGGCTGAACCAGTGCCGCCGCAGGGCCACGCTCCGCAGCGGCAACCACAGGGTGGACTCCCAAAGATACAAAGCCAGCGCAATCAGACAGAACTCGACCAGAGGGGACATTACGGGCCGGCGTTCAAATCTCCTTCTTGGTCCGCCCGGTGAAGATGCGCTTGAAGAACGCGCCGATCGCCAACAGCCCGAAGCCGATGGGTTTCCAGAGCTTTGCCAGCAACCCGGTCCTGGCGGCCGCCAACAACGGAGCGATAGTTCGATATCATGGGATGGCTGGTTCTGGAGTTGATGAAAATTTACCGGGAACAAAATCACAGTTTCTTTGGGGGCTGGCAAGGCGATTGTAAAACCAATTGGAAGACCATGCGGACATTCCGCCCCCCGGCGCTTGCGTTTGGCCGCCACCCGGCCATAGTCTGTCTGCCATGGTTCGCCTGCTGTCACTCATTTCCCTCCTGCTGCATGTCGCCGCCGGTGCGCAGGCTTACGTTCCGGTCAACGAGCGCCCGCCCGGACTGGCCCGCGAGTTCCGGGGCGCTTGGGTCGCCAGCATCTACAACATCGACTGGCCCAGCACCAAAGGCCTCTCCGCCGCCGCCCAGCAAGCCGAACTCCGCACCCTGCTCGACAAGCTCGCCGCGCTGAAAATGAACGCGGTCATTTTCCAGGTCCGGCCGCATTGCGATGCGCTTTATGCGTCGTCCACCGAGCCGTGGAGTCCCTGGCTCACCGGCACCATGGGCCGTTCGCCGGGTTACGATCCTCTCTCGTATTGCATCCGGGAGGCCCATGCCCGCGGCATCGAGGTGCATGCGTGGTTCAACCCGTTCCGGGCCTTGGCCAATACCTCCCACCCGGCCTCCGCCGACCACATCACCCGCGCGGCCCCCCACCTAACCAAGCGCTACGGCACCATGGTCTGGTGCGATCCCGCACTGCCGGAAGCCCGCAACCGCGCCCTGGGCGTAATCCTCGATGTGGTCCGCCGCTACGACGTCGATGGCGTCCACCTCGATGACTATTTCTATCCCTATCCGACCGGCGGTCTCGCGTTCAAGGATGGCAAATCCCCCGCCCAGCGCCGCAGTTACATCGATGGATTTGTGAAAAGCCTCTATGCCTCCGTAAAAAAACAAAAACCCTGGGTGCGGGTGGGAATCAGCCCGTTCGGCATCTGGCGGCCCGGAGTCCCGGCCGGGATCGAGGCCAGCCTCGATAGCTACGAGCAACTCGCCTGCGACGCCCCCAAGTGGCTGAAAAACGGCTGGGTGGACTACCTGGCACCCCAGCTCTACTGGCGGATTTCCCCGCAAAAGCAAAGTTTTCCCGCCTTGCTCACCTGGTGGCGCTCCCAGGGTACCCGCCCGGTCTGGCCCGGCATCGCCACCTCCCGCATCAACTCCTCGGAGGACCCCGGCCGCCCGACCTCGGAAATCACCAACCAGATCGCCCTCACCCGGAAGATCGGCAAGAATTGGAACGGCCACCTCCACTGGAGCGCCAAGAGCCTGGTCCGCAACCAAGGCGGCATCGCCACCCGCCTCGCCGGCAGTTACACCCAGCCCGCCGCCGTGCCGCCCATGCCCTGGGTCAGCAACCGTGCCCCCACTGCCCCGGGCGTATCCGCCAGCCGCGGTGCCAAAGGCACCACCGTCTCGTGGGTGCCGGACCGCACCACCGCCAAAATCGCCGTGCAGGCACGCACCGGCAACAGTTGGCGGACCATCCAGATTGTCCCGGTTTCACGGAAATCCATTACCATCCCAAGCGCCGATGCCATCGCCGTCACCGCGCTCGACCGCTTCGGCAATGCCAGCCCGCCCAAGGTCCTCGGCCCGCGGTGAATCCACTCCCTGAAGTTGTTTAGTATCTCTATCATCCGATCAACCCACCCACCCCGTCCTTCCCCATGTCCCAATTCATCCAACAATACCAGGCCGAAATCATCACCGCAGCCATCGCCGTGCTTCTCGGCTGGCTCATCACCTGGCTGATTGCCAACGCCAAACTCGCCGCCGCCGCCGAACGTTTCAAAGCGGAGGAACGCCGCGCCACCGGGATCGAAGCCCGGCTCGCCCAGGCCACCGCCACGGCCGAAAACAACGAGCAGGAAGCACAGACGTTCCGCAACCAACTCACCGAAATCCGTTCCCGGCTGGAGGCGGAAACCAAGGCTTCCGCCGAAAAACAAGCGCTCCTCGAACGGGCCGAAGTCAAGCTCGCCGACACCTTCAAAGCGCTTTCCTCCGACGCCCTCAAGGCCTCTTCAGAGCAATTCCTCCACCTTGCCAAATCCACCCTCTCCGCCCACACCGAAGAAGCCCGCGGCGACATCGACAAACGCCGGACCGCCATCGAAAACCTGGTCAAACCGATGGCCGAGTCGCTCGGCCAGTTCCAAGCCCGCCTCGGGGAAATCGAAAAACACCGGACCGATGCCTACGCCGAACTCCGCACCCAGATCCGCTCGCTCGGCGAGGGCCAGCTCGGCCTGCAACGCGAAACCGCCGCCCTGGTCAAAGCCCTCCGCCAGCCCAGCGGCCGCGGCCAATGGGGGGAACTGCAACTCCGCCGCGTGGTGGAACTCGCCGGCATGCAGGAATACTGCGACTTCGAAACCCAGCCTTCCACCACCACTGACGAAGGCCGCAACCTCCGCCCCGACCTGATCGTCAAACTCCCCGGCGGCAAAACCATCGTCGTCGATTCCAAAACCCCGATGGACGCCTATCTGGACGCCATCGAGGCCACCGACGACACCGTCCGCGAGGAAGCGCTGCACCGTCATGCCCGCCAGGTCCGCACCCACATCCAACAACTATCCTCCAAGAACTACACCTCCCAGTTTGCCAGCGCCCCGGAGTTCACCGTGTTGTTCCTGCCCAGTGAATCGTTCTTTTCCGCCGCCCTCCAGTCCGATCCCGGCCTGATCGAGCGCGGCGTCGATCAGGGAGTCATCCTCGCCACCCCCACCACCCTGATCGCCCTGCTGCGGGCGGTCGCCTACGGCTGGCGCCAGGAATCCATCGCCGAAAACGCCCGCGAAATTTCCGCCCTCGGCCGCACCCTCCACGAACGGCTCGGCAAACTTACCGAACACTTCGCCAGACTCGGCCGCTCGCTCGGCTCCGCCGTGGATTCATATAACAATGCCGTCGGCACCTTCGAAACCCGCGTGCTCACCGCCGCCCGCAAGTTCGAGGACCTCAAGGCCACTGCGGAAACCACCAGCCTGCCGGACCTGGAACCGATCGACAAGATCCCGCGCTCGCTCCAGCAGGCGGCCACCCCCGCCGCCCGGCCCGCACCACTCGCCATCAGCGCCGCGGAACTCCTCGATCCGCCACCCGCCACCGACGATGCCGATGCCGCCGCTGACTACACGTTCGTGCCGATTGCCCAGCAGGGTGCCCAAGGTGCCGCCGCCGATCTCCGCGCCGCCCTGGAAGACTTCGGTCGCGAGCCGGGTGAATAGGCGCTGCGCAACAACTTTTGCCCTGTATCGTCGGCCTGTGACCGTCGCACTCTACACAAAACAGCCAATCCGATCATGAAATCTGTATTGCTTCTATTGTTCTCCTGCAAGGTTCTATTTGCCGACAACCCCGTATATATTCTTCCTGAAAGAGTGCGGATTGATTATCCAGACAAGATCAGCCTGAATTTGGAAGCTGACGATTTAAGCAAGGTTGGATCTCTTTCCATCACAATAGGCAAAAAGAAGATTGTTGTTGATGCGGGCGAGTTGGTCGATCTCTTCAATCCCGATCCATCTCTGAAGTTGAAGGGGAAAACCGATGACAAAGAGGAGCCAAATACGGCACCGGAAGAATAGATGGCCTCACCTGATTGTTAGCAAAGAAAAAGAGGTCGTTTACTGTGTGCTGTCATCATCCCACGCTGGCGCGGCCTCGGCCTTCGCCTCGTCCAAGATCCGCAGCGTGCCATGCAACCGGCACCAGCGCTCGATGTAGGTCCAATCGAGCGCTGCCTCGCCCTGGACGCCCATGACGGCCACGGCATCGTCAAAATCCTTGGATCGCCGACCAATGGCGCACCACCGCAGTTTCTGGACGATCACGTCCTCTGCCGTAGGCAGCCACGCGTCGCGCCCTAGCAACGTGAGTCGGCGGCGACGGGAGAACCGACTTTGGTCGAAGTCATCGGCGCTCAGCTCAAACAATTCGATGATGAACGGAATACGCGAAACCTTGATCACCTGACGCCATGTGCCGGTGACCATTTCGAAAGTCACTTGCGGATCGGTCCGGAAATCTCCCGGCAGGGTGGCAAACAGCCGTTCCCGCTCCGCCGCACCGATCTTGAGAACCAGATCCGCATCCTTGGTTGCCCGGGGAACTCCGTAGCGGTTTGATGAAAAGGAACCCACAACCATGTAATCCACCTCAAGTCGGTTCAACACGTCCAGCAGGACACCGATGGCTTCTTCCCCCGTTTTCATGGCCGGCGAAAGTGGGTGTCCTCTATTTTCCGCAGGCGTGCCAGGCGTTCCAATAGCAACAGGTCGATTTCCGCGTCATTTGCCGTGGGATATTCATCGCGCAGCCCCTCTTTCATCCGCTCGCAAACTCCGGCAAACAACCGCGGACCGGCCAGCACACGCTCCTCCGGAGACATCGTCCGGGCCAACCGCACCTTGGCAAGGTCGGCATACCTGACATCACTGGCGATTCGCGCTTCCACAACGCGAATGGTACCACTTCTGCCGCGCACCCGCAAGCGAAAGCAGATCGGACCCGTTCAAAATCGGGGCCGGACTGATTGGCAAGACGTTCCCACACCGGATCAACCAGGCTTCCCTCCGTCGCAAAAGCGCCTGGTCTGCGCCGTAGCGTCGGTCTGTGACTGCTTTCCCCTTCGAGAGAAGTCGCACTCCGCCCTCGCACAGCTTATTCAGGAAGCATTCACCGATGCGGCCACTGACGTCTTTTTGGTGGCGGGAGAAGCGCCACGCATCCGGCATGAGGGCGAGGTGATCATCCGCCATCCGGACTTGGTCTCCCAGGCGGCGATGGAGGAATTCTGGTGTGCCTGCGGCGTTGACCCGACGACGCACCCCGAGGCGGATGTTTCCTGGCAACTGCCGCAGGGCGGCCGCTTGCGAGTGAACCTCTATCATACGCTTGGGCGGCTCGCCGCCGTGCTCCGGCCGATCCGCGACCAGATCCCGGCGCTTGCCGAACTCGGGCTGCCGGCGGCGCTCCTCGAGTCATGGATGCAACGCCGCTACGGGCTGGTCCTCGTCACCGGGCCCACCGGCTCCGGCAAATCCACCACAGTCGCCTCCTGCCTGGATTGGATCAACCACCACCACGCCCGCCACATCGTCACCCTTGAGGATCCCATCGAGTTCCTGTTTGAAAACCGCCTTTCGTTTTTCTCACAACGGGAGATCCGGCAGGACTCGGAGAGTTTTGCGATCGGCCTGCGCGCCGCGCTGCGCCAAAGTCCGGATGTGCTCTTTCTGGGTGAAATCCGTGATGCTGAAACCGCAATGACCGCCCTTCACGCTGCGGAAACCGGCCACCTCGTCATTTCCACCCTCCACAGCAGCAGCGTGGTGGAAACCCTCGACCGCTTCTCCCACCTGCTGAAAGCGGAAACCTCCGGTGCCCTGAACCTGCTGGCCTCCCAGCTCGTGGGCGTCATCTCCCAACAACTCCTGCCCCGCCTCGGCGGCGGGGTCTTCCCGGCCCTCGAATACCTCAGAGAGTCAGTCGCCCGCGGTGGGTCCGACCTTCACCTCAGCGCGTGGGCACCCGCCTGCGCACGGGTCCGGTCACGTGATCTGCTTGGCCACCTCCTGCACGGCCGCCTGCCGCACCCGGGCAATCAACGCGCGGGTGGCTTCGCTCAGGGTGGCGACCCACAGTTCGGTTTCCGGATCGTGGGAAAGCGCGGGAATCACCGCCCGCGTAAACCGGTGGTTTGATAGAAAGCGGCGCGCCTCGTCCGGCGTGGCCAGGCTGAACAAGCCAGCATAAAACCACGGCTTGGGATCGGAGCCGTATCCCGGGCCTCGGGACAATGCCGCGGCGTTCGCGCAGCAACTCCGCAACCGCTCCGGATCCACCCGCTCCAGATGGTCCATCCATTCCGTCGCCGCCTGATCCAGTCCGTTGCGGACCTTCCAAACCGGATTGATCAGGCGGGCCCAGGCGATGGGGTCTGTCGTGTCACGGTGTTTCATTGGGGGATGAATGAGCTTCGGCTCAACCCTCCCCCCGGTCAAGCCGGAAAAACCCGGAAACCAACGGCATTTCCGTCCGCTGGTATCATGGCAAGGCGGACCTCAGCGAAAAAAATCACTCACCCGGCAATTCCAAGGTTGGCAGCAGCGGCGGACCATCGCGGAGTTTGGGGCTCAGGGTGAGCGCGTCGCCGCCGCGCTCGAGGAACAGCAGGTAAAGCTGGCGGTCCAGATGGGCCATCGCGAAGTAGTTCATGGTGAGTCGGTTGTTTCCAACTGGTGGCGGGTGACGCGGTAGCTGGCGGCGCAGCGGGGGCATTGGATGGTGATTTCCGCGGCATCGTGGAAGAGTTCGTCGAGGCGGTTCTTCCAGCCGCCGAGGATGGGGAGGATGCGCTCAAGGTTGCAACCGCAGTGGAAGCGGAACTTGCGGGTTTCGAGGAGCTTGGTTTCCTCAGTGGTCGGAATGGCGGCCACGGCATCCTCATCGAGCGATTCGAGCCAGGCCAGATCGCAGTCCGGTTGGGCGGCGATGAGGACGAAGTGCTCATCCGGGAGCCGGAAGCAACGGGCCGGACGCTGCTCGGACTGCTCGTAGAAACGGCTGATCCAGGCAAGGGGGTCGGCATCGTCCACCTCCATGGTGGAGAGCCGGGGTTCGTCACTGGTGGGGGTGGTGGTTTGGGCGTAGAAGAAGTTGCGGTCGGGCTCGCGGATGTCTTCGGTGAAAATGCGGCCGGTGATGGCCTCGGTGAGCGGGGAACCGGTGACGAAGAGGTTGATGCGCGGGGCGCGGAGGTTGACCGTCCAGGCGGTGGTCTCCGCCCAAGGGCGTGGCGACGTGATGACGAACTCACCCCCAAACAGAAACGCCAGATCGAACACCGCGCCGGCCGCCGCAAACAGCACCAGGGATTGCAGCATTGGGGAGATGACGAGTAAGGCATCGGAAATTTACCGGGGGGCTTACAGCCCTCGATCTCCGCGATGGGTTCCTTTCCCGGACCTTCGATCCGGGCTGGTATATCGCGGAACCCTTGGCCCTGCAGAGTGAGATCGCAGAATTCTTGGCTCCTGCTCATCAACCGCTACGCCATTCCGGCAACATGCATTTTGTGGAAATGCGATACCAACCCAATCCAACGCCCCATTTCCTTACTCCAGTGAAATCCGGATGTTTGCCGAGCCTACGGTTTCGACCCATTTTGAATTGTATAGCTCAACGAGTTCATTCAGTCGGTCGATCTTTCCAGAGGATGAAAATTCGGCAAGTTCCGTGATGTTCTGGCCGACGAAGGACTCTACGGATGTCACCACTATCCGACTAACCTGTTTGCCAAAGCGCTTTGATATTTCGATTTTCCAGATGGCGACACGGTCATCTCTTGTCAGAAGCCAGGCTTCTCGGTCTGGAGTTTCGAGGATCGCCTCGATCTGATCTAGATGCTTCTCGTCGGGTAGGCCTACCGCCACTTCCAAGACAGCGTTTTCGATTTCGAAGTCGCCCAACCGGGAATCCACATCGGCGTGTGATTTGCGATCTCCCTTGTTCGTTCCATGAACCGGGATATCACGCCCCAACCGAATCGAAAGCTTCGCACCAACAAGATACTGCGCAACGTCACCGGCCTTTTGTCGCTTTTCAGCGAGTTCCAGAATCTCGGAGATAACGGTTTCGGCAGTCTTACCCTGCATTTTGACGCGCAATGGGCCTTCTTCCAGAATTGAGCGGAGCTGATTGGCAAGGATTCCCTGCACTTCATCCAGTATCGATTTTTTCCGACTCACATCGGCTGATTCGAAACCTGCTCTTCGAACGAGGCTCAGCAGAGGTTCGCCCCATGCATGCAGATTGGAAGACCTACGACCGTGGTTTTTGTTGAGAACTATCAGTGAGAGTCGCTTGTGGGCTGTATCGCCAAGAGTTTCGTGACCGATCAGCGATTGCCCGGCATCCGATAGGTGAGAAGACAGCAGCAGCTCGGGGCGGCCCCGCAGGCTCTCAAGAAGCGCGAGCATTGACTGAAGGCGGGCAGGTACGAGGCTGTTTCCCTTCATTCCATATCGGACGACAAAATCCTTGATGCATTTTTCTAACTTCATGGCTTACGCGGGGGTATCCTAATCAGGCGCTAAGGCGAACTCTTGAAACTGCTTTGGGAGTTCGTTTGGCATGGGCTTGGGAAAGAGGGACGAGCAGGTGATCGACGAGGTGCTTGACGACGGGGACGACGACGGCGTCGCCCATGGCGTTGTAGGACTCGTTGTAGGAGAAGGAGAGCTTGTAAGAGCGAGGAGCTCCCATGAGGAGAGCGGCCTCGCGGGAGGTGATTTTGCGGGCCTTCCATTCTCCGGCGGCGTGGAGGAGGATGAATTGGCAACTGCTACCCCCCTCGGCGGTGCGGAGGCAACCGGAGAGGTCGTCGAAGCGGAGTTCGAGAACTTGCTTGCCTTGGCGGGTGCGGCGATAACCGGGGAAGGCGGCGCGGCGGTTGGGAGGGAGCTTGTCGAGAAGTTCCCGGTGTTTGGCGGCGGTGAGGGAAATCAGGGCGGCAGCACGCTCGTCGTTGAAGACGGGAGCGTCCCAATCGATGAGATCTGTGAGAGTCTTGGGGCGCTTTTGGGGGCGGGGCATGGCCCAGAAGACGATGTCATCGAGCGGGGCGATGGCTTTGAGGACGGCGTCAGGGTGCAGCCAATTGGGTCCGTGGTCGTCGAGGGCGGTGGTGTCGATGTGATCCTGAGCGGCGACGACGAAGACGCGGGGTCGAGACTGCGGAACCCAGAGTCGGGCGTCAAGCAGCATGGGGCCGACTTTGTAGGAGCGGTCGCGGAGTGCCTGGTAGAGGAGGCGGAAATCCCCGCCGCCATTGGCGGCAAGGAGACCGACGACATTTTCGAGGGCTATGACGGAGGGTTTGACGGGCATTTCGTCGAGGACGCGGAGCCATTCCCAGAAGAGGCCGCTGCGGGAAGCGGCGAGGCCACCCATTTTTCCGGCGAGGGAGAGGTCCTGGCAGGGGAAGCTGGCCCAGACGATGTCGCCTTGGGGAATGGAGGTTCCGCTGACCTTCTCTATGGAGCCGAGGTGGAAATGATCGTTTCCGTGGTTGGCGGTGTAAATGGCGGCCTTCTTCGGGCAAATGTCGTTCGACCAGACGGGAATGCAGGCGTGCTTGGCTCCTTGGGTGACAAGGCCACTGCCGGCAAAGAAATCGACGAAGGTTGGAAGGCGTGCGGTCATGGGTTCTTTTGAACAGTTTTAGAGAAAAATGTCAATGGAAAAGTGTGCGGGTGAAATATTGAATTAGAATGGGCATCGGCGACGGGCCCATTTACGCAGGTTCAGGAGAGGGTGGCGAGGCCGAAAACAGCATTGGGGAGATGACGAGTGTTTTGCCGTAAAACTCAATCGCGCGGGCTTCGTCAGTCACCGCCAACGCGATGGCCCTGACACTTTTCAAACCAAGTGGGGGCTTCCCATAGAACGGAACATGCACTGCGTTTGAGTCGTTTGCAACAGGGAAAAATTACACAGGGAAAAATTACTCACCCGGCAATTCCAGGGTTGGCAGCTGCGGTGGACCATCGCGGAGTTTGGGGCTCAGGGTGAGCGCGTCGCCGCCGCGTTCGAGGAACAGCAGGTAAAGCTGGCGGTCCAGATGGGCCATCGCGAAGTAGATCGGCCCGCTGATGAAATAGATCCCGATGCACAACGCCATCAACCCCACCAGCGCGAGCGCCATCGAGGCGACCCACAGGAACAGTGAGGCCAACACGCATTCCAGCCAGGTATATTTCAGAAACCGCATCGCCCAACCGAAGTCGAATGCCTTGGAGAAATCCTGGAGCAGCCCGGCCCGGAGCATCAGCGGCTTGATCAACAACCCGAACGCCACACCCACCACCATGATCAACCCGAACATCAGCGGCACCATCACCAACGCTGCGGCATCCGCCCCCCGATGACCGCTCCCTCCGGCCCGCCCACCCATGCCCATCATTGGTAGAAAACATATCGAGAGCGCGCCAACTCACTCCGCCTTGCGTGACCTTGGCGGCTCCGGAGGTGCGGGGGCATCCGGGGGCGGGTCCGTTGTTTCCAACTGCTCGCGGGCAACAAGGTAGCTGGCGGCGCAGCGGGGGCATTGGATGGTGATTTCCGCGGCATCGTGGAAGAGTTCGTCGAGGCGGTTCTTCCAGCCGCCGAGGATGGGAAGGATGCGCTCGAGGTTGCAGCCGCAGTGGAAGCGGAACTTGCGGGTCTCGAGGAGCGTGGTTTCCTCAGTGGTCAGAATGGCGGCGACTGCGTCCTCATCGAGCGATTCGAGCCAGGCCAGATCGCAGTCAGGTTGGGCGGCGATGAGGACGAAGTGCTCATCCGGGAGCCGGAAACAACGGGCCGGGCGCTGCTCGGACTGCTCGTAGAAACGGCTGATCCAGGCAAGGGGGTCGGCATCGTCCACCTCCATGGTCGAGAGCCGGGGCTCGTTGCTGGTGGGAGTGGTGGTTTGGGCGTAGAAGAAGTTGCGGTCGGGCTCGCGGATGTCTTCGGTGAAAATGCGGCCGGTGATGGCCTCGGTGAGCGGGGAACCGGTGACAAAAAGATTGATGCGCGGGGCGCGGAGGTTGACCGTCCAGGCGGTGGTCTCCGCCCAGGGGCGGGCCGTTAGATGAAGGGCGAGGACGGCCAGCGCGTCCTTGAGCATCTGGTCGAGCGCGGCCGGGGGGCGCAGACCGTGGTCCTTGAGGTGAAGGTAATAGTCGAGGTAAATGTCCGTGAACTGCCCGCGCAGCAGGAGGGCGTTGCGGTGGCGGACGAAGATGGACTGGATGGGGATCATGGGGGGCGAAGGTCAGAAGGTCGAAGGTCGAAGGTCATGAGGAGGCGCGGTGGTTTGTTTGTCAAGCATTGTGACCGGGGCGAGCCGCCCCGGTAAACGGCCTGGCGCGGGCCGCGCCAGCCACCAAACGCGCCAGCCACAGTCGAGACGCCGCCCGAACCTCCGACCTTCCGACCTTCCGACCTTCCGACCTTCCGACCTTCCGACCTTCCGACCCGGCAGGTGCCGGTCACGCGTTGGGCAGCTCGATGAAGCCTTCGAGTTTGCGGATGCGGGTGGGGTGGCGCATTTTGCGGAGGGCCTTGGCCTCGATCTGGCGGATCCGCTCGCGGGTGACCTGGAACTGGCGGCCGACTTCTTCGAGGGTGCGGCTGTAGCCGTCCTTGAGGCCGAAGCGCTGCTCGAGGACCTCGCGTTCGCGCTCGGTCAGGGTGTCCAGCACGTCCTTGATCTTGTCCTTGAGCATCGAGAAACCGGCTTCCTCCATCGGGTTTTCGGCCGCCTTGTCCTCGATGAAATCGCCAAACGAGGTGTCGTCGGAATCGCCGACGGGGGCCTGGAGGGAGATCGGTTGCTGGGCCATCTTGAGGACGGCACGAACGCGCTCGACGGAAAGGTGGATTTCATCGGCGATTTCCTCCGGGGACGGTTCGCGGCCGTATTCCTGGACGAGTTGTTTCTGCACGCGCATCAGCTTGTTGATGGTCTCGATCATGTGGACCGGGATGCGGATGGTGCGGGCTTGGTCGGCGATGGAGCGGGTGATGGCCTGGCGGATCCACCAGGTGGCATAGGTGGAGAACTTGTAGCCGCGGCGGTATTCGAATTTCTCGACCGCCTTCATCAGGCCCATGTTGCCTTCCTGGATGAGGTCGAGGAACGACAGGCCGCGGTTGGTGTATTTTTTGGCAATGGAGATGACCAGGCGGAGGTTGGCCTCGACCATTTCGGTTTTCGCCTTGAGCGCTTCCTTGAGCCAGTGGCGGAGGAGTTTGTAGGCCGCGTTGAAGGACTCGGTGCTGTGCCAGGAGCGTTGTTGGATTTCGCGGAGCTTGGTGACGAACTCCTTGTCGCTGGGGTCCGCCTCGACCTTGCGGGAGTATTTCCAGAACCGCTGTTGGTAGTCGTCCACTTGTTCGCAAAAATCCTCGACGACTTTCTGTTTGTAATAGAAGCGGGTGAGGTGGCGGTTGAGGGTCTGGAGGTTTTTCTCGAACTCCTCTTCGAGTTTTTTGCGGCCGCGCGGGGATCTGGCGGCCAGGTGGCGGAAAGCCTCGTCATTCTCGCGGTGGAGTTGCCTGAGTTGGTCGCAGAGCTTGGGCAGGCTCTTCATGTAGCGTTCGCGGGACTCGATTTTCTTGTCGAGAATCACGCGGTCGAAACGTTCCTTGCCCTTGACGAGTTTGTCGGCCAGTTCGAGATAGGAATCGGCGACGAAGCCGAAGAGGTTGAGGTGGCGGGCGACTTCGTTTTCGGCGTCTTCGATGCGTTTGGAGATTTCGACTTCCTGCTCGCGGGTGAGCAGGGCGACCTGGCCCATTTGTTTGAGATACATCCTGACCGGGTCGTCGAGGATGTCGAGTTTCTGGTCGTCCTTCTCGTCATCCCCGTCGGACTCGTCGCGTTTGCGGTCCTTGTAGCGGTCCACCTCCGAGGCGTCGATGACATCGAACTCCATTTGGCGGAGGCGCTCCATGATGGCCTCGACGTCTTCCGGGTTGACGAGGTCGTTGGGGAGGATCTCGTTGATGTCGTCGTAGGTGAGATACTCCTGCTCCTTGGCGAGTTTGATGAGGTCGCGGATTTTCTCCTGGATTTCCGGGGTGTCGATGCGGCGTTTGGCGGTGCCGTCCTTGTTGGTATCCTTGGCCAGCGCAGGGGCGGATTTGCCCACGGATTTGGCCACGGCCGGTTTGGTTTTGCCTGCGGCCGGTTTGGCGGGTGCCGGTTTCGCCTTCGTAGCAGCGGACCTGGCGGCGACCGGTTTGGCTTTCGCGGGAGCGGGCTTGCTGGCAGCCGGTTTGGTTTTCGCGGGAGCCGGCTTGGGTTTGGCGGCCTTGGTATTTTTGGCGGCGGCTGGCGGGGATGACTTCGATGAGGCTGATCCCGATGAGGGCGGTTCCATGGCGTCGATTTCGAGGTTGGGTTGGTGGTGGGGGGCCGGTGGTGGCGGTGAGGTGAGGTCCGGCAGGATCGAGGATTCTTGGTCTGGGAGAGGTGTGGAGTCGGTATTGGGAGCGGAAGGAAAGGTCATCTTGGATCTTGAAGTGGAAACGCGGGTGCCGGGATGTGGAGACAACTCACCCATCATAGGGCCCCCGCGTGAACACGTGGGCCGTGGGAACTACGGTTGAAAGGGTCACTGCGTCAAGAGAAATTTTGTATTTTGCTAGCGGAGGCGAGCTTTCCAATGGATTGGGTGGTGGGGTGCCCGTTGCCCGGGGCGAGTGTCGGTTGGCAGTGAGTCTCTTGTTGCGGCATGCACGACCGCGCTTGCCAAGCCTGCCGGGGAGGCTTATGCTCGGCCGCATGATTTCCAACGTGCTCGCCGAACGCTATGCCTCGCCCGCCATGCAGGCCATCTGGTCCGCCGGGGGCCGGATTGTTTTGGAACGGGAATTCTGGATTGCCGTAATGAAGGCGCAGCGCGAGCTGGGACTGGCGGTCCCGGCGGAGGCGATCACCGCCTACGAGGCGGTGAAACACCAGGTGGACACCGATTCGATCATGGTGCGGGAGCGGGTGACCCGGCACGATGTGAAGGCGCGGATCGAGGAATTCAACGATCTGGCCGGGCACGAGCACGTTCACAAGGGCCTGACCTCCCGTGATCTGACCGAGAACGTGGAGCAGTTGCAGGTGTGGAAATCGCTGGCACTGGTGCGGGACAAGTCGGTGGCGGCGCTGGGCGGAATGCGGAGCCGGGCGGAGCAATGGGCCGAACTGGTGCTAACCGCACGGACCCACAATGTGGCGGCGCAGCCGACGACCTTGGGCAAGCGGGTGGCGATGTTCGGCGAGGAAATCCTGGGGGCGCTGACGGCGCTGAACGGGGTGATCGCAGGCTATGCCGGGCGCGGCCTGAAAGGCGCGGTGGGCACCCAGATGGACCAACTTTCGTTGTTTGGCGGCGATGCGGGGAAGGTGGCCGAGCTGGAACGGCGGGTGGTGGCCCATCTGGGACTGCCGGCGGTATGGGAGAATGTGGGGCAGGTCTATCCGCGGTCGCTGGACTTGCGGGTGGTCTCGGCATTGGTCGATCTGGCATCGGGCCCCTCGTCGTTTTGCAAGACGCTGCGGTTGATGGCCGGGCATGAGACGGCGAGCGAGGGGTTCGCTCCCGGACAGACCGGTTCGAGCGCGATGCCGCACAAGATGAACTCCCGCTCCTGCGAGCGGATCAACGGGTTTCATGTGATTTTGAAAGGCCATCTGGCGATGGCGGCCGGGTTGGCGGGCGACCAGTGGAACGAGGGCGATGTCTCGTGTTCCGTGGTCCGGCGGGTGATGTTGCCGGACGCGTTTTTCGCGATGGACGGGTTGTGGGAGACTTTTCTAACGGTCTTGCGGCAGATGGATGCCTGGCCGGCGGTGATCGATGCCGAGACCGCGCACTACCTGCCGTTCTTAATGACCACCACCATGTTGATGGAGGCGGTCAAGGCCGGGGTCGGCAGGGAAACCGCCCATCAGGCGATCAAGGAGCACGCGCTGGCGACCGTGAAGGCCCTGCGCGAGGGGACGGTGCGCCACAATGACCTGATCGACCGCCTGGCCGGCGATTCCCGACTGGGGCTGGGCCGTGACCAATTAACCGGGATCGTTTCCCGCGGGCATCAGCAGGCCGGTGCGGCACGTGAGCAGACGGCCGCCTTTGCGGCAGCGGTGCGGAAACTGGAGGAGGCCCACCCGGCGGCCGCCGCCTACACTCCGGGCTCAATTCTCTAGGATCTCCAAGACCATGGGCAACCCTCCAGTTAGAAACACGTTTCCCCCGATGGCGATGGCCGACGCGCCACCGTTCGACCGGATTCGCGAGTTCTATCTCTATCAGGAGCCGTCATTGCTGACGGCGATCCGGTCCGGGGACCGGCGCGAGGCGGTGCGGTTGGTAAACCACCTGCTGGTGCATATCTACAGCGTGGGCGAAGAGCGCAACGAGTTGCTCAAGGGGCTGCTACTGGAACTGGTGGTGATGATTTCGCGGGCAGCGGTGGAGGCGGGCGCTTCGCAAACCGAGATCCTCGGGATGCGGTTCGCCCATCTGGCGGAACTGGCGGAAATCGAGGACGACGAGGCGTTGTCGGGCTGGTTGCGGCGGACGCTGGAGCGGATTTTCGTGGCGATGGAGCGGCAGCAGCGGTGCGATGTGCCGGTATTGGTGACGGCGTCGCTGGACTACCTGCGCCGGCACCTGGATCGTGATCTCTCGCGGGATGATCTCGCGCGGCATGTGGGGGTTTCCGCCGGGCATTTGTCGCAGTTGCTCAAGGAGCGGACCGGCCGTTCGTTTGTGGAGATGCTGCGGGAGGTGCGGGTGCAGGCGGCGGCCGAGTTGTTGTTGGAGACGGACCAGCCACTGGCCGAGGTGGCGGCGGCCTGCGGTTTCTGCGATCAGAGTTATATGACCCATGTGTTCCGCGACCTGCGCGGGATGACCCCCAAGCAATATCGCGACCGGACGCGGGCCGGCGCCGCAGCCAAGCAGCCTCCTGATTAAGCCACATTATCTATCAATACTCCCATGAATCCAATTATCCCCCCCAATCCGCCACCGGCGCTGGCCTTGCTGGTGTGCGATGTCTTCGAGCAGGAACTGGCGCTGGCCGAGGTTGGAGCCGATCATGTGGTGGACCGGAGGATATTGGAAATGGGCCTTCATGACCGACCGGATGTGATGCGGGTGGAGCTGCAGAAAGTCATCACCGAATGGGAGTCCCGCCAGGACATCGAGGCCATCGCGCTGGTTTACGGGTTGTGCGGTTGTGGCACCACCAACCTCCATTCCGCCCGCCACCGGCTGGTGATTCCACGGGCCCACGACTGCCGGGCGGTGTTGTTGGGGGATCGCGAATGGTTCGACCAACGGCAGGCGGCCTGCCCCGGGTGCTACTACTACACCCCCGGATGGAACCGCGCCCGCCGGGTGCCCGGGCCGGAACGGGAGGCCGCGCTGCGGGAGGATCTCTCCCAACGCTTCGATCCGGAGGATGTGGACTTTCTGTTGGAAAGCGAGGTTGCGATGTGGGCGTCCTATGACACCGCCGCCTACATCGATCACGGCACGCCGGAAACCGAACGGGACGCCGGCTACACCGCGGAGTGCGCGAAACACCTCGGATGGAACTACGAGCGGGTGCAGGGAAACCTCGCCTGGCTGCGGGATCTGGTGTGGGGGGCCTGGGACACCGACCGGTTCCAGATCATCGAACCCGGCCACCGCCTGGTCCACTCGCCGGATGCGGCGATCATGCGCTCGGAGCCGATCTAACACCCAATCGACGGAAACCACCCTTGTCATGTCCGCCGCCGAATTGTTTTTTGAAACCGGATCTCCTGCGGGCAGCCGCCGCCACGTCACGGTTGCCGCAGGCCTGCTGGACCGCAGCCTAACCGACCTACTGGCGCTGCACGAGGTGCCGCTCAACGCCCGCTGCGGTCAGCGCGGCTGGTGCAAGGGCTGCCTGGTGGAACTCCTCGAGGGTGAACTGGTGGATGCCGCCGAGGGGACCCGGGTAACGGCCGGCGGGATGGTGCGTTCGTGCAGGATGCGCCTGGTGCCCGGATCCAGCGTGGTCCTGGGCATCCCCGAGGGAGCGCGGATCGGGCTGGCTCCGCAGGTGGGTGAAACCTTCGAACTCAACGTTCCCTATCACCTGGACCCGCTGTTCGCGGCCACCCCCGAGCGCGACCTCGCGCTGGCGGTGGACCTGGGCACGACCACGGTGGTGGTGATGCTGGTGGATCTAACGACCGGCACGGTGTTGTCCCGGGCCGGCGGTTTCAACGCGCAGATCCGGTTTGGCGACAACGTCCTGACCCGGATCGGGGCGGCGTCCTCGGCGACCGTGCGCCAGGCAATGCGGCGCGCACTGGTGGAGGAAACCCTGGCTCCGCTGGTGGCGAAAGCCTGCGAGCGGGCAGCGCGTCCGGCGTCCCGGTTGGCGGGAGTGGCGCTGGCCGGCAATACCACCATGCTCCACATTCTGGCCGATGAAGACCCGACCTCGCTCGGTATCGCGCCATTCACCGCACGGTTTCTCGCAGGCCGGAGGCTCACCGCCGCCGAAATCGGGCTGGCGGGCGGCGGCGTCGATCCCGCCCTGCCCTGGCAACTGCTGCCCGGGCTTTCCGCCTACGTGGGGGCGGATCTCACAGCGGGAGTTTATGCCACCGGAATGGTTTATGACGACTTGCCGAGCCTGCTGGTGGACATGGGGACGAATGGCGAGGTGGTGTTGCACGCCGGGGGGCGTCTGGTCGGTTGCGCGACGGCCGCCGGTCCGGCATTCGAGGGCGCGGGGCTGTCATCAGGGACCCGGGCCCAGGCGGGAGCGGTGGAAACCATCCATCTGGGGATGGCTCCGTTTGCGTTGGGGGTGGAGGTGATCGGCGGTGGTCCGGTGACGGCGGAGGCAGGGGTGTGTGGCTCAGCCTATGTGGATTTTCTGGCCTGCGGGCGGACCTGCGGGCTGCTGCAGGAGAACGGTCGCTTCGACCGCCAACGCTGGCCGGAGGTGCCGGCGGAATACCGGATCGAAACCGAGGACGGATACGCGCTGCGGCTCAAGGCGGGCACCGGAGACGACGGCCCCCGGATCAGCGAGGTGGATGTGGCGCAGTTGTTGCAGGCCAAGGCCGCGATCGGAGCGGGCATCGACACCCTGCTGGAGGTGACCGGTATTTCAGCGGCGGAAGTGGGCCGCGTTTATCTGGCCGGAGGCTTCGGGATGCACATCGATATCAACCACGCGATCACGATGGGCCTGCTGCCGGGATTCACCACCGAACAGGTGACGGTGGTGGGAAACACCTCGCTCGGTGGCGCGATTCTGGCGGTGCTCGACCGCGCGGTGCTACCCGGAATGGAAGCCCTGCGGGCGCGGATCGAAGTGGTGGAACTCAACCTTCACGACGGGTTCGAAGACCGCTACATCGATCATTTGAGCCTGTGAACGACCGCTGGCCGGCTCATTCATCGAGATAATTCCGCAGGGATTCGCGCAGGGTGGCGCGGGCGCGAAACAGCAGGCTTTTGACGGCCGATAGCGAGAGCTTGAGCACTTCGGCGATCTCCTCGTAAGGCATTTGCTCGTAGCGGCGCAGCACCACCGCCATCCGCTGGACCTCCGGCAGCGCCGCGATCGCCGCATCCACCGCCTGCTGCAATTCCGCCTGCAACAGTTCGGCATCCGGCTGCCGCGCGGATTCCGCCGCCACCTGCAAATGAGAGATTTCCTCCCGCTCGTCGGGGGAAACCTCCTTGCGTCGGCTCCGCCGCCGGGTTTCGTTGAACACCAGATTGCGGGTGATGGTGAAAAGGTAGGTCGTGAACTTGGCTTCGGGCCGATACCTCTTGGCGTGGCGCCAGATCCGCAGAAACACCTGTTGGCCGATATCTTCGGCATCCGCCGGGTTCCCCAGCATCCTGGCGACCGTACCCACCACCGCGTCCTGATGCCGTTCCACCAGGGCGCGGAAAGCCGCGTGATCGCCCGCACCGATGCGGGCCATCAACGCGACATCAAGCGAATCTTCATCGCCTGGAAATGGCGTGGACTCCGTTTCCATGATCAAAGCAACAGGTGGTGCGAGCGATGCTGCGCCGGACATGACGCCATGTAAACCGGAAATCTTGGCGGAAGTTGCGGTCGCCCGTTGGCTGCGCCGCAAGTTCCGCAGTTCACGACAGCAGGTCTTTGTCATACAATCCGAGCAAAAAGGCGGACGCGATGGAGAGAAACAGCCAGGACACGGGACCGGCTTAGCCCAATGCCGGGAAATGTGAAGCCAATTGCAGCCGTCATCGCGAAATTCAAAGCAGTTCCCTCAGATCGGGGCAAGTGAGTGGGGCTCTCCCTCACCCTACCTGGGTCAAGGCTTTAACCGATCCTCCCGGGGGTGAAGGCCGCGCCGCAAAAGTCTTGTCATTCGGTGGCCGGGGAGGCAGTCTGCACGAGGCCAGCGCCCGCCCATTCCATGATCTTTCTTCCCGACGACAAGCCGCAAATTTCACTTTACCGCCTGCGGGCGAAGGGGTTTCTCAATGCCATGTCCGGGCGGCGGGAGTTTGAGGGGGCGCTGATCCGGTTGGGCGGGGGCTATGGTTGCATCCATCCATGGCCGGAACTCGGCGACCCGCCGCTGGCGAAATGCCTGGCAGATCTGGCGGAGGCCCGGCGCTGGCCGATCGTGCGGCGGGCGCTGCGCTGCGTGCAATTCGACTCTGCGGCGCGCAGCCACGAGGAGTCGTTGTTCGAGGAAATGGAGGTGCCGCGCAGCCACGCCACCCTTTCCGCGCCGGATCCTGCCGCGCTGGACGCGGCGGTGGCAGCGGGGTTCGAGGTGGTAAAACTCAAATGCGCCGGTGAGGCGCGCAAGGAAGCGGCGTTTCTATCGGCCATGGCACAGGAATATCCGAACCTGCGCTGGCGGCTGGATTTCAATGAATCCGCCACCGCCGCCCAGGTGGCCGGCTTACTGGCAGGATTGCCGGATGCGGCCCGGCGGGCAGTGGATTTTGTGGAGGATCCGTTTCCCTATGCGGAGGGCGAGTGGGTGGAGTTTCGCCGCCGGACCGGGGTCTGTCTGGCGGTCGACCGGGAGGCCAGCCCACTGAGCATCGGCGCCAAGGTATTGATCATCAAGCCGGCGGTGGACGAACCACTGCCGCTGGCGGAAGCGGCGCTGCGGAACCGCCAGCGGGTGGTACTGACCAGTTATATGGATCATCCGTTGGGCCAGGCGTTCGCGGCTTGGGAGGCGGCCCGGTTGGGCTTGCAGTTTCCCGGCCTGCCGGGGGTGTGCGGGTTGCAAACCCATCATTTGTTCCAACCCGATGCCTTTTCCGAGTTATTGGGTCCATGGTCGCCGGTGTTCCAACCGCCGCCGGGGACCGGGTTGGGGTTTGACGACTTGTTGGATGCACTGCCATGGACGCAAAGCTACTGAGGGATCCGGGATTCTGGGCCGATGACCGGCCGTTGGCACCGGCGGGGTTTGCCGGCGGACTTCCCGAGTTGGAGGAGTTGGCGGGTCAGGTGTTGTTCGAGAGTTCGGGCAGCAGCGGTCCGCCGAAGTGGCTGGCCTTGTCCAAGGAGGCGCTGCTGCTGTCCGCTGCGGCGGTGAACGCCCACCTGCGGGTGACGGCGGACTCGTGCTGGGGGCTGGCGCTGCCGTGGTATCACGTCGGTGGGTTCGGCGTGCTGGCGCGGGCGTTCGAGGCGGGCTGCCGCTACCGGACTTTCGAACCCCGCTGGCAGGCGGCCGGATTTCGGGATTGGTTGGTGAAACACGAAGTGACCCACACCTCGCTGGTGCCGGCGCAGGTGCACGATCTAACCGCTTCCGGGGTCGCCGCGCCGCCGGCCCTGCGGGCGGTGGTGGTGGGCGGCGGGCGGCTGGCCGGGGAAGCCGGACGGTCCGCGCGCGCGCTGGGCTGGCCGGTGCTCGCCAGCTATGGGATGACCGAGGCCGGCTCGCAAATCGCCACCCAGGGTTTGGAACTACTAGAAAAATCGTATGAACCCGCGGCGTTCGAGGTGCTGCCGATCTGGCGCGTACGGGCGGATGCCGTGGGGCGGCTTGAGATCGCCGGTCCCGCGTTGTTTTCCGGTACCCTCGTGCACGTCGGCGACGAGTGGCGATTCGAACCGCGGCGCGGCGAATGGCATGTCACTGCCGACCGCGGCGCGATTGCCGATGGCCGCCTCACACCGCTGGGGCGGATGGACACGGCGGTCAAGGTGCTGGGGGAGTTGGTGGACCCGGAACGGATCGAGGAGGAATTGTTGGATGGCGCGCGGGGCGGTTTGCGGGCCGGACAGTTTGTGGTGGTGGCGGTGCCGGATGCGCGGGCGGAGCATCGGTTGGTGCCGGTATTCGAGGACGCGGTGCCGCCGCGGGTGATCGCGGCCGTGCTGGCGGAGTATCACCTCCGGGCACCCGGGTTCCGGCGCTTGCAGAATCCGGTTAGGCTGCCGGCGCTGCCGCGCAGTCCCATCGGCAAGATCCGCCGGGCCGAACTCGCGGAATGGATTAGAAAAATTTGAGGGTTCATTCACCGGGGGAAAGCAGGAGGTCTCCATCAACCGTTGATTTCCCGATTCAGGTCTCGACGGGTCACCGGTTATGGTTCATGTTTCCGGTGCCTGCCCGCAGTGTGGCGGGGATTCGACGCTGATATGCAATCCAAACAACATCTCACTGCCGCCCTGATGGCGCTGGCCGTGGTCTCGGGTTCCGCCCTGGCTGCCGAAAAAAATCTGCTGCCAAACGGTGGCTTCACAGGTGACAACCCGCTGCATGGCTGGTTGACCGCGTTTCCCGATGAGGCGTTTTACAAGGACAACGCGCCCTATGTGAAAATGGCACCTCAGGAACAGGCGGGTGGACGCCGGGCGGTGATGCTGGACTTGCCGCCGGGGATTGCGGGCAATCAGGGCGGCAAGCTGGAAAGCGTGCCGGTGCCGGTGGAACCGGGTGCCAGCTACCGGATCGAGGTCGATTGCATGACCTGGGATTTTTCCGCCAAGATCCACGCGGAAGCCTGGTGCAGCGACCCGAATCCGGGACAGAAGCGCACGATTTTCCGCCGCGCTCCGGCAGCGGGGCGGCCCGCGTTGATCATGTGCTACCGGGCGCAGGTGCCCTCGCCGCCCGGCAATTCGAAAATCTGGACCACCGCCAGTCGCGAGTTCACCGTGCCTGGAAAGGTGCGGGTCGCGGGAAAAGACCAGATACCCGAGTTCATCTCGGTGAAGGTCGTCAGCTACGGCGCGACGATGAAAGCTGGTAAATCGTATTTCTCCAACTTCCGGCTTTATAAAATCCCCACGTCTGCGCCTAATTGAACAGTATTGGGCTTCCGGCCGGTCTTGGAAAACGGGGTTGATGCAGGAATTCAGAAAGCAGCACGTGCCTCGGCGGCACCTGGAACCTCCACAAATCCCCTTGACAAACCGCTCGTCCTTAGCTAACCTAGTCCACCATGATCACCGCCAACATGCACGAAGCCAAAAGCCGCCTTTCCGCCTTGGTCAAAGCCGTCGAGGAAAATGACGAGGTCGTCGTGATCTGCCGCAACGGCAAGGAAGTGGCGGAAATCATCCGCCGTCGACCGGGTCCAGCCAAGCCGGTTCGCCGCTTGGTTCCTGACCCCGCCTTGTGCGTCACCTTCGCTCCCGGATATGACCCCACCGAACCAGCAAGCGAAGACGAATGGCCGGAGGAATGCCGATGAATCCGCACTGCCTGCTCGATACCTGTGCTTTGCTGGCCCTGCAGAATGGCGGCAAGGGGTTTTCCGCCATGATCCACCACCTCACCATCATCACCTCCGATGACATCATCTCCACCTACCCCGCCATCACCACCCTCTGGTAACAACCTCCCCGGACCTCCCGGTGATTGCCATCTTTGAGGTTCCGTCTGGCAATTCTTCCAAATGTTTGAGCATCCCTTGAGATTGAAGCACCGCTCGAACAATTTCCTGATTTTCCGTTTGACACCATCGCACCAATGCACCATGGTTCAACGCATGAGACTGACGATCAACCTCGACGATGACCTCTACGCGATGGCGCGAACTCACGCGCTTTTGCAGAGAACATCCATCAGCAAAGCCGTCGGCGACTTGCTGCGCCGCCGGGTGTCAGGTGGCGCGGATACTGCTCGGACAGGTGCCGCGCCCGACGCGGATTTTCGAATCGATCCGGAAACACAGCTCCCGGTGGTGCGCGGGAGAGGAACCGCTCTGACCAACGAGGATGTCCAACAGGCCACCGAGGATGATGACATCCGACATGGGGCGTTGCCCGGCACCGGCACAATTCCGCCAAGACAATGACCACCTACCTCCTGGATGGAAACGTGCTCGTTGCCATGGCCATTTGCGAGCATGTCCACCGGACCCGCTGTCTTCGCTGGTTTCGGACCATCGAGCACTTTGCCACCTGCCCGGTCACGGAAGGAACCCTGCTCCGGATTCACATGATGATGGCGGCCAACCGCAGTGCCGCCGCGGCTTGGCACACGCTCGAAGCCTATCGGGCGCATCCCAAACACCAATCATGGCTGGAGGGTTTTTCCTACTCGGACATCGACCCCACCCGCCTCACCGGCCACCGGCAGGTCACCGATGCCTGGTTGGCGGAACTCGCCCGCCGCAAACGTGGCAAACTGGCCACGCTCGATGAATCCCTCTCCACCCTCTGGCCGGACGCAACCTGCCTCATCCCGCTCTGACTCGATATTTCCAGCCTATCCGAACGGTCCTGGCATGAGCGGTCATTCAGGACTTCGTCTGGATTGCCACACACCCCGACGTTTTTCCCGAGATTCAGCACCGGGCTGAACAGAATTCGGACGTGTGGCCGTAAACTGATCCTTTGAACCCTCCCACCACAGCTTCGGGTGCCACCGCAGGATCGTCGCCACGGCAGATTCTCCGGCGGGCGGGGCGTGCCTTGAAGCTTGGCCGCGGGCTGACCTCGCTGGCGATCGGGCTGGTGGCGGCCGGGGTGGTGCTCGGGGTGTGGTTGGCGCTGGATTCGCGGGTGCGCTTCGGAACGGTCGGTCGCTGGCTGGGATTCGGGGCGTTCGCGTTGCCGCTGGCCGCCGCCGTCGTTCAGATGCTGCGCACCTCGCTGCGGCGGATGGACGAGGCCGCCCTGGCCCGCAGGCTGGAAACGACCACCGGGCGGACGGACAACGCGCTGGTCAATGCGGTGCAATTGGATCAAAGCCTGGCGGCCAGTCCACAGTGGCGCGAGGTATTGTTGGGCGAACTCGCCGGATTGTGGCATGGCATTTCCTGGCAACGGATCTACGATTGGCGGCGGCTGCGCGGGTGGGCCGCGGGGGCGGGAGCGCTCGGATTGTTAGGGTTGGTTCTTTTCCTGCTGAAGCCCGCCGAGTTTCGCCAGCGGATGGCCCGGGTGCTGATGCCGGCCAGCGAGATCGCACCCGTCACCAAAACCCGGGTGGTGGCGGTGCTGCCGGGGGATCAGGTGATCGCCCGCGGTGCCAGTCTGACGATGAAGGTGACGCTGGCGGGGAAGATTCCCGAGGAGGTGTGGCTGGTGGTCGCCAAGAGCGACGGCGGGGTGGAACGCAGCCTCGCCAAACGCGAGGGTGAAGCGATGGAGTGGACGGTCGGGCGCAAGTGGTGGGAGTCCGCGCGCTATTGGTTTGAAGCGGGGGACGCGCGATCGTTCGAGCGGCGGATCGAGGTGCGACTACCCGCCAGGGTGGTGGCCCGGCGGCTCGCGGTCACGCCGCCGGCCTACACCGGACTGCCGGCCGTGCAGGTGGCGGATGGCGCACCGTGGCCGGCGGTGCCACAGGGGGCGGATGTCGCCGTGGACCTGACCTTTGATCGCGGGGTGAAGGAGTTGTTAGCCGGGGGCGAGGAGGCGAAGATTTCGATGGCGGGAGCACCCGAGACCTGGCAGCTCAGCGGCCGCCTGACCAGCAACCGGGCCTGGCAGGTGAGCTGGACGGATGTTGCGGGCCTAACCGACAAAGGGAGGATCGAATTCAACCTCAGGATGGACGAGGCGCCGCGGGTGCGGTTGATCGAGCCGACCGGAGAGGAGGAGGTCTTGCTCACCCGTGACGCGTGGTTGCGGCTGACCTTTGAAGCGAGCGACGACTATGGTTTGGCGGAGGTTTCCGTTTGGCGGGGCACGGCTGAAAAGCCGGACGGGCGGGTGATCCAGGTCTGGCAACCCGGGGGAAGCACGTTCAAGCAAACCGCGGATCTCCAGATGTCGCGCTGGGTGGGCGCGGAGGAAAGCGAGGCGTGGTTCTGCGTCGCGGCCCGGGATACCAACAATGTCACGGGGCCGGGGCGGACGTTGTCGCGGATGCTCGTCGTGCGGATCGTCACGCCGGAGGAATTGCGGCGGGCGGAGGAGAGCCGGTTGGGAGGTTTGTTAGGTGGCTTGGATGACCTGCTGCGGCTCCAACAGACGAACCTCGATGCCACCCGCGCGTTGTTGCGGAACACCGCGGCGGACCAGAGCGGGACGGCGGCTTCGCTGGCCGAGCGGCAGGTGCGGATCGAAGAGGCGGCCGGCCGGTTGGTGGCGGCCACTCCGGCAGGTTCGGCGGCCTGGCGGGAGGTGCTGGCGGCGCTGATGGCCAGGGAGTTGCCGCAGGCGGTGCTGGCCCTGCGGGATGCGGCCGCCAGCGAGGGGGCCGCGCGTAGCGACGCGCTGGCCCGGGGCGAGGCGCTGGAGACGGCGATTCTCGCCCGCCTGAAAAACCTGCCTGATGACCTACGGGATGAGTCGAGCGGCGAGGCGGTGCGTGATTTGATCGGGCGGGTGGAGGCGTTGTTCAAGCGGCAGCAACGTTTGCACGGCCGGGTGCAGCAAGCATCGACCGGCCAGGAGGCGGCGCTGGCGGGCGATCAGGACGCGTTGGCCGATGAATCGCGGGTGGTGCGACAAGCGCTGGCGGATGGATCCCAAAACGCATCGCTCGGGGACGCCGCATTCCGCACGGTGGTGGCGAAGGGCGCCGTGCTGATGGGTGAGTCACATATCTATGAAAACATGCTGCTCAGTGCGGAACAACTCGAGGGCGGCCGGTTTCCCGCAGCGGTGCCGCTGAGCAAGCAGGTGCTGGTGGACCTTGCCAGGATTCTCGAATTGCTCAATACCTCGCAACGGAGCACCGCCGGCGAAAAGGCGGAGTCGCTCAAAGAAACCGCCGCCGGAATCCGCGAAAAACTCGATGCACTGGTGGAACAACAACGCGCGGTGGTGGAGAAAAGCAAGGAACTGGCATCCAAGGACCAACTGAGCCCGGAGGATGAGGCGGTGGCCAAGGAACTGGCGGCCCAAAAGGAGGAACTCGCGCAGTTGATCGAGCAAATGTTGATCGATGCCCACGCCTTTCCCGACCTGCGGCCGATGAACGAGTTGCGCGAGGAACTGACCAAGATCTACGAGGATGTGATCCAACAGGATGCCGAGCAGGCCGCGGCGGGTGAGTTGAAACCCTCGGAGATCGCCGTGCAGAAGGAGGAGGGATTGTTGGAGGCGCTCGAAAAAGCCGCCGAAACCGCCGAGGACATGGAAATGTGGCTGCCCGATAAAAATGAAACCACCAAGTGGCTGATGGAAAACTTTGATCTAACGGAAATGCCGGAGATTCCCAACCTGCCGCTGCCCGATTCATTCACCGATCTGGTCGGCGACTTGCTGGAGGAGCAGGAAGGCCTGGCCGAAGAGGTCCAGGATGCGGCCTCCAACAATGCCTTCGCAGTCAATCCCGCCAATGGCTGGGAAGTCGCGGACGGACCGATGCCGGGGTTCAACGCACAGGGGAAATCCGGCAATACCCCGCCTAACAAGAATGAACAAACCGGGCGCTCCAGCGGCGGGCGCGAAGGGATGTCGAGCGGGGAGATGGTCAACCAGCGGGCCGACGATCTAAAAGGAAGCTCGATCGACGCCCGGCGCACCAACGATCCGCTGCAGAGCGGCCAGGTGGAGGACGACGGACCTGCGGCCGATGCCAAGGCGACCGGCGGCGGCAAGGCCGGCGGGGTGAGCCAGCGCGAGGGGATGACCGGTGAGGCCCCGCTGCGTCCGGTGAACTCGCCGGACCAGATGCTCAACGACGCGCTGGCCGCCGAGCAGGCGTTGCTGGCGAGGCAGACGGCGAAGAGTTACGCGACCGCACGCTTGTTCTATCTGCGGACCGGGCCGTTGCCGGAGGTGGCGCGGCTGATGGATGAATCCCGCGAGGCGCTGAAGAGCGGGCGGTTGGCGGACTACGAGGCACTGCACCGGAGGATCGTCGCAAGCCTCCGCAAACTGGGTGAGGCAGACTCCACCGGCGCGGTGAGAATGTTGGAGGGTGCCCGCGGCCGGTTCGTCGGCGAGAAGCGGTTGCCCGGCGGTGCCGAGGTCACGGTGCCCCCCGGTTTCCAACAACCGGTGGATGACTATTTCCGCTCGCTCGACGCACCATGATCCGGATTTCCCATTTGCCGCTGTTTCTGTTGATAGGTATCTCCGCAAGCGCCGCCGCCGCTCCACGGAAAGATGCGGGTGAGTGGGCGATCGCGGGCGCGCCCTACCGGGTGATGCTGCGGGCGGATGGGAAGCCGGGGATTCCCGAAGCGGGTTGGGAAATCCGGCTGCCGGATTTTGGCGCGGGGCGCACGGACATGCGGGATGTTGTTTTGTTAGATGGGACCGGCAGGGAGATCGGACTGGATGGCATCTGGCACGGACCGGGGAACGCATTGTTGATGTTGGCGGAATCAATGCCGGCAAACGGCGCAGCGGCAACCCTCTATTTCGGCGGCAAATCCTCGCGCCAGATGAAATCATGGACCGCGAAACGGAGCTTGCTGCTGGAAACCCGGCGACTTCCGGCCGGGGCCGATATCACCACCTTTGGCGGTTGGCAGGACGCTTGGCGGAAGTCTCCGGCGGTGGATGGTGCGGCGTTCGTGCCGTTGGTTTTCCACGGCGGAAATCCGTTCGGAGAAGCCGGGCATTTTCTCAGCCGCTACACCGGGCTCATCAAAACCGGTGACGGTGGGGAGTTGCGGTTTTACACACTATCAGACGATGTGTCCTATGTAAGTGTTGCAGGGCGTCCGGTGTTGCAGTGGCAGCAAAACCAGCCGCCGCCGCTTGATCCGACGAAGGTGCCGGTCGCCGGGGTCCGGGTACCGAAGGGACTGGCGACGGTGGACTATTGCCACGCGGCGATCGATCCCCCGGGCGCGATGGTGCTCGGCTGGGAGCGGGACGGCAAGTTGGGCAACGTGCCGCCAGAGGCTTGGATCCATCCCGGCCGGGTGAAGTCCGGCGGGGTTGAGTCGGCCGACGGCGCGCCGGTTCCGTTAGGGGAGCTGGTGGCGGACCGGTATCTCGGCTACGGCGGCGAATGGTATGTCAACGTCAGAGCCGCGATCCCGGACCCGGGAGTGGATTGGCAGGTGCAGTGGCTGTGGTCCGACGGACGGGTGGACGAGGGGGCCGATGTCCGGCGCTTGTGGATGAGCCTTGAGCCGGTGACGGTGGTGCTGCGGTTGCGGAATGGCACCCGCGGTATCGAGGGGCGGCGCACGCTCATGATCCCCCGTGATCTGGGGGCGGCATCGGTCAACAACAAGCAAGAACTGGCACCGTTTCTGGAATTGTTGGAAAAGGAGGATCCGTCTGCGTTGGAGGAATCCCGATGCAAGGCGGGCTTTACCCTGGCCAAGGATTTTTTACCGCAGGCGGCTGCCGTGAAATGGGCGGAAGCGTGGTTGAAGTCAGCCAAGCCACAAGGCGACCCATGGATTGCGGCGATGGAGATGGCGATCCGTGAAACCGGCAAGGGTGATCCGCAGGCGGCATTGGCGCGGCTATCCGCGTTGCCCGGGCCGGCTCGCGCGGCGATGGGCGGGGCGGCGGATCGCTTGGAACTCGATCTCCGGGTGTTCGGACTCAAGGACCCGCTGGTGGTCGGGCTGGTGGCCAGGCTGGGAAAAGGCGGCGACCAGGCGCTGGCCCGGATGGCGAAAATCCGGCTGGGCGACTATCATCTGCTCAATGGCCGGAGCGAGGCCGCCCGGCGCTGCTTCGCCGAGGCGGTGGAGGATCCCGGCGAAGCGGAGCGCAAGGCTCCGGTGATCGACCGCTCGCACTCGCTGGCGATCGAGGATCTGGTGGCGGCGGGCCAGCTGGATGCAGCCCGCGCCAAACTCGAATCGTGGGAGCGGCAACGGCCGGCGGCCCGGCTCGATGGGGACCAGTTGCTATGGCGGGCCCGGGTGATGTTTCTCGCCGGGGATTGGCATCGGGCCTTGCAGGATCTGGAGACCAGCCTCAAAGTCCGGCCCGGTTCGCCGGAGGAAATCGACGTGCTCTTCTGGCAGGGCAGGACGCTCTACGAACTCGGCCGCAAGGATGAGGCACGCAAGGTATGGAACGCACTGGCGAAAGACTATCCGAAACACGAACGCGCGGAAGCGGCAAAACAATGGGCGGCAAAATCCTGATACTCTCATCCCTGCTGGCGGCCCTGCTGGCCCCCACCGCGCGGGCCGATGGGCCAGGCCGGATCTATATGCAACCTGCGGCGACCGACACGGGGGTCATCTCCGGCAAGGTGGCCGGGGCGGTGTTGACCCATGCCATCGCCATCGAGCGGGACCGGACCCGGGTCTATCTGGCCACGCTTGATGCCGGTGGCTCGGGGTTCCGCTTCGACAAGCTGCCGGTGGGGCGCTTTGATCTGGTGCTGGTGACCCGGGACAACCGGGTCATCGAGGGGCTCGGGCTCGGGGCGGCACTGCAGCTCCCGGCTGACCGGGAAAAACATCTGGAGCAGGGCGTGGTCAAGGCGGATTCGTTTTTCAACCGCCGGCTCCGCCACCGGACCGGGATCGATGGCGAGGTCGCGCTGGTGTTCGTCGAGCGCATCCGGGATGGACGGATCCTCCGCGGCTCGGGTGAGGTGATCGATGCCAACCTGCGGCGGCTTGAAATCATCGAACTCCGCGAGGCGGCCGACGAGTGGCAGATGGTCCGCACCCGCCATCTCTACCGGGAGGAGGCCCCGCGCGTCAAGGGACTGCCGTTTTTCGCCCACCGGCATCTTCCGGCGCTGGGTGGCCTGCGGGTGGGTGGCGCACCGCGTGACCTGGGAACCATCGATCTCACAAAAAAATAGCAGTTATGAAGACCACCAAATTTTTGAGAATCATCGAAGGCACCGACGAGGGGCTGCGGGTGGCGCTGGACTCGCCGCCGGTCACGATCGGGCGGGCGACCGACAACCGGGTGGCACTGTCGCCGGAAAGCCGGGTGTCGCGACATCACGCCGAGTTGACCGAGGACGACGGTACATGGTCGGTGCGTGACCTCGGCAGCATGAATGGAACCTATGTCAACGGCCAGCGGGTCGAATGGCCGAAGGTGCTCAAGCCGGGCGATAAGATCAAGATTGCCGACGAGGTGATGGTGTTCGAAGAAGGGTCCGGTGATGATTCCAACACCGGCTCCGCCGCCCCCACCCGGGCGCGCCGCGTGCCGGAAACCTCCGCCAACAAATCCGGAACCTCCACCGTGAATCTCGACGAGGGCGGCGAGGAGGAGAATCTGGCGGAGGAAACCGCCGCCCAGCTCCGCGTGCTGATCGGGCGGCTGGATGGGGTGACGGAGGAAATGGGCAAGATGATCGTCGGTCAGCGTGAAATCATCCACAGCCTGATGCTGGCATTGATTTCCCGGGGACATGTGTTGATGATCGGCCTGCCCGGACTGGCGAAAACCCTGATGATCCGGACGTTGGCCGAGGTGCTGGACCTGAGGTTCCGGCGGATTCAATTCACCCCCGACCTGATGCCCACCGACATCACCGGCACCGATGTGCTGGAGGTGGACGAGGCCACCGGGCGCAAGAACTACCGGTTCATCCGCGGGCCGGTGTTCACCAATATCCTGCTGGCCGACGAGATCAACCGGACCCCGCCCAAGACCCAGGCCGCCTTGTTGGAGGCGATGCAGGAATGCCATGTGACGGCCGCCGGCGAGACCTATCCGCTGGTCCCGCCGTTCTTCGTGCTTGCCACCCAGAACCCGTTGGAACAGGAAGGAACCTATCCGCTCCCCGAGGCGCAACTCGACCGCTTCATGTTCAGCCTGCGGGTGGATTACCCGAGCGAGGAGGAGGAGGAACGGATCGCCGAGAGCACCACCTCCGACCGCAGCGTCGAACTCTCGAAGCGCATGACCGGCGAGGAAATCCTCTTGTTGCAGAAGCTGGTTAGACGGCTTCCGGTTTCGCAGCACGTGGTGAAATACGCCACCCGTATCGCACGGGCCACGCGCCCTGGTGATCCCCGGGCCCCGGAGGCGGTGGAGAAATGGATTCATTGCGGGGCGGGTCCCCGGGCGACCCAGTATCTGCTGCTGGCCGCCAAGGCCGGAGCCGTGATGCGCGGCAGCCTGGCGGTCAACTGCGACGACATCCGCGTCGCCGTGCCGGCCGTCCTACGCCACCGGATGTTCACCAATTTCGCGGCCGATTCCGAGGGAATCGAGGTGGACGATATCATCGCCAAGGTCCTCAAGGAGGTCCGGGAACCTGGTGAAAAGGACTATCAGACGGGCCGCTGACCCAGGTTTCGGATTTTCCATCTATCCCATGACCCGGTTTGACAAACGCCCGGCTCCCGATCACCGCGCCATCGGTAAAATACCGCACCCGGCAGCGCAGCATCCTGCCAAACGGTACCAGAAGGTGACGTACCAGAAGGTGACAGATAAGTTGTCTCCGATTTCTCTTGACTGTGTTTCAATCCGGGGTAGGATTGCTGCCGGGGCGCCGGGATTTCCCTGCCACATCAATGAAAAGCCCCCCATCAACCTGTAACCATTCCCTGAAACCATGAGACGCGCACGCTGGCTGGCCCCCTGGAAGGACTCGACCGAACGACCCGTGATCTACCACTGCGTGACGCGGGTGGTGGAGCGGCGGCTCGCCTTCGGGCCGGAGGACAAGGAGAAATTCCGCACGTTCATGCGGATGTATGAGAACTTTTCCGGCTGCCGGGTGCTGGCCTATTGTCTGATGTGCAACCACGTCCATATCCTGCTGGAAGTGCCGCCGATGCCCGTTGGCGGATTGAGCGATGCGGAACTGCTCAAACGCCTCCGGGCACTCTACAACGAGGTTGAGGTGGGGTTGGTGGCCAAGGAATTGAAGGCGGCACGGGAGGCGGTCGGGCAGGGGCTGGCGGACGAATCCTACGTGGCGGCCATCCACGAGCGGTTCACCTACCGGATGCACGATCTGGGCGAGTTCATGAAGACGCTGCTGGCACGCTTCACGCGGTGGTTCAATGGCGGGCACCAGCGCACGGGCGCGCTGTGGGAAAGCCGTTTCAAGAGCGTGCTGGTGGAGGAAGGGATCGCGTCGCGGACGATGGCGGCGTATATTGACTTGAACCCGGTGCGGGCGGGAATGGTGGAGGATCCTGCGCTGTACCGCTGGAGCAGCTACGGCGAGGCGATGGGCGGCGGCGCGAAAGGCAACGGTGGCAAGGCGCGCGGCGGACTGGTGCGGGCGATCATGGCGCACAAGGGCTACGGTGCCGACGCGCGGCACTGGAAGGGTGCGGTGAGCAAGGACTACCGGATGATTCTGTTGGCGGAAGGCATCGAGAACCTGCGGGAGGAGGTGGACGCGGAAGGGGAGTTGCAGGTGAAAGTGGTGAGAAAGGGGATGAAGAAGGAGGTTTCGGCGGAGGAGATGGCGCGGCTGGAACGTCGGCGCGATTTGCGGATGCGGCAGATGCTGCGGTATCGGGTGCGGTATTTCACGGATGGGGTGGCGATCGGGAGTCGTGGATTTGTGGATGGGGTGTTCAAGGCGTGCC
>JAIPKB010000039.1 GCA_021733795.1 Akkermansiaceae bacterium | reverse complement strand
ACCACCGGGTGGCCGGGTGTGTCCATGGGCAGGGTCTCCACCACAGCCGTTTTCGGAAGCGATTCCTTATAGAATCAACGTTTTTCGCGCCTCAAGAGGTCGAAATTAGTCGATTTCCGCATCTAACAGCGGAAGTCGGGGTAGGTCGCGGCGGTCGCGCCGTGCCGTGACTGGCCTCGTGGCCTGCGAGGATATAGGGATGAAGCGAATGGCAAAGCGCTTGGCATTTAACCCATCAAGCTCCCTCCATGGGCACCGCTCTCCGGGGCAGTCCCCCTGCGGGCATGCGCGTCAAGTTGCGGCGCAAACGGAGCATGGTCGTCCCGGCTGTGTTGGAGAACGGGCGTCCCCGCCTGTTCTGAGGTCGCTGTGCGGCCCCGCTTCTCATCACGGCTTTTCCTGAAGTTGATAGGAAATGACCGGAGTGCCCGCCCCTTCGGAGGCGACGAACAGGGTCTTGCCGTCGCGGGAGAACGCGATGGCCTCGGCTTGCGGCAGGCCGTGGCGTGGCAGGATGAGCGGCTTGCGGGCAAAGGCTCCCGCCCAGCTTTCCCCGGGGGCTCTCGGGAAAATAAAAACACTCACATAACTGAGCACCGCAGCCATGCGGCCGTCCGCGCTGAGATCCAGCGCCGTCGGTTGTCGGCCGAAAGGGTGGGGGAAGCCGCCGGGTGGAGGAATCACATCGGTGACCCCGATCCGGGTCGCCATCACAAGGCCTCGCCCGGTGGGACGGAGTGGCAATTCATAGATCTCCAGAGGGTTCGTTCGCTTGCTGATCAGGAGGATTTTCCCCCGGGCGGGATCGACCGCCACCGCTTCGCAATCCCGCGGCCCACCCGGGTAGCTGAACTCGATGGCCCACTCGGGCTTCAACGATCCGGTTAGCACGCGGCCCTTGCGGGGCATGGCCGGCTCCCTAACGATGTAAAGAGTGCAGGATTTCCGGGCGGCTTCGTTGTCACCCGCGTCGGCGATGAGCAGGTAGGGCTTGCCCTGCCAGGAAAACCCGGCGAGGTCCTCCCAATCGAGGCATTTTGCGAACTCGATTCTGATCTGGCCGCGGCTTTTGCCATCGGTGCCGGTCAGGTGAAGCAGTGGCCCTCCGCCGCTGTCGTTGATCAGCCAAAGGAAATCTCCGGCTTTGCCCGCGCTGGCAAGGCCGCTGGCCTCGGTCACTCCCGGAATCTGCCAGCGGACCGCTTTGGGTGCTTTTACAAATGCCGAGGCGGTGGCCGGTGCCTCGGCACCGACACATCCGGACAAGATCAATCCGGAGATTGCCATCAGCAGCCGGGTAATTGCGGAAGGTCGGAAAATCATGGTTTGATAGAGTGGACGCCAACGATGTGGCAGGTGCCGGAGTGGATGGTAAAACGGATGTTGTGGTCGCAGAGCAGGGTGCCGAACACCCGGTCCGGCTCGTGCTGCCGGGTGGCGGGGCGGGGATCCAGAGCGAGTGCCTCGCGGATCAGCGCGCGGGCACGCTCCGGCAGGGTGGAGAAGGCGGCCGCAGCGGCGGGATCCACTTCCACAGGCAATAGCGGCGGCGGCTCGTCGGCGAATCCTCCAGCGGCTCCGGCCGGGGCTTCGGCGTAGGGCAGGTAGGGTTTGACATCGAATACCGGGGTGCCGTCGATCAGGTCCAGCCCTCCCAACAACAATACCGGTCCTTCCGCCGCCGCCGTGTCGATGCCCTCCAGCCGGACGAGCGACAGGCCGAGGGGGTTAGGCCGGAAGGCGGAGCGGGTGGCGAAGACCCCAAGCCGCCGGTTACCGCCGAGCCGGGGCGGGCGGACGGTGGGGTGCCAACCCTGCGCGGCGGTTTCGTGAAACCCGAAGATCAGCCACAGGTGGGAGAATCCGTCCAGGCCGCGCACGGCTTCCAGGCTGCGGTAGGGTGGATGAAACACCAGCCGACCCCAGGCGCAGGGGCAAAGCCCGGGTTGGCGGGGCGCACCGAACTTGCCGCCGAAACACGAGCGGACGGTGGCGATGGGAGCGATGGCCGCGGCAGACGCCGGACCACCGTCGGCCCGACTTGATGAGTTACCCATCGAATTTGGAACTGGTCAGTTCTTCGGCGGAGGAGCCGCTGAGCCGCTTGCCTTTGTAAACCAGGGTAAACCGGCCACCGGTGGCCTTGGCAATGTCCATCATGTAGCGGGCGGGGGTGCCGGGCAGTTCGAAGGCGATGGTGTCCACCGGCACCTTGTTGGGGTTCATCTCGTCGATTTCGTTCAGCACCTGGTCGTAATCGCGGGGTTCGCCGTCGGAGAGCAGATAGATCGTATCCGGGGCGGGTCTCATCGAGAAGGCCATCCTGAGCGGCGGATACCATTGGGTGTTGCCGTCGGGGTTCATGCGTTGGAGCTTGCCCAGAAACTCCTCCTTGATTCGCGGAGTGGCAGGATACCAGTTGACCACCGGGGTGTTGCCCAGGCCGTTCCAGCCGTCGGCAGCGGGCGAGTCGCCCGGGGCATCCACCGTCCAGGCGTGGTGGGAGAAGAAAATGACGGTGAAGTTCATCTTCGGGTCCAACGAGTTGATCGACCGGATGAGTTCCTTTTTGAGGGCGGCGATGCGGGTGCCGCCATTGATCACGTCCGAGGTCATCGAGAGCGAGAAATCCACGATGTAAACCGCCCGTTTGCCGGGTCGCGCCGTGCCGAAGAACGAGGATCCACCGCCGCCGTCGCCATCGCCATCGCCGGCCCCGAATCCCGCATTGAAGTCATCGTCGATGCCGAAGGGGCCGGTGGGGTCCGGGTTGTCGGGGATGGGCACCGCGACCGGTGCGGTGAGGGCGGCCGCGATCACCCGGGCCCTGGCCGAGCTGGAGGAAGCGGGTTTTGGCTTGGTGCCTTTGGCGAGGTCGGGCCGGGAGGGGGGGGGGTCCTCTTTCTTATCCGGAGGCTGGTAGGTGATGATGGTATTGTCTTCCTTGAGCGGTTGGAAGATGGCGATGAGCCACAGTACCAGGCACAACAACCCGACGATGATACAGGCGACGATGGTGGACTGGGCAGCCTCCTGACGACGTTGGTTCTGCAACAGCGCCGCCATCTGCGGGTTCTCGGAGGAAACCGGAGTGGCGCTCACAACAAGGTTTATGTGTTCAGACATTTATGTGACAACGAACGCTGGCCGCCACTTCTTAGGGCGACGGCCAACGGGATTCGGGTGGATGGCCGGCCGGGTTTCCGGAGCAACCTCAGCGGGTTTTGAAATGGATGCTGCCGCGCAGGACGCCGTCCTCGCGGCGGCTGTGAACGGTGAGGGAGTCCAGTTCGGTCATCGCGTCCAGCAGTTGGTCGCGGAGTTCCTTGGTGGACGTGAGTTGATCGAGCATGGATTCGTCGCCGTCGAAGATCTCCTTGGCGTTGTCATCGAGCATTTTGAGGGTTTCCGCCGCGCAGGTCTGGAAGGCGGTGAAATCGACCCGGAGCCAGAGGCCGGTGCGTTCGGCCCCGCCCTGTTCGGCCTGGCCGAGCAGTTCGAGCGCACGGTCCTTGGAGGTGGCGGCGGCAAACCACTTGTCGCCGACGGTGACGGAGGGGATGAAATCGTTGGATTGGAACGGCAGCGACATGAACCAGGTGGTGTAGCCGTTTTTCTCCGAGCTGATCGGCTTTTGCATCGGGATCTCCTCGCCGCTCATCTCGCTGATTTTGCCGAGCAGCGTGGTGCAGGCACCATTGATCTTGGTCCACGACGACTTCAGCTTGGCGCGGTCGGTGACCGGCATGATCAGGGTGGCGCGCGGGAACCGGGCGTTATCCACCACGGTCTGGGGCAGCCCGGGGAAGGTGGGCATGGATCCCTTCAGATCGACCACCAGCGCGCTTTCCTGGCCAAGTCCTTCGCCCAGGTCGCCGCGGAGGGCATCCCACAGGGTGAGGGCGTCGGCGCGGAAATTCTGGTTGAACATCTCCAGCATCTCCTTGAATTGTTTCACGTTGGCATCTTCGATCGGGAGCTCGGAAAACTTGACTGCGGCGGCATAGGCGGTTTCGACAATCGCCTCGTAATAGGCGAGCGCCTTTTCGTCATAGGCGGCGTCGGCGGAGGCATTGACGAAAACCGCGACATCGGGCGAGTCACCGAGATGGGCGAGCTTGCAGGGGGTTTGGTAGTCGATGGCACCGCCATCGATGCCGCCGAAGGATTCGATGTGGAGGCCTTGATCAAAGAACGCCACCATGCCGGTGGTGTCGGCACTGGCGAGCTTGTAGAGTGCGGTCTCGCGTTCGGCCACCATTTGGAGCATCGCTTCCAGATCGCGGGTTTCACCGAGCCCTTCGGCACCGGAGAGTCCGTCGCGGATGGCGTTGGCATAGAGGCCAAGCCCCATTTGCCTGACCCCGTTGAGCAGGGACTCGGTCAGGCTTTTTCCACCGTAGGCCAGGGCGGCCAGCTCCTTGTCGGCGTAGGCGTCGGCAAAGGCCAGGGCTCCGCTGCCGGCGAGAGACTGGGCCGGATCCTCGATGAGGCTGAAATCCTCCGCGGAGGAGCCGACGAAAATCACGACATAGTCGCCGATGGTGCCGGAAGCGGCCACCAGGGCTTTCTTGCCGATGACGGCGAGGAGTTTCTCGGTGTTTTCGACTCCCAGAGTGTTTTCCATTTCTTCGCGCTCGGAGGCCATTTCCTCGACGATCTTGGAACCGAGAATCTTGTAGCCGGTGAGCTTGGCTCCGGCTTTCTCGATGGTGATCGCTTCGCAAAGCTCACCCATTTCGCCCATCGAATCGATGGCCTGGCCGACGGTATCGGCGACGGCCTGCTGATTCTCCTTGGTGGTGCGGAAGGCCACATAGACCGGCGGCATCTTCGCACGCTCGATGAGGCCGATCCCGGATTCCGGGTCATTGAGCAGGTCTTTGGCGAGTTGTTCACCGAATACATTCTGCATCGCGCTGTCCATCGAGCCGAGATCGCCCTCCTTGGCGCTGGCGGCGAAGGCCCGGGTGGCTGCGCGCATGAAAAAGTAGTAGAACCGTTCGTAGCCGGTGAAAAGATGAGTGAGGTTTTCGCCAGTGGACTTGCCCGTCGCCACCGTGACCTCCAGCCCGAGCATGTCGATCGGGTTGAAGGGCTCTGCCATTTCTTCATCGATTTCCTCCTCATCGATCAGTTCGCCTTCCTTTTCCATGATGCGCGCTGCGGCTGGTGCGGCCTCTTCACTGTCCGGATCCGGGCCGTCGGCGGTGATCAGCATGAGGTCGCTGGCGCGGTTGGCGGCGATGGGGCGCGGGGTGATGCGGGAAATAGAGGTGTCTTCCTCGCCATCTGCGGGCGCGGCCGGCTCGGGGACTGGAGCCGGCTCGGGGGCGGGGGCTGGCTCGGGGGCGTCTGCTGCATCCCCGTGCTCAGGATCGGGGATCGCGAAATCCTCGCCTTCTTCCATTTCCATACCCGGGGGCATCATCGGTTGCGGTCCCATGCCAAAGGCGCTGCCAACCTGTTCCTCGATGACTTTCCAGAGCTTGAGGTTTTGGGTGCGTTCACCGATTTTGGCTCCGTTGTGAACGGTGATTACGGACTCGGTGTCGGCTGGAAGGTAGCGGGCAAAACCATGTTTCGCGGCCCGCTCCGCCGCGCTGAGCGGTTTTACCTCCGTGGCCGTGGGTGTGGCCGTGGGCGTGGCCGTGGGCGTGGCCGTGGCCGTGGCCGTGGCCGGGGGCGTGGGTTTGGTCTCAGGTGCTGCAGCGGGAATGGTTTCAGCCGGGGCGGTGCCGGCTGAAGCCCCTGTGACCTGCTCGGTGGCAGAGTCCGGCTTGGCAACCTCGTTCTTCTCATCACATGCACCGAGGGCGAAGAACGCCGCTGGAATCATCAACCAAAATAAACGCTTTTTCATAACGGGGGAGACAATAGGCCGACTTTGCCCGCCTGACAAGCGGAATCGTCAGAGGATCGGCGCAGCGGTCTGCCCGGGAATGTCTTGCCGGGCGCTTGCCGCTGCCCTTGGATCGTCCACCCCTGATCATGAGCTTGCGCGTTGCCATTGCCGGAATCCACATCGAGAGCGGAACCTTTTCGCCGTTGCTGGCCACCCGTGGGGATTTTACCGCCACCCACGGCGTGGAGCTGTTGGCACGCTATCCGTTTCTGACCGACCCGGAGTTTGCTGGGATTTTCCCTCAACCGCTGGTCCATTTCCGGGCGCTGCCCGGCGGCTGTATCCGGCAGCAGGACTATCTGGTGATGAAACAGGAGATCCTCGACCGGCTGGCGCAACTCCCGGAGCCCCCCGAGGCCTTTTACTTCGATGTCCACGGAGCCATGGGCGTGGACGGGATCGACGATGCCGAAGCGGATTTGCTGGATGCCATCCGCCGGGCGCTGCCCCCGGGCATCCTGGTCACCTGCAGCCAGGATCTGCATGGCAACGTGTCCCCGGCCTTGGTCGCGCGGACCGACATCATCACCGCCTACCGCACCGCGCCGCATGTGGATTGGCTCGAAACGCGGGCGCGGGCACTGCGCCTGCTGCTGCGCGCCCACCGCACCGGCCTCCGGCCGCTCCGGGCACGGGTGGGTATTCCGGTCCTGGTGTCCGGGGAAATGTCCACCACCACCTGCGAACCCGGAGCCGCTCTCTACGCTCCGCTGGCGGCGCAATCCGCGCGCGAGGGTGTCTGGGAGGCCTCGTTGTGGGTGGGCTACGCCTGGGCCGACCAAGCGCGGGCCATGGCCACCGTGGTGGTCACCGGTGACGATGCCGCCGCCGTCGGGCGCACGGCCGCGGAGATCGCCCGCCGCTATTGGGAGGCGCGTCGGGATTTCCGGTTCGCGGTCGAGGCATGCGCCATCGATGATGGCATCGCGCGCGGCCTTGCCGCTGGCGTGAAGCCGGTATTCCTCAGCGACGCCGGGGACAACCCGACCGCCGGTGGCGCCGGCGACGTGACCGCGGTGGCGGCGGCGATGCTGGAAAACCCCGCGCTGCGCGATGGACGGGCGACGGCGATTTACGCGTCGCTGCCGGACGCTCCGGCGATCGAGCGCCTCAGGTTGGCTAAGCTCGGGGACCGTCTCACGCTCTCGCTCGGTGGTAAACTCGATCCGGTGCATGGCGCGCCGCTGGAGGTCACCGGAACCTTGGTTTCATTCCATGAGGGGGATAACCCGCAGGCGGTGTTGCGCTGCGGCGGAGTCTGCCTGATCATCACCGCCAGGCGCCGCCCCTACCATTTGCGGGCGGATTTTCTCGCCCTCGGGCTGGATCCTTTGGAACACGACTTGTGTGTGGTCAAGATCGGCTATCTGGAACCCGAACTCGCGGCGATGGCCCGCCATCACCTGCTGCTGCTCTCGCCGGGAGCCGTGCCGCCGGTGCTCACCGGGATTCCCTATAAAAACTTGCAACGTCCAATATTTCCGTTGGATCGGGACTTCGAATGGGAGCCGCAGGTTGAGTGGTTTCCAGCGCCCTGTGTGGTGCTCGCCTCCGGTTCGCCCCGCCGCCGCGAGCTGCTGGCCGCCGCCGGCCTGGTGTTCGATATCCTCGTTTCCCCGGCCGAGGAGGTTCACGATGCTGCGCTGGATCCCGCGCACCTCTGCGAGGAAAACGCCCGGCTCAAGGCCGCTGCCGTAGCCGCCACCCACCCCCATGCCACGGTGATCGGCGCGGATACCCTGGTATTCATCGATGACCTCCCGCTCGGCAAACCCACCGACCTCGCTGAGGCGCACACCATGCTCCGTCGCTTGTCCGGGCGCGTCCATCAGGTTTGCACCGGCGTCTGTGTGATCCATCCAGGCGGGGGAGTGACCACCCGGCACGAATTGACCGCCGTCCGTTTCCGTCCACTCGATGACGCGGCCATCGGGGAATACCTCGCCCGGGTCAACCCCCTCGACAAGGCGGGTGCCTACGGCATCCAGGAACACGGCGACCTCATCGTCGAGTCGATCGACGGCGCGTTTGACAACGTCATGGGCCTGCCGGTGGCTTTGGTGTTGGGGATGCTCAGGAAATCGACCACCGCCCAACTCCGCGCTTGACCTGCCAGGTGGGATTGGGGCATTCTCAGGGCGTATGGAAACACAACCACCCACCGAAGTTCCAACTCCCACTCCGCAGCCCCCCGTTCCCGCTCCGTCGGCACAAAACTGGCGGCTTTATCTCGAACTCGCCGCACTGGCCGGGATCATCATCCCGATCGGCAACATCTTCGGGCCACTGATCCTCTGGCTCGCCAAAAAGGACACCGAACCCGAGGTCAACGCCCACGGTCCGGACGCCATGAACTTCCACATTTCATGGACGATCTGGACGCTGGTGAGCTGCGGGCTCGGCGGTCTGGTTTACCTGGTGTTCTGGATCATCCGGATCATCAAGTTCAGCAACGGCGAGGACTACAAGGCCCCGCTCACGCTCAGCTTGATCAAGTAGAGCGAAAAACGCCACGGTCCGTGATGAAACGAACCGTGGCGCTTGATTTGCTAGATGGTGGAACGTACTTACTCGGGCACGAGCTGGGTGACCGTCTCGGTGATCGGGCCGGCGGCCTCGGCGGCCTTCTGGTCGCGGAGGTAGGCGCGGCGGGACATTTTGACCCGGCCCTTTTCATCGACGCCGATGCACTTGGCGGTGATGATGTCGCCCCGCTTGACGATGTCCTCGACGTTTTCGGTGCGGCCCTCGGCCAGCTCGGAAACGTGGATGAGGCCGTCCTTGCCGGGCAGCACTTCCATGAAGGCACCAAACGCGGTGATCGAAACCACCTTGCCGGTGTAGACCGCGTTGATCTCGATCTCCTGGAACATCCGCTCGATCATATCCCTGGCGCGTTCCAGACCTTCCGCCTTGGAGGCGTAAATGTGGACGGTGCCGTCGTCCTCGATGTTGATCTCGGCACCGGACTCGGCCTGGATGCCCTTGATGTTCTTGCCGCCAGGGCCGATCAACTCGCCGATGCGGTCGGCCGGGATCTTGACGGTGACGATGCGCGGGGCGTGCGGGCTGAGTGCGGCGGGCTCGGAGATGGACTCGGCCATCTTGGCGAGCACCTTTTCACGGCCGGCCTTGGCGATGAAGATCGCCTCCTCGAGCATCGCCAGCGGCAGGCCGGGGAGCTTGAGGTCGAGCTGGTAGCCGGTGACACCCGCGCTGGTGCCGCAGAGTTTGAAGTCCATGTCGCCGTAGAAATCCTCGGAACCGATGATGTCCAAGAGCATCTTGTAGGTATTCATGGTGCCGTCCTGGTTGTTCTCGGTGACGAGACCCACGGAGATGCCGCCGACCGGGCGGATCAGCGGCACGCCGGCATCGAGCAACGCCATGGTGCCGGCACAAACGGACGCCATCGAGGTGGAGCCATTGGACTCGGTGACTTCCGAGCACAGGCGGATCGCGTAGGGGAAATCCTCTTCAGCCGGCAGCACCGGTTCGATCGAGCGTTCGGCGAGCGAGCCGTGGCCGATCTCGCGGCGGTTGATGCCACCCATGCGGCCGGTTTCGCCGACGGAGAAGGGAGGGAAGTTGTAGTGGAGGAGGAAACGCTTGCTGTCTTCGCCGCCGGCGTAGTTGTCGAAGTTTTGTTTTTCATCGGCCGGAGCGAGGGTGGTGATGGCCAGAGCCTGGGTCTCGCCGCGGGAGAACAGGGCGGAGCCATGAACCCGGGGCAGGGTGCCCACTTCACCGTAGAGGGTGCGCAGGTCGCCGATCGCACGGCCGTCCGCACGCACGCCTTTTTCCATGATGGAAATGCGGAATGCTTTCTTCTGGATGTATTCGAAAGCCTGCTCGACGTCGAAGGCGGTGGCTTCTGGAGCGCGTTCCTTGATGGCGGCTTCCACTTCGTTGCGCAGGGCGCCGACTTTCTTGGCGCGCTCGGTCTTGGTGGGGGCGTAAATGGCGGCCTCGATGCGGTCACCGGCGATTTCGTAGGCGATTTCGAGCAGGTTTTCCTTGGCGAGCACCTGGGAGTATTCGCGTTTCTCGCGGCCGGCGAGTTTCACCAGTTCCTCCTGGATGGCGACGAGTTGGACGACGGCTTCCTGGGCGGCGTGCAGTGCCTTGACGAATTCCTCTTCGGGAAGTTCATCGGCCTGGCCTTCGATCATGATGACGTCGGTTTTGTTGCCGACGTAGATCAGGTCGAGATCGCTTTCGGCGCGCTCGGCGTGAGTGGGGTTGATGACGAACTTGCCATCCACCCGGCCCACCCGCACCGCGCCGATCGGGCCGGCGAAGGGGATGTCCGAGAGGCAGAGGGCGGCGGACGCGCCATTCATGGCGAGGACGTCCGAGTCGTTTTCACCATCGGCGCTGAGCAGGATGGCGATGATCTGGGTGTCGTAGAAATACCCCTTGGGGAAGAGCGGCCGCAGCGGGCGGTCGGTCATCCGGCAGGTGAGGATTTCCTTTTCGGTGGGACGGCCTTCGCGCTTGAAGTAACCACCCGGGAACACCCCGGCGGCGGACGCCTTTTCCTTGTATTCGACGGAAAGGGGGAACCAGGTCTGGCCGTCCCTGATTTTGGTGGCGGAAACGGCGGTGACCAGGATGATGGTGTCACCACAACGGACGGTGACGGCGCCATCGGCGAGTTTTGCGAGTTTGCCCGTTTCAATGGTGATCGGGTTGGAGCCGACTTGGCTCGTTAGGGTATGAATGCTCATGTTCTGTCTTTGCTTTTTGTGTTGTTCTTCTTTCTTCTGCTTGCTTCTTGCGCGTCTTGCGTTGCGTGATTGCGGTTGCTGTGCGCTGAGCCTGCTCGGCAGGAGGCCGGGCAGGCGGACAGTGCGGTCGGTGGTGCGGGGTGGCCCCGGATTCGCAAAAACCAGCGAAACGGAGGCTCTTGGCCGCTGGCCCGGGAGACGCAGGGCGTTTCCGGGTCACTTATTTGCGCGACAGCCACGCGGGGGTTCCAACGTGGCTGTCAGGCGGAGAGGTTTGGGATCAGCGGCGGAGACCCAGGCTTTGGATGATCTGCTTGTAGCGATCTTCGGATTTGCCCTTGATGTAATCGAGGTGTTTGCGCCGCATGGAGACCAGTTTCAGCAAACCCCGGCGGGACGAGAAATCCTTGGAGTGGATATTCAGGTGGCCGGTGAGATGGTGGATCCGCTGGGTGAGGAGCGCCACTTGGTAAGGGGCGCTGCCGGTGTCTCCTTCGTGAAGTTGGAACTCTTTTAAGTCGATGTTTTCTTTGCTCATAGGGGTAGGGGATGGGACCAGCGCACGGGCCGGGCCGTCCTAGGTTGGTGGTTCGGGCCGCAAGCTAGCCCGATCAGCCCGGTTGGCAAGGAAATTCCTGCAAGAACCGGATATTTTTGAAATTTTCACCAGGAGCCGGATCTTCCGTCGATCCACCTGTCGATTTACCTTGATTTTCAAATCCGGCGTGCTAGGCTGGTTGGGACGATGAGAATGCTCCTCAACACCCGTGTGGGCGCAGTCCTGCGGATTCCGCTCCTTGCCGCCACCCCTAAAAAGCCGGGGATCTCATGATCGTCACCCTCACCGGTGCCAGTGGTCTGATCGGCAGGTCCTTGTGCGCGGACCTGCGTGCTGCCGGCCACCAACTGCGCCTGCTGGGACGCCGCGCCGGACCGCCGGACGGCTGGCAGTGGGATGCGCTCGGCGAGCCGCCGCCCGCCGCCGCACTCGATGGCGCGGACGCGGTGATCCACCTCAGCGGCGAGCCCATCGCCCAGCGGTGGACCGCCAAAACCTGGCAACGGATCGTCGCCAGCAGGGTCGAGGGGACGCGCCGCATGGTCGAGGCGATGGCCGCGATGGCCAAGCGCCCCGTCGTTTTCATCTGCGCCTCCGCCACCGGCATTTATGGCGATCGCCGCGACGAAATCCTCACCGAGTCCTCAGCCCCCGGAGCCGGTGCGGTGGCAAGGCTCTGCCAGGATTGGGAGCGGGAAGCCCGGCGTGCCGAAACCCCGGACACCCGCGTGGTGCTGTTGCGCACCGGCCTGGTGCTGACCCCGGATGGTGGTGCGTTGGGGCGGATGCTACCAGCCTTTCGCCTGGGATTGGGGGGGGCGCTGGGGGACGGCCGCCAGTGGATGAGCTGGATCCACCTGCGGGATATGGTGCGGCTCATCGGGTTCGCGCTGGAGCACCCGGACGTGCACGGCCCGCTTAATGGCACCGCCCCCGAGCCCGTCACCAACCGCGAGTTCACCCGCACCCTCGCCGCCACCCTGCGGCGCCCGGCAGTCCTGCCGGTCCCGCGCCCCGCCCTGCGGCTGCTGTTCGGCGAAATGGCGGGGATCCTGACCGGCAGCCAGCGGGCGCAGCCGGACGTGGCCCTGCGGCATGGTTTCTCCTTCGAGTTCGGCACCCTCGCGCCCGCCCTCCGGGAGATGTTCGAGTGAGGAAACGAACCCGCGCTCCTTGATTCATGTTTCTGCTTGACGGGACCCGCTCTCCAAGCCACCTTGCGCCCTCTCCAACCTCATGGTCCTTCCCACCTTGTCTGCTGAATCCCCGAGGCCGGGAAACGTTGCGGTCAACTCGCCGCCACCCTCCCGGACGGGGAGGATATTCGACATCAAACGGTTTTCGACCCATGACGGTCCGGGTATTCGCTCGACGGTTTTTCTAACCGGTTGTCCGTTGCGCTGCGCATGGTGCCACAATCCGGAAGCCTTCGTGCTCCACGGGCTGAGAGACAGTCCGGGTGTCCGCGAGGTCACCGTGCCCGCGTTGGTGCGGGAACTCGAACGCGACCTGCCCTACTTCGATCGCTCTGGCGGCGGCGTGACGATTTCCGGCGGCGAGCCGCTGTGCCAACCGGGGTTTGTCTGCGAGCTGCTGCGCACCTGCCGCGACCGCGAACTCCACACCGCCCTCGATACCTGTGGGCTGGTCGAGCCGAAGGCGCTGATCGAGGCCGCCGCGTTGACCGACCTGATCCTCTACGATCTGAAGGTGATGGACTCCGCGGCGCATGCCGCATGGACCGGCCAACCGAACCACACCATCCTGGAAAACCTCCAACGGCTCAATGACCTCGAGGTGGCCGTCTGGATCCGGCTGCCGTTGATTCCCGGCGTGAGCGACGACCCGCGCAATCTCGATGCCATGATCGCCCGGCTCGCCGCCACCCGCTTCCGCCGCGTTTCAATCCTCCCCTACCACCGCATCGCCGAGGCCAAATACCAGCGGCTCGGCCTGCCTAACAAATTAGCCGGGGTCGAACCGCCGTCCGTGGAGCGAATCGAGGACGTCCGCGCCCGCTTCGCCGCCGCCGGCTTCGATCCCCACATCGGCCGCTGAAAGCCTGCATCCAAAATTCAACATCCAACATTCAAAATCTCCCATGACTCCGCGCATCCAAGCCCTCAGAGCCGCCACCCTGGCCGCCGTCCCCCGCATCAGCATCGAACGCGCCCGAATCGTCACCGCCACCGCCAAATCCGCGGCCTATCAGCAGGCGTCGATCCCGATGCGGCGGGCGCTCGTGTTCAAGGAATTGATGGAAACCAAGCAGCTTCACCTCGGCGAGGGCGAGCTGATCGTCGGCGAGCGCGGTCCCGCGCCGGCCGCCGTGCCCACCTATCCGGAAGTCTGCGTCCACACCGCGGAGGATTTCGCCGTGCTCGATTCGCGTGAAAAGATCCCCTACCGCGTGGATGAGGAAACCCGCCGCATCCACCTTGAGGATATCCGGCCGTTCTGGTCCGGCCTTTCCCAGCGCGAGCGGATGTTCCGCGAACTGCCGCCGGAATGGCACCAGGCCTACGAGGCGGGCATCTTCACCGAGTTCCAGGAACAACGCGGCCCCGGCCACACCGTGCTCGGTGACATCATCTATCAAAAGGGCTTCCTCGACCTGAAGCTCGAGATCCGCGACGCCATCGCCGCGCTGCGGTTCGAATCCGATCCGCTCGCCTACGACAAACGCGAGCAACTCCGCGCGATGGACCTCTGCGCCGACGCCCTGATCCGCTACGCCCAGCGCCACGCCGAACGGCTCGACGAACTCGCCGCCGCCGAAACCGGTGCCGAACGCGCCGCCGAGCTGCGGACGATGGCCGCCGTCTGCCGCAAGGTGCCCGCCAACGCGCCGGAAACCTTCCACGAGGCGCTCCAATACTACTGGTTTGTCCACATCGGCGTGATCACCGAACTCAATCCCTGGGATTCGTTCAATCCCGGCCGTTTGGACCAGCACCTGTGGCCGTTCTATCAACAGGGGCTGGAGCGCGGCGATCTAACCGAGGACCAGGCGCGCGAACTGCTGCAGGCGTTCTGGGTGAAATTCCACAACCACCCGGCCCCGCCCAAGGTCGGCGTCACCGCCCAGGAAAGCGGCACCTACACCGACTTCGCGCTGATCAACGTCGGCGGCGTCAAGCCCGATGGCTCGGACGCGGTCAATGATCTAACCTATATCATTCTCGATGTGATCGAGGAAATGCGACTGCTGCAACCCAGCTCGATGGTCCAGGTCTCCAAGAAAAACCCGGACCGGCTGCTGCGCCGGGTCGGGCGGATCGTCCGCACCGGATTCGGCCAACCGTCGATCTTCAACACCGACGCGATCATCCAGGAGTTGATCCGCCAGGGAAAATCGCTGGAAGACGCCCGCCGGGGCGGTTGCTCCGGCTGTGTCGAATCCGGCGCGTTCGGCCGCGAGGCGTATTTCCTGAGCGGATACTTCAACCTGCCGAAGGTGCTGGACCTGACGCTCCACGACGGGTTTGACACCCGCACCGGCCAACAACTCGGTCCGCACACCGGCGAGCCGCGGGAGTTCCGGTCCTTCGATGATTTATTCGCCGCCTTCGAACAGCAGCTCAAATACTTCATTGATATCAAAATCCGCGGCAACAACCTGATCGAAACGATGTTCGGCAAATATCTGCCGGCCCCGTTCCTCTCGCTGGTGATCGATGACTGCATCGCCAACGGCCGCGATTATCACCAGGGCGGCGCCCGCTACAACACCACCTACATCCAGGGTGTGGGCCTCGGCACCGTCACCGACGGGCTGGCATCGATCCAACACCATATCTATCAAAACGCCGGCTGTTCCTGGGAGGACCTGCTCGCCGCACTCGACGCGGACTTCACCGGCCACGAGGACCTGCTCCGCCGGTTCCTGGATGAAACCCCGAAATACGGCAACGACGACGACCGCGCCGACGCCCTGGTGCCGCGGATTTTCGACAGCTTCTGGGGCATGATCGACGGGCGGCCCAACGTCCGCGGCGGCACCCACCGGGTGGACATGCTGCCGACCACCTGTCACGTCTATTTCGGCAAGGTAACGGGTGCCCTGCCCGACGGCAAACGCGCCGGCGAAACCGTCAGCGAGGGGATCTCCCCGGTGCAGGGGGCGGACCGCTGCGGGCCCACCGCCGTGCTCAATTCCGCCGCCAAGTTCGACCACATCAAGACCGGCGGCACCTTGCTCAACCAGAAGCTCACCCCGCAGCTGCTGGCCGATGACGAGGGATTGCGCCACTTCACCCACTTGGTGCGTGGCTATTTCTCCAAAGACGCCCACCACATCCAGTTCAACGTGGTCACCCGCGAAACCCTGCTGGCCGCACTGGCCCACCCCGAGAAACACCGCGACCTGATCGTCCGGGTGGCCGGATACTCCGATTACTTCGTCAATCTAACCCCCGAACTCCAGCAGGAAATCATCCGCCGCACCGAGCAGGAAGCGTTCTGAGCCACTGTCGATTACCCTGCCATAAGGAGGGTGGACCTTACTGTCCACCTGCCAATGGGTGGCAACCCGCAGCAACTTTTGGACACGATGGCACCTCCACCCAACCGCAGGCCCAGATCCAGGCACCCATCTCAGCGCAGCGGCGCTCCGCTGTCTTTGGCGACCGGACTCTTGGCCCCGGCGGCCACGACTTCATATTTAAAACCGGTGAGAACCTGCTTGCCGGAGTTTCCGGACAAGGTGTTGCCGGTGTAGGCGGCGGGGTCCAGCCCCTGTTCGAGGGTGAGTCCGGGTCCTTGGTTGCGGGTGAGTTGGTTGTCGGTCACTGGAATCCGCGAGGCACTGCGGATGACCATCCCGCCAAGCAGATTGCCCGAGGCGGTGTTGTCGCGGATCTGGCCGGTGGCGGCGGCACTGAGCACCAGGCCGAATTCGCGGTTGGCCTGCAACTGGTTGCCCTCGACCGCTGCCGCCGCCTCGCCGGTATCGGCATGGATGCCGTTGCGGCTGTTTTTTTCGCAGCGGTTGTTGATCGCGGTGAGCTCCGCCCCATTCCAGGCCTCGATGCCATTCTCAAAATTGCCGATGGCTTTGGAATCCCGGATTTCGATTGCCGCGCCCGCGCCCATCGCGGCCGCCCCATTCCAGCCGTTGTCGGTGAACCGGCAGCGGAAGGCCCGCGCCGTGCCGCCTTCGATCACCATCAGGCCGTGCCCGCAGGCGTCGATGAAACCACAATCCTGGATATCAACCGAAGCGCCCCGGACCAGTGCGGAAGAATAACGTTCGGCCTCACCGGTTTGGGACTGGTGGCGGAAGGTGAGGCCGGTCAAGCGGCTGCCGGTGGCGGCGGGCCCGAGTGTGATGACGCAGCCGTCCTGCGCGGTACACTCGATGATGGTTTTGTCGGGGCCGGCACCCTGGATTTCGACGGCGGCGGCGACGACCAACGGCCCCTTCCAGCTGCCTTCGTTGAGAATGACGCGATCCCGGTCCCTGGCGTGGGCCAGGGCTTCGGCCGGAGTGGGGAAGTCGCGGGGCACCCGCAGGGTCCGGGTGTAGGATGCCATTCTTTCATACAGCCCGGCAATTTCACTGTCCTCGGGGGACAGCAGCACCGCTTCGCGCAGCCAGTCGAGCGCCTGTTGGTCGAACTGGCCCTGATCGCGGGCCAGCGCCTGTTGATAGAGGGTGCGGGCTCTGGCCCGTTCGACGGCGGCGGTCTGCTTGGCGGCGGTGGCCTCCTCGATCAGCGAGCGGGCATCCGGATCGTCGGACTGGGCGGCCAGAACTTCCCGGGCGGCGGCCATCGCTGCGTCCCACTGCCGCCTGCCGAGCAGATCCCTGGCATGGTCGATGGCCGCCCGGCGGGCGGCCGTCGCCCGGGCGGCGGCGATCTCGGTGAGCAGGGTGGCACAATCCTGGTCCTTGGGAAACCAGTTCAAAACCTCCCGTGCGGCGGCCTCGGCCTCGTCCCAGCGGCCCGCCTCCAGAGCGGCGCGGGACTGTCCGGTCCAATAGCCGCCAAACTGCAATTGTTCCTCGGCCATCCCCGCCTCAATGCTGCGGCGGCCACGCGCAATGATGGCCGACGCCGGGTCGAGGCGTTCGATCTCGGCAAATGCCGCCCCGGCCTCCGGCCAGCGCCGTTGCTCGATGTGGCCGGCTCCCTCCCGCTCCAAGCGGGCGATGGTGACCATCTGCGTCAAGCGGAGCTCCTCCTGCCATCTCAGATAGAACCAACCACTCGCACCCAGGGTCAGCAACAGCACGACCCACACCGCCAGCGCCACACTGAGCCGGCCACGCCGCCGTGCCGGCTCGGGTTCCTCCTCGATCACCGCCACTGGAGGAGCTTGCGGCCCGGGCATCTCCAATCCCAGTTCCTCCAGATATTCCCGGACGGCTGCGAGCGCACGGTCGATATCCAATAATCCCTGCTGATAGCGCTCCGCCAAAACCTCGGTGGGTGCCGTGCGTACCATCTCCGCCAACCGCTCGCGCACGATTCTGAATTCCCGCAGATGGGGGCGCGGATCTTCATCCGGGCCCAATCCGAGGATCTGGCGTGCTTCGTTGAGGGTCATGGCAGGCGCGCAGACTACTACGGCAAACCGCAAAGGGGAAGCCGGGAAATGCAAAGTGGACGAACCGGCCGTCAATCCGGCTCAAAATCCCTTTTCGCGCAATCCCGCGCGGGGGTAAGGAGCGACGACCTTATTGTCGTCGTGCGCAAGGAAAGCCGCCGATGATTATTGCTGCGAAATCCACTTGCCTGCCGGGGGCCACCGGCCTATCCTCCGATCATGTGGCGGCGGTTCATTGCATGGTTCCTGCTGGTGGCGCTCTGCTGGGTGTTGCCGTCCTGCGGCTTGATCCGTGCGCCATTCCGGATAGCGGGCGCGGTGGTGGATAGTGGCTACCGTGCTGGAAAGAAGCTGGTGGGCAAGACCGCCGAGGCGACGAAAAGAGATCCTAAGACCAAGACTCCGGAGAAAAACACGACCCAGCAAGACCAACCCAATCCCGCCGAGCCGGATCCACGGACCTCGGGCGACGACCAAGCTGCGGACACCCTGCCGGGAGCCCCCCCCGGACCCGGGGTGCCGTTGCCAGCTCCGGATCTACCGGCCGCCGGACCGATCGATGCCCTGCCGCCGTTGCCCGAGGAACTGCCGCCGCTTTAGCCGGATTCCGCTTGTCCCTCGCTGCCTGCCTGATCTCTCGCCGTCTGCCTGAGGCGGATCCGGCGCAGCGCGCCAAGCATGCGGATGCCATCGCGCAGCGGATGGACCTTGCCGCCCGGCTGGCCCCGCCAATTGACCGGCCGCTCCTGCCAGGTCAGGCCCAGATGGTGCATGGCCAGCAGCATTTCGGAATCAAACGCAAACCCCTCCTCCTGAAGAAACGGCTCCACCCGCCGGTAATCCGGGCCCTTCAACACCTTGGCACCGCATTGCAGATCCGCACTGTGCAGGCCGAGCACCCGGCGGGCCAACCAGAGATAGGCGTGGTGCAGCAGCTCGCGGCGGAAACTGGACTCCACCCGGGTGGTGGCGGTGTTGACCCGCACCGCCAGGGTGTTCAGATCGGCAGCTATCGCCTGCTCGATCAGGGCCAACATGTCCGCCGCATTGACGCTGCCGTCGGCATCGGCAAAGGCCAGCCAGGCGGCCTCCGGATCGAGCGCCCAAGCCTCGCGGACGACCGCCCCCTTGCCGCGATGGCTCGCGGCGAAGTGGACTTCCACTGCCGGATAGATCGCGGCGAGAGTCTCCCTCAGTGAGGTCAGCCGAGCCCGTTCGTCGGCACCCGAGCCGTCATCGGCGATGATCCAGCGGACCGGCAGGGCGCTGGCGGCGAGTTCCTCCGCGAGCTGCGGGCCGTAGCCAGCCAGCCGGGCGGCATCATTCCAGACGGGAACGACTAACAGGATGGAGTGGCGGGCGGACGATGGTTTGGTTTGCAAAACTCTCTCTTAAACCTTGTCAGAAACCCGGTTCTTTCAGCGTATCCATCCGCCACATGGGAGTGCGAACCATCATGATCGTTGCGGCCTGGCTCGGCGTGTTCGCCGTGGCGGCCTTCCTGCGCCTCAATGATCTGGGGTCGCGGCCGGTTCATTGCGACGAGGCAACCGGGGCGCGCCTGCTGGCGAAACGGATGGAGACCGGGGCCAGCCAGTTTGATCCCACCCATTTCCACGGGCCGCTGCAAAGCGCGCTGACGGAACCGTTGTGCCGGTGGCGCGGGCAGACCACCTGGCCGGAACTGAGCATGGGCACGCTGCGGCTGCCCGCCGCGCTGGCAGGGATTCTAACCGTGATGCTGCCGTTGTGCTGGCGCCGCCGCTGGGGGGACGCGCCGATGCTGCTGGCCGCCGCCCTGCTGGCCACCTCGCCGCTGTTGGCCTATTACAGCCGGATGTTCATCCATGAAACATTGTTAGGGTGTTGCGGGTTGCTGGCGCTGATGGCGTTGCTGAGCCGGCCGCGCTACGGGTTGCCGGGGCTGTTCATCGGCCTGATGTTCGCGGCCAAGGAGAGTTTCGTGATTTCGCTCATCGCCTGGGGTTGTGCGGGGGTGGCGCTGGCGGCGTGGCACCATCGTTCGTTGAACCGCGCCGACTGGATGGACGGCTGGCGACGTTACCGGTTGCCGGCGCTCTATTCCGGGCTGGCCCTGCTGCTGACCGCCGGCTGGTGCTACGGCGACGGGTTCCGCCATCCGCTGGGGTTGGTGGACGCGGTGAAGACGTTTTTCATCTACAAAACCGGGGAGGGTCACGACCAACCGTTTTACCACTACCTGGCGCTGCTGTTGGTACCCCACAAGGCGGCCGGGCTCTGGTGGTATGGCACGCCGGTGGCGGTGCTGGCGGTGGTAGCCGTGGTCCGGAGCCTGCTGCCGGGCCAGTTGACCCGGCCCCAACAACTCACGGTGCAGTTCATCACGCTGGGCGCGGCGGCACACTTCGTCGGCTATAGCCTGATCGCCTACAAAACCCCGTGGCTGATGGTGCTGCCGTGGGTGCACGTCTGCCTGTTGGCGGGTTTCAGCGTGGTCAATCCGGGCGCGCTCGGCAGGCGTGGGCCGGTGGTGGGATTGGCAGTGCTGGTGGTGACATTCACCTTGTTTTCCCAGACCCGGCAGACCCGGTTTGCCATCGGCCGGCTGGCCTCGGACGAACGCAATCCCTTTGCCTACGTGCCTACCCGCCGCAACATCGAATCGGTCGAAGATTGGTTGCATCAGGTGGCGGCGGTCGCGCCGGGGGGCCGCGTCGAGCCGATCGCGGTGATCGGGACCGGTTATTGGCCGCTGCCATGGTATCTGCGGTCGTTCAAAACCATCGGCTACTGGCCGCAGCCGCCGCCCGATTTGGCAAAAATGCCGGTGGTGTTCGCGGTGCCCGACGTCGCGGCGGCGGTCACCGCCGAGCTGAGCGCCACCCACACCCCGCTGCCCCGCGGCCTGCGCGCCAACGTGTCCGTGACCCTCTACCTCCGCAACGACCTCTGGGAAGCCTGGCAAAACACCGACCGCCCCCGATGAATCCACCGCTCCAGTTGCCGGTCTCCCGTTGTTTCTCCCACGACGCGATGAACACCACCTTCACCTTCCGGGTGACGGATGAGCCGCCGCAATACGATGGCATCCTCCGCGCGTGCTGCTGCCTGTTGGACGAGCTGGAGGGACGCTTCAGCCGGTTCATCGAATCCAGCGAAATTTCCCGCATCAACCACCTGCGGGCCGGGGAAACCCTCTACCTCGGGGAGGATACCCACCGCTGCCTGCTGCTCGCGATGCGCGCGCGCGCGGAAACCGGCGGGCTGTTCGACGTGACGCTGGGGCGCAGCATCGCCCGGCTCAAGGGTGGCGGAACCTGCTCCCCGGGGACTGAGGAGGGCCGGTTGATCCTTCATCCAGACCGCCCCGCCATCACTTGTGAAACCCCGGGCCGCGAACTCGATCTGGGGGGGGTCGGCAAAGGCTACGCACTCGACCGGATCTTGGAACTGCTCACGGAATGGGAGGTGCCGGGTGCCTTGTTGGGCGCGGGTGATAGCACGCTGCTGGCCTACGGCTCCGATGCCTGGCCGGTTAGGCTGGCCGCCGCCGAGGGCGAACCGGTGATCCTCCATTTGCAAAATCAAGCGCTCAGCGCGTCCGGTACCGAACTCCAGGGGCGGCACGTCGTTCACCCGGGCGACGACGATGGTACCACCCGCTATCTGAGCGACCGGGTCTGGGTGACCGCCGCCTCGGCGGTCATGGCCGACGTTTGGTCCACCGCGTTGATGCTGATGACCCGGGAGCAGGTGGAATTGTGCCTGGCGGACCCCACGCCGATGCACGCCGCCTACGCCGAACTGGCCGGCCGGGTGGTGCGGCTCCCCTAATCCGCGATGTCGAATGCGGCGTATTCGCCGTCCTTGCGGTGGTAAACGATGGTTAGGGTACCGCGGCGGGCGCTGCGGTAAATCACGAACGGACGATCGGAAAGCTCGAGTTGCATGATGGCATCCTCCTTGAACATGGTGCGGATGCTGATGTTTTCCGGGTGAATGACGTAGGGCTCCGGATCGGTGTCGGAATCCGCCGGGTGATCGAGCACGGATTCGTTGAAATAGCGTTCCTCAACGTGGCGGATCGACTCGTTGCGGTGGGGCCGGTTCTTTTTCATCAACCGCGTCTTGTGCTTGCGCATGCGCCGCGCGATCTTGTCGATCGTCTCATCAATGGAGGCATACATGTCCCCGCCTTCGGTGTGGGCTTCGATGGTGATGTGATTGGCACAAAAGAGAATGATTTCGGCAATGTGGCGGTTCTTCTGAACGTCGAGGATCGCCTTGGCTTCAATGATTCGCGGGTAATCGAGATGAAGCCCTTCGATTTTCTTGGTTGCGTAGTCGCGCAGGGAGTCCGTCACTTGTTCATGGCGAACGGTGATGGTGATCGGCAGGTTGACGTTTGCAGTTTGCATGGTGTTAGTTGGTTGTTGGATGAAAGCCTGCTCACAGCCCGTGCTGCGGCAAACCAATTTAGGACGGGAAACCGTCCGCCGCCACTCAAAAATGACGGATCGGCAGAAATTCAACGATTCCCGGGTGGGGACGTCAAATCCTCAAACGCAGCTCCTGGATCCGCAGGGTTTACGGGATCGGCGGCGGGGGCGGCGGGATCGGCGGGATCGGCGGGATCGGCGGGATCGGCGGGATCGGCGGGATCGGCGGGATCGGCGGCGGGATCGGCGGGATCGGCGGGATCGGCGGGATCGGCGGCGGGATCGGCGGCGGGATCAGCGGCGGGATCGGCGTTTTGAGTGATGGGAGCAATGGGCGCAGCGGTGGTCGCATTGTAGATTCTCGCAAAATCGTCGGTCGGGATGGCAAGCGAGCCGCCGAGTTCGATGGTTACCCAGCGGAAGCCATTGCTGACGGAGCCGAACATGGATTCGAGCTTGGATTCGAGCTCGGGGTTCTTGGTGTCCCTGGCAAGGCTGATGACCGACGCCGGCAGGCCAACCTGCAGGGTGCCGGAGAGCGACTTGTCGGCGGCGACACTCAGGTTGCCCTTGATACAAAGTTGGGATTTGCGTTCGAGGTGCAGGTCCGTAAGGTCAATCCGCCCACCCTTGCGGCGGAGGTTGCCGGTGAGATCGTCAAACTCGGGCTTTTCGTAGTAGGGGTCGTCGCCCACGGTGCGGGCGATAAACGCGAGGAAATGCAGTCCGGTGAGGCTGCTCTCGGCGGCGAGGGAGTTGGTGAACGAGACCACCAGTTCGGCGTCGCCAGGGGCCCCGGAGGTGAAGGCCAGGTAGTTGGAATTGGCCGCCTCGCGGGAATCGAGCCGGAGATTGAGGAGCTTGCCGATTTCCGGGCCGAGCAGGTCGGCGAGGTTGAAGGTGGTGAGCTTGACGTTGAGGGTGGAGAGATCGTCGGGTGACTGGGTGTTGATCGTGCCGGAGACCTGCATCTGCCCCTGGTTGGCGAGCGAATCCGTGATCCTGAGGGTGAGGACTTCCGCCTCGGTGGTGCGGATGTCAACGAGTGCCCGGTCGACTTTCAGGGCGGGCCAGCCGTAGATCGCGAGGCTGCCGCGGTGGAGGTTGAGGGTCAGCCACGATTTGTTTGGAACGATGTTCAAGGAACCTTCGGTGCCGGTGAGCTTGAAGGCGGCGGCCGTGGGTTCGCCGAAGACGACATCCAGCTTGGTAACGGCGGTCCGGCCGAAATTGACGGGGATGCCGGCGGTGGCGGAGGAGGGGCGCCCGGCCCCCGGCGGCTGGAGGAGGATCTCACCTTCCCGGGCGAGGATTTCATCGCCGGTAAGCGACTGCCCGAAGATCGTGCGCGGCGAGATTTTCGCGCTCAGGTGGCGGAGCTTGACCTGCTTGAGGAAGCCTCCGTCCTTCCAGGTGAGGCTTACCAATTCGGCGTTGGCACTCACCGGCGTGACGCGGAACATCTTGAAATCGACGTCGGCCCCGAGGGTTTGGGAGACGGCATCGGAGAGTCCCTTGCGGAAGGGCGCGGTATTGGTGTAGAGGAAGAGTCCGCCGATGACCAGGGTGAGCACAATCAGGCCGACCAGCAAAGTGCCGACCTGAACGGCGCGCATCCGGCGGTGTCGCTTGGCCTCCTCGCGTTTCGGTTGATCGGTCCGGCGTTTGCGCTTGCGGACCCGGACGGCTTGGGATCCATCCCCACGGGTGACCAGCTCGCCGTTGGCCGGGTCCTCGGAGGCTTTGCCCTTCAGGCGCTCCATCATTTCATCAAGTGAATACTTTTCCGGATCGCTGGTGGAGGGTGGCATGGGGTGGTCTGGCAAGGGGGTTGTGGGAGAAAAACGCAACCTGCGGCCGGGTTTCAAGGTTGGTTGTAGGGCTGTCCGGTGGGATCAACGAGCCGCACGTGGACGAGGAAAATGACCGCAGTGGTGATCGGTTGGGTGGCATCGGACTGGAACAGCCGTCCCACCAGCGGGATGCTGCCGAAGATCGGAGTCTTGTCCTCGACCGTGACCATGCGATCCTGCATCAGGCCGCCGAGCACGATGGTCTGGCCATCGAGCACGGTCACACTGGTGTTCATCCGGTTGACGCTGAAGACCGGCTCAAGGATGCGGTTTGGGGTGATTTCCACGGACCGTGCGGCCAGCGGATTGATCAGCCCGAAGGCGGGCGGGGTGGAGGGTTCGCTGATCGGGCTGCCCCAATTGATGAAGCCGTCGAAATCCACCACCTGGGGAGCCAGCGTCACCTCGACGAAGCGCTTGTCCGGGCCGGCGGTGGGGGTGACTTCCAGGATGATCCCGATTTCCCGCATGGTGAAATCAGTGGGGTGGGAAGGGGTCACCGCGAAGGGGGCGCGGCCGACGTTGTCATTATTGTTGAAATTATTGTTGTTGTTGTTGGGGTCGCCGCCGACGGAATTGGGGAGTTCCGGGGGTTCGTAGCTCTGGGGATAGAACATTTCCTTGACCGAGCGCACGGAGGACTGCTGGCCGCTGTGGGTCACGGCGGTGGCGGCGGTCATGATATCCACCCCCTTTTTCTGGTTCAAACCGCGCATCATCATCTCCACCGAGCTGTTATCAAGCGTCCGGGAGAGCTGGAAAACACCCGGTGCGCGGGATGGCCCCGGCAGTGATCTGGAGGATCCGCTGCTGGCGGCGATGGCGGCATCGATGGAGTCGGCATAGGCCGCTTCGCCGCCGCTGCGGTTGCCGGCGGTGACGGGGTTGCTGGTGATCTGCCCCGGAGGCAGCACGATGTCACCAAGGGTGCCGCCGTTGCCGGTGGTGCCGCCGCCGAAGTTGAGGTTTTCAGCACCCGGGATCCAACTGGTGCCGCCGAACCCGACATTGCCGAGCAACCAGTCGAAGCCGAGCTCCTTGAGCCGGTCTTCCTGGCATTTGATCATCTGGACGGTGACCACGACCATGACCGGTTCGGTCTTGGCGACCGAGTTGACGATTTCCGAGATGTGGTCGAGATTGGCCGGGGTGTTGGTGACGACGAGCGAACCACCACTCAGGGAGGCCGCGGCACCATCCGGGAACCGGACACCATTTTTAGCCAGCACCTCGCGGGCTCCGAGGCGCTCGGTGAGCAGGCCTTTCGAGGCCTTCCCCGCGAACGGATCGCTAGGAGCGGCGTCGCCGTCGCCGTCGCTCAGGGTGCTGAGGAAATTCGGCGGCACCCGGAAGGAGCGGGTGACCATCTCCTTGGATTCGGAGCCGTGCGGGCGGATGATGACCGCGTAGTTGTCCGTGGTGTAGATCGTCTTGGTTTGCTCGGTGATGTAGCGCAGCGCCTGGGACAGGGGAGCCCCATTGAGCCGTAGGTTCAAGCGGGTGGCACGGATGGTGTTGCCGAGCGGAGAATCGGGGCCGCCGAGCTGCAAGTCGAAGTTGATGCCACGGCGGGCCGGATCGGGTTCCAGGAGGTCGAACTCGGTGGAGCGCATCCGCAGCAGCTCGATGGCGTCCTCCAGGGTGGCGTCATCCAGGATGATGCTGGGGATGATGATCCGGTCGAGCTTGTTGGCCACCGGAATCACGCCGGAGGCACCTGCGGGAGCACCGGGGTCGATCGGGTCCACGTCGAGCAGGAGTGGGGCCACCGGGATCTCCCACCCGGCGGTCACCTGGTTGAGCATCTCGGCCCGGGTCTGGTCAATGGCGGACTTGGCGTAGTCGGACTTGGCCTTGGCGACCTGCTCAAGACCGCGGCGGGCGGCGGAATTGGTGGGATCGATGCGCAGCACGCTTTGATAAAGGGTGGCTGCCTGATCGAATTTCCCGAGGTTGTAGGCACCCTCGGCAGTGTAAAGCTGGCGGCGGACTTCATCGGCGGCGGCGGCGTACTCTTTGGTGAGGGCCGGGTTGGTGCGGATCGGGTCGTCCAATTCAGCGCGCAGGGCGCGGGCGGCGGGGTCCTGGGGAGCCACTCCGGGTACCAGCACGGCATCCACCGCAGCGATGGCGGCGGCGACATCGCCCTTGCGGGAAAGGGCGCGGGCGTGGGCGATGGAGGCGAGCACCAGTCGTTCGGTTGACGCCGCCCGCAACTCGCGGGACACCGGAGCATCGGGGATCAGGCTGCGGGCCCCGGAGAACGCCGTCACGGCGTCGCCAAAGCGGTTGGCTTCATAGGCAAGGTCGCCTTGGGTGATTAGCTCCCTGGCTTCCTCGATGTCAATGTGCCGTTGGTCTTGCTCCCGCTGGGCGGCGCTGGTCGCGCTGGATGAAGGCTTTGCGCTAAGCGGAGCAATCAGGCACGCGGCAGCCAGGAGGGCAGCGCGTCCACTGATGGAAGTCAGGCGATGAAGAGGTTGCATGCGGCGGATTTGCGGACGATTATAGTCGAGTCAGGACGAAGGGCACGCGCAAATTCACAAATTTTTCAAAATTTTGACGACCAGTGGAATTCGAGCTGTTCGGACCGGGGGCGGGGACGGGACGGGCGAAGCCACGGGTGCCGCCGAAGATGCCTCACCACCGGGATTGAAGTCGCCAGCGGAGCAAGCATGGCGGCGAATAAAAGGAGAAACTTGCGCATGGGAGGAATTGTTCATGAGAACAAGGCAATGTCAAGAAATTATTTGAGTCGGATTGAAGTTCAAGCATTCAGGCCTACTGCGGGGTGGGGGTGGCCGGGCGCGGTGCCGGAGCGTGGGCCGGCGGCAAGGCCAGCCGGCGTTTTCCTGGAGTAAATGGCAGGCGCAAGGCATCCTCGAGGTCAAAGGGGCCGATGAAATCCTCCTTGCAGTCGGATTCCTGCCTGCCGAAGACCTGTTCGTCGATGAGGTTGAAGACCATGTCGCCCACGTCGGAGCATTTGCGGACACCCCATTCGGTCATGAGCGTGACGGCCATGGGGCCGAACTGCTCGAGGGCATAATCGCGGAAGCCGGCGAGCAACTCGGGTCCGGAAACGTGGCGGGGCTGGCCACCGGATGCCTCGGCCACACGCTTGAGGGTGAAGTCGAGCGCCTCCTTGAGGAAAAAATAGGCGTGGGGATCGAAACGCTTGTCGCGTTTCAGGATCGCCCCCACGGATTGGTCAAACTGCATCGCCTGCATGGGGGGAGGTTGGCGGGTGCCGGCGGGAGTGTCAACCGGGGAATAAAGTTTGAATCGCATCCCCGGGAAAATGGGGTTACAGCGGGGCGGCAAGATGGAACAACCGGATGAGATGAACCGCGGCAACCCGGCGGCGGCAGGCGTGAGCCTGGGCGGCCGCCTGGCGGGGCTGTCGTTGTTGGGGCAGGTGGCGGTGCTGGCGGCCTGGCCGCTGCTGGAGCAGGTGCTGGCGTTTTTCGTGGGGCTCACGGATTTGCTGATTGCCGGGCGGATGGCTGGCGGGGCGGAGCGGGTGGCGGTGTTGGATGCGATGGGCCTGGGCGGCTATGTGGGCTGGTTTTTCAACATCCTGCAGGGAGCGGTGGCGACCGGGGCGATGGCCCTGGTTTCCCGGGCCACCGGGGCCCGCAACCATGCCCTGGCCAACCGGGGCCTGGGCCAGGCCCTGTGGCTGGGGATCGCGGCAGGGATGGGCTCGTTCGTGCTGCTGCAAACAGGGGCGCCGTTGCTGATCCGGTGGATCGGCCTGAGCCCGGCCGCCAGCGGGCAGGCGGAGATTTACCTGCGGGTGCTGGCGTATTCCGGGCCGTTCAGCGGGGCGATGTTCGCGGTCAATGCGGCCCTGCGCGGGTCCGGCGACACCCGGACGCCGTTCCTAGCGATGGTGGTGGTCAATGTGGTGAACATGATCCTGAGTTGGACCTTTGTTTTCGCGCCGGCCCCGTGGGGTGGCCACGGGGTGGCGGGACTCGGCGCGGGCACGGTGGGTGGCTGGGTGGCGGGCCTGTTGACCACCGTGCTGCTGCTGGGCCGCGGCGGCGAGGCGGGGTTGCACTGGGCGCGGGCGAGCCTGCGGCCGCATTGGGAAACGATGGTGCGGATCCTGCGGGTGGGCGCACCGCAGGCCATGGAAATCGCCGGGATGTGGTCGATCCACGCCTACGGGATCCGGGTGATCGCCGGGTTGCGCGATGAAGGAGCGCTGGGCGCACACATCATTGCCATCCGGGTGGAGTCGATGAGTTTTCTGCCGGGGTTTGCGATCGCCACCGCGGCGGCGACCCTGGCCGGGCAGTATTTGGGAGCCGGTTCAAAACCGCTGGCGGTGCGGGCGGTGCGGGTGTGCTGGGCACTGGCCGCCGGGCTGATGGGACTGATGGGGGTGTTTTTCGTGCTGGCGCGCTACCAGCTCATCGGTTGGATGGCTCCGGCGAGCGGCATCCACCTGCAGCTTGCGGCACCGTTGCTGGTGGTCTGTGCCGTGGCCCAGCCGTTTTTCGCCACTTGCATCGTGCTCAAGACCTCAATGCGTGGGGCCGGGGCCACCGGCACGGTGATGCGGTGGTCGTTTGGCAGCCTGTTGTTTTTCCGGGTGGGGGCGCTGTGGGTGCTTTCACAGCAGGAATGGGTCACCCTCACCGCCGTGTGGATCCTGCTCTCGGTGGATCAACTGACCCAGGCACTGATTTTCACCAGGCTGCACTATCGCGGCCAATGGCTCAACGCACGGGTGTGAGAATGGAGCGCGGGTGCGACTACCGTGGGCGGAGGCGTTGCCGAATTGAACGTTGGGCGGCGGCGGCCACCTGATACTGCGCCAGTTGCGCCGGGGTGAGGATGGATTGGAGGTAGCCTAGCTGCTCGTCGAGTTGCTGGCTTTGGTGGTCGAGCAACCGGACCTGGGGTGCCGGGTGGGTGTCCGGGGTGTCTGCCTCGGCAATGCGGGCAAGGGTGAGGAGGGCTTGCTCTTGCATCGCCAGCGGACCCAGCGGCAGGACCGAAGGTGCGATCATCAGCGCAATTCCGCCAGGCAGTAAATCGAGTTCGGCGGCGTTGGTTGCGCGGAGCTTGACGAGGATCAGTTCCCGCTGGGCCGGGCTGAGGTCGGTGATTTGGCTGAGGCGGCCGAGTTCCCGCTGGGCCTTGGCCTCAATCCGGTTGTCGCGCTCGCGCTGGCGAAGCCCGGCAAAGGCGGCCGCCTGCTCCGGGGAGAAGAAAGCCTTGAGCGCCTGCTCGAGGCGGGCACCGGTGGCCGCCGCCTGAGCGAGGGTGTCTTTGGCACTGAGCGGCTTGGTGGGATCGGTGGCGGCGAGGGAATCGCGGCTTTCGGCCACGATTTTCTCGAGTTCGGCCCGGGCCTCTTCATCCAGTTTCAAGACCTCGACGAGCCGTTGAAGTTTGGCGGCATCCACCGCTCCGGCCGCCAGCGCAGGAACCTCGGAACCGGGCCCTGGACGCAGGCGATCCAGCGGCGTCGGGGCCGGGCGGGGTGGCGGTGGCTGAGCGCCGGGGCGGGGCACCGACAGCGGGGGTGGTTGCGGGTCGGCGGTGGTGGTGACCGGTGCGGGCGCGGGCGCGGGGGCCGGTTTGGCCAGCCAACCGCCGAGAAAACCGGCCAGCGCGGCGACCAAAGCGATGAGAAGAGTAGGTTTCATGGTGCAATCAACGGGTGCATAGGAAAAGCGGCAGAAGCCGTGGGTTGTCGGTGAAATCGGTTCAGGCCCGGCGAATATTGGCGATGGCCCCGGCCATGTCGGCGGCGCGGAACGTGGAGGAACCGGCAACCATCACGTTGGCCCCGGCGGCGGCACAGCGGGCGGCGGTGACGGCGTCGATCCCGCCATCGACTTCAATGTGAAACGCCAGTCCCCGCTCGCTGCGGAGGCGCGCGGCGGCCTCGATCTTCGCCAGTACCTCCGGCATGAACGGCTGGCCGCCGAACCCCGGGACGACGGTCATACACAGCAGCAGGTCGATCTGCCCGAGATAGGGCAGGCATTCGTCCAGCGGGGTGGCGGGGTTGAGCGCCAGCCCGGCCAGGCAACCCGCCTCGCGGATCCGCCGTAGGGTTTCCGCCACGTCGTGAGCGGCCTCCACATGGACCGAAACCAGGTCGGACCCGGCGGCGATGAATCGTGACAGGTAATGGTCCGGGCGGCGGATCATCAAATGCACATCCAGAAACATCGGGCCGCAGTCATGAACGGCCTGGACGATCGCCGGGCCAAACGAGATGTTGTCCACAAAGTCGCCGTCCATCACATCAAGGTGCAGCCAGTCGGCCCCGGCCTGCCGGGCGCGCCCCACTTCATCGGCAATGCGCGAGAAATCCGCGGCAAGCAACGACGGGGCAATGATTCGGTCAGTGAATGGAATGGTGGTCACGGGCACGATATGAACCCCGATCCGCCCCCATGGCCAATCCAAATTTCATCCCCCAAGGTATTTGATTCCAGCGAAATCAGCGGTCCTCAGCGTTTCAGCGGTTCACTACTCCGCAATTCCCTCGTCCTCCGATTCTGGAAACAGCCTTTCTGCTTTGCAAATCAGTGCTTTCTTCCTTGGCTGCATTTCGTGATTCCCATCCGGCCGCTTTCCCTCAATCCTCCCGTCCATGTCCGCGCCCGCACTCACCCCGATGATGGCCCAATACCAGGCCATGCGGAAATCCCTGCCCGCGGATGTGCTGCTGCTCTTCCGCCTCGGGGATTTCTATGAAATGTTCTTCGAGGATGCCAAGACCGCCTCACCCATCCTCAACGTGGCCCTCACCCGCCGCAATGGCTACCCGATGTGCGGCGTCCCCTACCACGCCGCCCAGGGCTACCTCGCCAAACTCCTCAAGGCCGGGAAACGCGTCGCCATCGCCGAACAAACCTCCGACCCCAAACCCGGCAAGCTCGTGGACCGCGAAATCGCCCGCATCCTCACCGCCGGCTCGATCGACGACCTCACCCTGCTCGACGACCAACGCCCGAACTACCTCGCCGCCATCTGCCGCCAGGGCAAGACCCTCGGCCTCGCCTGCGCCGACCACACCACCGGCGAATTCACCCTCGCCGAGTTTGCCGATCTTGCCCAGCTCACCGACGAACTCGCCCGCCTCTGCCCGTCCGAGGTGATCATTCCGGACCACCAGACCGCCGAACTCGGCCAGCTCCTTCACAGCCTCCCATACGAAGGCTACGCCTTTCTCCCGGAACACGCCACCCAGCTCCTCCGCGATCACTTCAACGTCCACACCCTCGATGGCTTCGGTTGCAGCGGCCTGCTTGCCGCCAGTTCCGCCGCCGGGGCGGTCCTCCACTACCTGATCCACCAGCTCCGCCGCCCCTGCGACCACCTCCACCCGCCCCGCGTCCGCTCCTCCACCGACTACGTCCTCATCGATGCCGCCTCCCAGCGCAACCTCGACCTCGTCGAGTCCCGTGCCGGGAAAGCCCACACCTTGTTAGGCGTGCTCGACCGCACCGCCACCCCGATGGGGGCCCGCCTGTTGCGCGATTGGATCCTCCACCCGCTCACCGACCTCGCGGCCCTCACCGCCCGCCAGGATTTCATCGCGGCGTTTCTCGGCGAACCCTTCCTGCTCTCGAAATGCCGGGAGTCACTCAAGGGCATCCGCGACATCGAGCGCACCACCTCCCGCCTTTCCCAAGGCTCCGGCAACGCCCGCGACCTCCAGTCCCTCGCCGTCTCCCTCTCCCACATCCCCACCCTCAAGGAGGATCTGTCTTCGCTACCTTCCTCACTGATCACTGATCACTGCCCACTGATCACAGGCTTCCACGATTTCACCGAGCTAACCACCCTGCTCGCCGCCGCCCTCGCCGACGAACCACCCTCCCACCTCCGCGACGGCGGCATCATCCGCGACGGCTGGTCCCCGGAACTCGATGAACTCCGCAACGCGGCCCGCGGCGGCAAGGATTGGATCGCCCGCCTCCAGGAGGACGAACGCAAACGTACCGGCATCGATTCCCTCAAGATCAAATTCAACAATGTCTTCGGTTACTTCATTGAAGTCACCACCTCCCACCTCGCCAAGGTCCTCGGCGCCGAGGAACGCTCGAAACAACTCGAGGCGGAACTCTTCGCCCAACTCCGCACCCGGGTCCTCACCCACCTGCCCGCCCTCCAGCAAACCGCCGCCGCCGTCGCCGAAACCGACGTCCTCTCCGCCCTCGCCGAGGTCGCCCAACTCCACCGCCATTGCCGGCCTGTCCTAACAACAGACACGGTCTTCCAAGTCACCAACGGCCGCCACCCGGTCCTCGAACAAACCCTCACCGAAACCAAGTTCGTCCCCAACGACACCGACCTCGACCCCGCCACCGCCCGCGTTCAGATCCTCACCGGCCCCAACATGGCCGGCAAGTCCACCTACATCCGCCAAATCGCCCTCATCGCCCTCATCGCCCAAATCGGAGCCTGGGTCCCGGCCGATGAAGCTACGATAGGCATCGTAGATCGGATCTTCTGCCGCGTCGGCGCCTCCGACGATCTCTCCCGCGGCCAGTCCACCTTCATGGTGGAAATGAGCGAGACCGCCCTCATCCTCAATCACGCCACCGACCGCTCGCTGGTCATCCTCGACGAAATCGGCCGCGGCACCGCCACCTTCGACGGCCTCTCCATCGCCTGGGCCGTCGCCGAGCACCTCCACGATGCGATCCGCTGCCGCACCCTTTTCGCCACCCATTACCACGAGCTGACCGACCTTTCCAACACCAAACCCGCCGTCGCCAACTACAACGTCGCCGTCCGCGAGTGGAACGAGGACATCATCTTCCTCCACAAAATCCTCCCCGGCCCGGCCGACAAATCCTACGGCATCCAGGTCGCCCGCCTCGCCGGCCTCCCCAAACCCGTCGTCGAGCGCGCCCGCCACATCCTTTCCCACCTCGAACTCCACTCGGTCAAACCCGAGGCCAAAAAACTAGGCCCCAAGGCCAAAAACA
>JAIPKB010000038.1 GCA_021733795.1 Akkermansiaceae bacterium | reverse complement strand
GCCCGGCAAGCTGGCCGATCTGTTGTGTCAGCATGAAATTCTTTGCCAGTTTGTGCGATGACAGATCCAAGGCGTAAAAACACTCCTCCATTTCCAGGACCGCATCTCCCTGCCATTCACCCCGCTCCCGGTCAGGGCAACCCATAAAACAATTGTTTCGCAGGCAGAGATACAAGGTCCTGGTCGCCTTTTTCCAGAGGGTGTTATAGTCAGCGTCATTGCATGAAAACGAGCCTGCGAACTGGGTGTCATATCCTGTCTCGCGGAATTTCACGGCAAGGACCGTCACGCCGGCAGGGATGGTATAGATGGCACCCTCACCGGCGGTCCATTCCGGCATTTCATAGACTTGTTCCCCTGCGACGGTCGTAATCTTCTGGACAGGGGTCGTGCAACGCATCAACGGGTTGGACGAATCAAATTCGATCACCTTGCCGGCCGCGTCGGCCTTGACCCGTATCCACATGGTGTATTGGGCGTTGTACGGCAACTGGCAGACAAGCTTCCATGGCTTCGCTTCCGAATGCGGCAAATCCTTTGACGTATAGACATAATCCTTCAGCCCATAGTCATTCATACCTTCAGCCCTATAGGTCGCCTTGATGATTGTCAGCGGCTTGTCCGCAGAGCCCTTGATCTCAAGACCTCCCCCCTCGCGCACGGCCTTCCTGCCGAGCTCCTTGCCAAGTTTGAACTCGACCACGAGCTCCTTGACACCCGGTATCTGTTCGCCACTGACGAAAGTGCTGTTATTTACGGCAATCGAAAGCACATGATCCTTCACCGCCTCCCTCACCTTGGCTGTCACATCAGTCTCTGCGGCAAGCGCATCGGACGACACCGTCAACAATCCTAACATTAGCATGCATATTCTTTTCATGGTTTTCATTCTTTTCAGTGTGTATATTTCATTCATTGTGTTGATCTTTTTCATAGTAGTCATTTCACCTCAACCCAGGCGCCTGTCCTGATCGTCACCGGCCCGAGCAGGCCGGATGGCAGCAGCGAGCTGTCCTTTTGGTAGCCCTTCAGCGTGGTGAAGGTCACGCGATCCTTTGACGGGCGGGGCGTGCCCTTGACCAGCCAGTCGGGCCAACTCTTGATGAGCCAGTCAAAATCGCAGTCATCCTGAAACTGCTCATCGCCTATCAGCCGGTTCGGCCACAGGTTCGTCACACGCACCTCGAGTTGGTTCGCGCCGGGACGCACCGCCTCGGAAATATCCACGCGGAACGGCGGTTTCCACAAGATGCCCAGATCCTTGCCGTTGAGCTTCACCTCGGCAATCACCTCGACGCGGCCGAGATCTAGCAGAATTGACGATTGATGACTGTCGCTTGTCGATTTGGGAAGATCGAAGACTTTCCGATAGGTGGCGGTGCCGGAAAAATACTTGATCGCGGCGTCCGTGTGGTCCGGCCACGAGATCAATCGATCAAAAGTGGTCTTGGGCGGCGCTCCCACGGGCGATTTGAATTCCAATTGCCACGGCCCTGCCAAGTCGATGACAGCAGGCACCGCCGGCACCGTGACCGTTTTTGGTGTGCCGGAGGCCGTCTTCAGCAAATAGGCGCCGTTTTCCCAGGCTAACAGGCGCGGCGCACCCTTTCCTGTGACCAGGCGTGGCGTGGGGGCAGGGATTTCCCAGGTCACATCCCGAGGCAGGCACAGCTCGGCATCCTCGCGCACTGTGATACTCCTAGGGATTCCGTCCACGGTGCACCACACGCGGAGCTGCTTGGGCAGGATCACCCCGGGGTCGCCTTCGCCTAACACTTTGGAGGGAGTCACCTTCAGCATCCCGTCCTTCAGTTGCGCGACGAGCTTGGCGGTGACGTCCACCGCATAGGCATGGGGCACGCCCATCTGTTTTTCATCGAATTTCCCGTAAATGGCCCGCAGGAATTTGACCGGGGCCGCCCCGGTAGTCGCCTGCGGAAGCTCGGCCGTGCCGCCTTCGCCGCCAACCTTCATTTGCTCTTTGCCGTCCAGATCGTAGGCAATGCGTATCTCCTTCGGGGAACCCCAGGCAGGATCACCGGCACCCAGATTCGCTAGATGAATGATCAGCCGCCCATCCTTGACCTCTTTCCGGACTTTGTCGGAAACATCCACCATCTTGGTGCCCTCGAAAGTCAGAGCGCCATAGATCGCCTTGTTAATCACGAGTTTGGGAACCGGACGGTTTGCCGGCACGGTCGTGTTCTCGATCGCCACCACCGGATCGGCCGGCGCGATGGCCGGACGGCGGAAGACCAGAAACACCGATTCTTCCGCATCGAGATTGAGCGTCACGGCCGTGCGGCCGTCTTTCACGCACCACAGCGACGCCGGCTCGATCACGCCGGTGTCCGCATGCCATAGTTCAGGTTGCCGACCGACGGCGCGGAAGAGGCACTCGACGGACCTACCCTTCGGCTCCTGATTGGAGACGAAATAGATATCCGCCTCCGGCAAAGAGCGGTGGATATGTTTGATCCCCGCGCCATCGACGGCCTGGAAATCCGGCTTCACCATGGCCGCCAGAATGGTCCTCGCATCATGGTTCCACATCACCCGGCCTGCTCCGAACGCGCGCTCGCCTGCCGCCGCCAGTCCTTCCATGCCCCACACTTCATCGGCGATCTTCCTGACCTCAACGTCACACGCCGGGAAATCCTGGAGGCTCGGGGATCGCTCCGGTTTCGGGCCGAGCACCGTGGCGCCACCCTTGACCAGTTCGCGGATCTTGCGCGCAACCTTCGGACTCATCCAAGTCGTTTCAGGCATCACTAACAATCTATAACTCATCGCCGGGCCGCTCTTGGACGGGCCGACCGGTGTCGTCACGCACCCGTCCTTCACCCCGAGCGACGCAATGAGATCCGAGCTGCACACATCGTAGTCATAACCCGCGGACTTGAGGTCCTCCCGGTGCACCATTCCGTTAGGCGACGCCTCGCCGGCGAAAACGAGGACATCGGCCGCAAACTTTCCTTGCTGGAGCAGGTATTGCGAACGGGCGCAGTAGCTCAACCACGCGCGGCTTTGTTCCCACCAGGTGACGGTCCGTTCAAAATGCATGCCCCAGTAGCCCATGGTCATGCCGGGAAACTTGTCGAGCCACGGCTGGTGCGCGTAGCGGTGGATCGTTAGACGGTTGACGCCCGCGCTCCAGACCAGGTCGCCGAGCCGCTTGAGCTGGGCGGGATGGTTCTTCCATTTGCCGTCCTCAGGCATCGCGGTGAACGCTTCCACCCCGACGATGCCGATGCCATGCGTATGGGCCGACGAGGCGGCCAGCTTCACGGACCCCGGTTCCTCGCGGCCATTCTTGACCCAGAACTCGCCCATCAGCACGTCGGATTTGGCGCCGACCTGCAGGCATTCAAACGGGCCGTCATAAGGCTCCATCGCGGACTTCAACCCGTTCTTGCGGCATAACTCGGAGAAATGCATATAATAGTTCTCCGCAAAGAGATCGCCCTGGACGCGGCGGAAATCCCACAGGAACCGCTCGCTGGTCTCGCTGTCAACGACAACGCGACCGGTCAGCGCGGGCAGGAATGGCAGCAGGTCATAGCCGCAGCGGCGGCGGAATTCCTCGCGCATCCTCGGCGTCCAATTCTGGCTACCGACCTCGTAACTGTCGATAAGGCAGTTTTGCAGACCGCGACCGACGAGCGGGCCGAGCTTCTGCAGGATCGGTTCGATGGCTCCTGCCCAGTGCGCGTCAAACGCCTCGGCGCTCAACTTGTCGCATTCCAAGCCCTGCCCGGACACCGGCGAGTGCACGTTGCCCGCGCCCGTCAGCGTGTAGCCGATCCGCAGGATCGTCCAGTCGCCCGCTGGAACATCCCACACGAGGCGTCCGTCGGCAGCCAGTTTTTCCGTCAGGTTGATCACGCCGCCCTGCGGGATCACCGCCTCAGTCGGCAGTGCGGCGGGTTGCGGCATCTGGCCATATTGGGAATCGAAAAGTGCCTTTTGCCGGAATCTTTCGATAGACGCCTTGTCATCGTGCGGTGTTGGGAAAGCCAGCACGGCGATGTCCCGGTAGAAGCCGTTCTCGTAGCCTTTGCCACTGCGGGTCTCCGGCTGCTTGAGCGGGCCATCGAAGCGGACGGGCCCTTGCTGGCGGGTCTCGCTGATGGTGACCATCTGCATCGCCTGTTCCGGCTTGATCCACGGCCCGCCGCTGTTCGACCAGCCGCCGGCTTGCTGGATTCCCAGTTCAAGGCCAAGCCTTTCCGCCTCGGCGGCCGCATACTTGACCAGCTCCAGCCACTGCGGACTCATGAACGGAGCGGGTCCGGCAGGCAGTTCTTCCGACAGGTTGAAAATCTGCGCTCCGCCCACGCCCACGCTCTTCATCGCCTCAAGGTCGGCCGTGATCCCCTCGCGGGTGACATTGCCTTGGAGCCAGTGCCACCAGACCTGGTTCTTGGCCGCATCCGGCGGCGTTGCAAACCCCTTCTCCAATTCATCCGCGACAGCCGCCCCGCCGGTCAGAGCCAGTCCTAACATTAGAAGGCATACTTTTTTCATGATTTTATCCTTGGGCAGACAGGGGGCTCCTGAAGAATCCTCACTTTTCTTTGCTTTTGAGGAACCGCTCGACATCCGCCGGCACCAGGATTTTCACATGCGTGGGATGGCCGACCGCCGGGTTCTGGAATTTCCAAACCAATTGTTTTGCAGGCGTTACTTCGAAGATCGGGAATTTGCTGGTGTAGGCGGCGACGACGGTATTTCCGTTAGGCAGGCGCAGACAACCGGCCGAGTATGCGAAGCCGACTTCCGGGATGTCATCGGCCGTGAGTTTCCAGACGATCTGGTCCGTCTTATCGACTTCGATGACGGGCGCACCATACGCGCCACCGATGAGGAGGTTGCCGTTAGGCAGGAGTTCCGCGCTGTGGACGATCGGCCACTTCACGCCCTGCGCTTCGATGTCCTTTCCCAACAGTACGCGCAGTTCCTTGCCCTGCGCGTCGTATTCGTGGATATTGTTTTCGCCCGCCGCGGTGACCAGATAGGTTCCCTTTGCGGTCTTGCGGACCTGCCGCATGTGGGTGTGGGCATTGCCGCCCAGGGAGAGTTTGATTTCCTTGACGATTCTGCCTTTGTTGTCCAGTTCCAACAAGCGACACGAGCCTCCCTCGCCGATCAAGGTGCCGCCACCTGGCAAGGGTTGGCAATTGTGGATCTCGACCGGCGTTTCCTTGGAAGCCTCGTATTGCCAGACGATCTTTTGGTCGGCGGTGATTTCCCGCACCTGGTTGCCGCCGCTGAGCAGGACATGATTGTTAGGAAGCAACCAGGCATCCTGACAGGCACCGGGCATTTTGTCCGATTCCCAGGTCACCTTGTCGTCCGGCGATACGAGATAGGCGGCATTGTTGGAATAGCTGGCGACGAGCATCGGCGGGTGGCTCGCCGCCGGATGCTGCCCAAATGCGGCAGGTGCGCCGAGAAACATTTCCGCTACAACTAACCCTGCAATACAACTTGTCATCGGATTGCGCATTCTCCCTCGTTGGGCTTTAACTGCTTCTATTCTGGATTCTGAAAATATCATAAGTGGATTCCTCTCGCGTTTTAATCGCCTGTTGCTGTTCTCAATGAGTTTTATCGTTTGCTTGCTGTTAGCTGCGTTCGTAGCAAGCTAGTTTCCCAAAACCTCCGCCGCGAACGGTGAAGCAGGCAGGCCATCCTTGTTGTAGAGCTTGTTGCCTGCTGGATTGCAGATGCACGCGTAGCGCACCGCAACCGGAGTTTGAATGTCAGGACTTGAAACCACCACGGTATCACCGTCAATCACAGCATCCGCCCAGGACCACTTCAATCCTTTGGGTTTGGAAGGATCCGTTATGGCGAGCGCGAAACACCCGAGTTTCTCCGCAGGAACCTCCTGCACCGGCTCCTCGCCGTTCTTTTTTCCGACGAACAGCCCCTTGCCGATATAGTCAAACATGACGCGGATCTTGCGGCCCTCGATTTTCATCCCCTTGTAGAGGGGGCCACTGCAAATCAGATCGTTCCTGCCGTAATCCCTGACAAGCGCCCATTGGGCCAGGCGCTCCCCCACATCCCGCTTGTTGTTCGGATGCAGGTCGCCATTGTCGCTGGTATCAATGGTGACCGCCATGCCTGTGTTGGGAATGCTCTTGAGGGCTTCAAACTGGGCGAGGCGGGTTCCCGAAAAATTTTCGTCACCGAGATCCAAGTCATTTGGTTGACCGGAAAAATTCGGTAATTGAACGAAGTAAACCGGAAAGTCGCCCTGCTTCCACGCCATGCGCAGGCCCGAGATTAGGGCGTTCATCTTGTCTGCGTAGATACCGCTTTCAGGACCATTGGCCTCGCCCTGATACCAGATCATCCCTTTGATCGCGAAGGGAATGAGCGGAAGAGTGTGCAGCGTGAAAAGAGTGCCGTAACCTACATCCCTCTGCGGTACCGGCAGCTGTGGTTGGGTAGGAAACTCCTTACCTGCAGGAATCGTCGCCCGCGCGGTCTTGAGCCAGGCATCCAACACAGGCAGGGTATCCGCCATACGCTGACGATACTCGCCCATTTTTGCCAATTCGATCTTCTTCAAGACCGGCGACGCATTGAACCCCTCGAGGGGCGTCCATGGTTCAATAGCGGTGCCGCCAACGGCGTTGTTCAGCAGGCCGATCGGAACGTGTGTTTCCCGATGGATCCGGCGAGCAAAGTAAAATCCCGTTGCGGTGAATCCGCCGACGGTTTTGGGTGAGCAGACGGTCCAGCCATTACTGCGATTGCAATGACGAATGAGGGGATATTCCGCCTTGGCCACATCATCCTCGGCCTTGATCTGTCTCATTTGCATTTCCATGTTGGACTGCCCGGAACATAGATAGACATCCCCCACGAGGACGTCGGCGATGGTCACCGGCTTGTCGCCGGTTATGGATTTCACAGTGAGTGGGGCCGGTTCGGCGGAAGCCTTCATGGCATCCAGCCTGACGAGCCACCTGCCATCCTTGCCGGCTTTAGTCGTCTTTTCCTGCTGACCGAATTGAACCGTGACCTTGGTGCCCGGCTTTGCAGCCCCCCAGACCGGCACCGGCATGCCGCGCTGCAGCACCGTATGATCGCTGAACAGCCCGTTGACTGACGGGTTGTCCTGCGCCATCGACAGGGTGCCCAGCGGAAACATCAACACTGCAGCCATTCCGCCCGATATCGTTCTGTTCGCGATCATTTTTCTTTCTTGGTAGTGCTAGTAAACTTTGTGACAAACGGCCTTTAAACGGCCCTGGGGCAGTCTGCGGTCTGGTTTCAGCTCACTTTACCGGCTTGGTTGCCGCATTCTTGCAGAGGAGTTCGATCAGCGGAGGCCTTTGGGCAACCCGTGAGGATGTTGGTCTCCGCCTTCCTCGGTAACAGCTTTCGCGTCTTCGGTAAACTTGTCCCTGCTGTGGGAGATCAGGCCGTTTCGCTCGTTCTCCATGTCGGTGATCTGGGTCCAGGCCAAGCCCTGACTCCTGAATTCCTGGGTATAAGGCGGTATTTCTTTACTGTTTCGGGTATTTTGGCGCATCCGCTCTCGCCGATGAGGCTGGCGCGATCCTTAGTTGGGGAAAGGCACTTCGTGGTACCGTAGCAATGGGCGTCCCTGACCTGCCCCAACCGAGATCCAGAACGTTTGAGCACATAGGGACGATTGATATCGTCTTCCCATCCAGTTTCCGGGTGCGGGCCAAGCACAATCCGAGGCGGCTGGCTCCAATCAATACCGTCTTTGCTTTCAACAAGTGCTACCGATGCTTTAGGACGCCAAGAAAGCCACATGCGGTAGGTGCCGTTTTCGCGCAACACCGAAATATCAAAACATGTGCCGTGTTGACCACCGATCACGGGATTGCCCTCGTATTTCCGCCACCCCCCCGACGTTTCGAGAGGAGTGGGGGATGGCAATTGTCCGGTGAGATGCATGAGTTTCTCCGACGCGGCAATCTGTTTGCCACCGGCGAAGACGCGAAGCCCCCTGCCCTTGCCGTAACGCCGCCCGGTCTTGTCGAACAGAATCGTGAGCGTCTGCCCGTGATAGGGGATCTGATCAAGGCAGAAGTAATCCCATCCGGCAGGCACGAGCGGGTTAACTTCGACGGTTTGGTCGGCGCGTGGGCGCAGCCCGATCAGACCGCTGATTACGAGATCGCAGAACGTCGAGTGGTTGTAATCCTTGCCGCGTTCCTTGCCACCTTTTCCGGCATCCCATGTTCCGTTCTTCCAGGTCTTCAGGCGCGTCCTGGAAATCCAGTCACCATTCGTCGGATTCAAATTCTCATCTATCCACGGGACAACCCGGCCATCATCGAGCTTCAACTGGTGCGACTTGGTATAAATCCTGAGCAGTTGAAAATAATCATTTGATCCGACCACTTCCTGCGCCGGACCATTCAGCAGGTTCGCCAGAGCGGTAAGCGTAACCGCGGTTGCATACGGCCAGGAAGGCCCGTTCCACTGGCATTCATGCCCCTGGGATGAAATGATGAATTTGGGATGGCGTTGTTCCGCCGTTGTCAGCCCGAACGGCGCATAGAAGCCCCGCGGATCCATCACCTGGTTCCACGCGACGGCGAACTGAGGGTCTGCCATGTTGAAATACCACGGCGTGTACCCGTATTCCTCGCGCACGTCCGCAAGCTTGTTGTTTTCACCGCGTGGTAAGACCTTGAAGAAATCAGCGTCGGCATCCCACAATTTCTCCTGGACGAGCTTTTTGATTGACGCGGCCTTATCGCGATAGCTGCCAGCCACCTCCGGCCTGCCTGCCAGTTCTGCAATCCGTGCAATTGCCAGCGCGTCGCCGAACTGATAACTGTTGATCGTCGTCCGGTAGCCACTGCCGCCAATGGACATCTCGCCGCCATCGCGATCATCTATTTGCCAGAAGAGTCCGTTCGCATCAAGATTCGACTTCTCCCATGCCTCGTAATTCCGGACAAGATCCGGCAGAAGATCGAGCGGCAGTTTCTTTTCCCCTGTGACACAGTAACGCGCCCAGATTGAATCAGCGACCCAGAAACTGTAGCGTCGCGGTTCGCCGCCGCCGTGGAACCAGAAGCGGGAATAGTCGTCGATATATGTCGGGTCGCGGAGCCAACGCCCCTCGTAAATGTGGTGTCCTGCCGCACAGCTGATCGAGTTGTACTTTCCGGCCCAGCTGACATTCGGCAGAAATTCGTCAACGATGAAGCCGGCAGGCGTCCGCTTGATATGCTTCCGGTAGGTCCACCAGCGGAAGTAGTAGGTTGTCTGAATATCCTCATCCGGACAGTCGAGCAACGGAATGTTGTCCTTCAGGAAATCCCAGGCCGCCGCGTTTGAGAAGTTCCCCTTGTAAAGTTCCTCGTCGTGGTGGTTGAACTCATCGACGTAATGCCTGAAATCCTCGGATTTGAGCAGGAGCGGTTGAGCCGCCAGTTCCACAGGCTTGCCATGGAGCGACAGCGTTCCCAACACCCAGCCAGCAACGACCGCCTTTGGCAGAATACGTCGCTTGCATGAGCAAACGGGGCATCTCCGCGCTCTGCCAGAGCGAGTCTCGGGCGCACGGCGACGAAAGAAAGCAACGGCTTTCACAGCCTCATGATTTCCGATTGCGAGGTTCAATGAAGTCTCCTGTTGATACTTGTTCATTCGTTCGTTTGTTGATCTGTTGGCTCACCAGTCATCGGTGCGGAAGGGTGAGGCGGGCAGGCCTTCGTTGTTGTGCAGATTGCAATCATCGCCGGCCATGGTATACGCATAGCGGGCGGCTGCCGCCGGCGACACAGCGGGGCTGTTGCCGCCCAGAGTCATGCCTCCGCAGCCCTCGCCCAGAATGAACTGGTTGAGCAGGAATTCCGAGTTCGGGTCAATCTTAATGGCACAGGAGCCGCGCTGGCTGTAGCTCAGCATGTTGTTGGGCTGACCGGCACCTGCGGGGAACGATCCAGTGGCAAGGTTATTCGACCACCTCGAGGCATCGCTCCAATTGCCAACGACGGCGTCTCCCCAAGTGAAAGCCGTGGGCTGGGAGCCCTTCACCACCGTCACGGTACTGACCGCCGTATTGCCGGGGCTTGCATAGGGCTTGACCTCCTCGGCCAGGACCACGGGAGCCGACTCTTTGAACTCTTTGGCGGTCGCCGGCAGTTTGGCGGCCTTTGCCGGATCGACAAACTCTGCTAGATCACGCAGCGCGATCACCTTGTGGTTGTTATCCTTCAAATACTGCATCATCTCCTTGAAAACCGTTGACTCAACGGAGCAGGGCGGATGTTTCATGTCCGGCACGTCATCGTAACAAATCACCACAATCCTGCCGCTAACGGCCTGTCGCACCATTTTGACAAAGTCCGGCAGATTGTAGGACGCCATCGACGGAATATCGAAAGGATGATCCACCTTCGGCCGGTAGGGGCGGTTGTAACTGCCCCTTGCGAAATTATATCCGTGCTCAACCAGCCCCGGATACCCGTCCACGTTAACACTGCCGAGCGCCCAGGCAATGGTCGTCGGCTTGGGAACATGATTCGCCGCCAACTCATCCTCCATGGTGAGCATGGCATTCAAACCGGAAGAGTGACCCGCAGAGTGGTTGCCGATCTCAAGCCCCCCGTCGGCCATGGCCTTCATCTGCCGCCATGTCATATACCAGTCCCTGCCCGTGCGGAACGAATCAAAGTCGCACACAAGCATTCTCTTTGTTGTGACTTTCATATGGGTTTCTCTCTATTTCCCATCCGTTTTGGCCACCCCCAGGTCGTGCAGGGCGTAAGCGGTGAAATGCACCGGGGTGGCGGTAGCGCCCTGCCCGATCCATCGCAGGATGAGCGTGTCATCGGTGGCCTGCCAGGTAGCGGTGAGCAGCACGGGTGTTTTCACGTCGCCGTTGGCCAATTGATGCTTGCTGCCCGCCACTTCCGCCACTCCGTTGCGTGGAAGGTTGCAGATGATTTGCAGCCGATAGGTGTGTCCTACTGCTAGACCACCGATGGTGAGAGTGGGCTTGATACCGGCCGTATCCGCCGGGGCTTGCAGCAGGGAATTGACGAGCTTTTTGTAGTTGGCATCGGCTGGTGCGGGGTAGTAGTCCAACACTGCCGATCCGCCCCACGAGCCGGACAAGGCCGTGTCACCACTGGCATTGGCCGCACCTTTGAAGGGCACGCCGTGAACCACGATGTCGGCCGCTTCGCCAAAGCAATAGGATCGGATAAGAGTGCCGCTGTTCTGGATCTCCGATCCAGTCGCGTCCGCCGAGGTATCCAGATTGACTTCAGTCACGGATACCACCGCTGGTAATGCTACAGTTGATTGCTTGGCGGGCAACGTGGATTCGAAACGATAGGAGCCCGACCCAATCTCGTACACCGCTGCGGCATTTTCCATGCGCAGCAACTTCACGCCTTCCGCCTTCGCCGCAGGCTTGCCGGACTCGCTCACTGCGGCGGCGTCCTGCGACGGAACATATACGGTCGCCGTGGTGTTGGGAGGAATGGTGACGTCCATCGTGAGTTTGTCGGCGTCGCGCATCCAATTGCTGACGATGCGACCGTGGATCGAGTCATAGCCGCACCTAACCCACGTCAGATCCCCGAGCACCACAGGTTTGATGATGATGTGTTTGAATCCCGGTTGCTCCGGGTCGTAGTTGATACCCGCCAGAGTACGGTAAAACCACGCGTCGAGATTGCCCGCCAGAATGAGCAGCGCCTCGCTGTTCATGCCCGGTCCGCAGGTGTCGCTGTCCCAGCGTTCCCAGATGGTGGTCGCGCCTTTGGAGATCATATAGCCCCAACTTGGCCGGGTGGTCTGCGTCACCACTTCCCAGGCAGCATCGGCGTGACCGGTATCGGTTAGGACCTGCATGAGCCAGAATGCCCCCACCATACCCACCGACAGATGTCCCTTGCGCGTCACCTGGATGTCGCGGGCCAGGTTGCCCGCCACTGCGGCACGCTGCTCTGGCGGCACCATTCCGAATGCCAGCGGCAACAGGTTGCTGGTCTGACTGCCCGAACCGTAGGTGTGTTGCGCCGCATCGAAAAACCGGCGATTGAAGCCGTCGTTGATTTTCGCGGCGAGTTCGCTGAAACCCGCAGCATCGTCAGGTTTACCCAGCAATCTGGCCAGACGGGCCGCGATGCGGCAGTTGTTATAATAATAGGCGGATGCGATCAGTGCATCGGCGGTGCCGCCGGTCGTGCTGCCGCCGTTCATTGAAGTCGCATCGCACCAGTCGCCGAACTTTTTCAGGTCAACGGTGCAGTCCGCCTTCAAGTGGCGCGAAACGAACTTCATCCAGCGGGTCAAGGCCGCGTAGTTCGATTCCAGCGCGCGCCGGTCACCATAGAGATCATATTGGATTTCCGGGAGAATGGCGATGTTGCTGGGCCACACGATCCCGCTATCATACATCGCCCAGTAGGTGGGCGAAACGTTGGGAATGTGGCCGTCCTCCAACTGATCGAGGCGGATGTCTTCCAACCATTTGCCGATGAAGGCAGCCATATTGAAGTTATAGCAATTGCTTTCGAAGTCCTTGGCCTGGGTGCCGAGCCATCCCATGCGTTCGTCGCGGTCGGGTTCCATGGGCAAGCTGCGGAGATTCGCCCGCTGGGTCCAGCGGATGTTGTCGTGGATGCGGTTGACAAGGTCGTTAGAACAGCGGAACCCACCCACCGCCGCGAAGTCGGTGTGCATCACCAGTCCCTCGAAGTTGTCCGGCGTGGGCGTCCCCGGAAAGCCGGTCACTTCGACAAACCGGTAGCCCTGCCCGCGGAAAACGGGCGTCCAGCTTTCGATCCCGGCACCCTTGAGCACATAAACGTCGGTGCTCCTGGCGCTGCGGTTGTCCTGGCTGCGCAGGGTACCATCGGCATTGCGGCCATAGGCGCTGCGCAATTGCACCCGCGTGCCGGCCGGACCGCTCACTTTAAGGCGCACGGTGCCATAATAGGCCTGCCCCATATCTACCAGAAACATGGCAGGCTTCGGCTGGGTGATGGCCACCGGCTTGCGGATCTCGGTGACGCGGATCGGGTCGATCATCTGCGCCTGCAGCCGTCCTTGCGGCGCTTGCACCACGGCCGCCGCTTGCCATGAGACCGCGTTGTAGCCGGGCTCCGCCCAGCCCGGCAGCTCCATGCGCGCGTCGTATTCCTCACCGTCGTATTCATTGTTGGCGCGGATCGGACCGGCATCGGTCAGGCGCCAGGTCTCGTCAGTGCTGATGGTTTGGCGGGTGCCGTCATGGAAATCCACCTCGAGCTGCAGGCGCAGTTTCGGGAAACCGAAATTTTTCATGGTAAAAGGAACCGTGGTACGCATCGCATAATAACGTCCGTTTCCAAGAATCACGCCAAGCGTGTTAGAGCCGGCGTGCAATTGCCGTGTGACATCGAAGGTCACATACAAGGCGCGCTTGTCGTATTGGGTCAAGCCCGGATCGAGGAGATGGTCGCCGACCTTGCGGCCGTTGAGCTGCAACTCAAACAGTCCCAGCCCGCAGACATAGGCGGTGGCCCGCGAAATCCCCTTGTCCAGCGCGAAGTCGCGGCGCAGGTAGCGGGCAGGCAGACGACGTTGCTCGGGATCCTCTGCCGCCGGCGATCCGTCGTGCCGGTCTAACCCAATCCACTTGCCTTGCCAGTCCCCCGGCCTGAGCAGCCCAATCGTCCACATCGCGGGCGCACTCCAGGCCGATGCCATTCCATCATCAAGCCAGACGCGCACTTTCCAATGACAACTCATGCGGGATTCTAACGGCATTCCGGCATACTCCACCTGTATGCTCTGGCCGGACGCCACCTTCCCGCTGTCCCACAGATCGCCCTGGTCTTTGGCAAGCAGCTCCGGGGTCGCGGCGACCAGAACCTGGTAGGCACTTTGTTTCCGGCCTCTGTCCTCTGTCCTCTGTCCTCTTTCTTCTATGACCCAGCTCAGCCGCGGCTTCTCGGCGTCGATGCCGAGCGGATTGGCGCGGTACTCGCAGCGGAGCGCTGCAGGCACAATATCCGGCGTATCCGATCCAGCCGGAAGCGCTGCCAGCGGCGTTAAAAACACGACAATCATCCCGTACACCAGAACCATGTTATTCTTCATGCTGTTTCTCCTCATCATAGCTCTCCCTTCGACATCACATCCTCTTGAAGTTTGTTTTCCCATTGCTACCGACCGGTTATTATTTCCATCATCGCCATTCCCATCTTCACGCCTATCCGAAAATAGCTCTCGCCACTGTAATTCCAGTGGTACCCGCCCCCCGGAGATGGCGAGTTTTCGCCACAGTCGAAAGGCATCGTGTCCACAGAGACCACCGTGCCGGCGAATTCGGGATACTTGCCTGGATCGGACACGGCGGTCTGCGCCGCGATCAACTCCATTCCGGTGGGATCAATATCAACCAGGCTCATCCCCGTGGTGGCAATGACGATCGGCAGCTTCGGCACCTTGAACTCAGCACGAAGATCCTTAATCAGATTGACCAAATCAGCCTCATATTCGGCGGTCCTCTTCATGTCGGTGCGATCATTCCATCCCTGATGCCAACCGAACCCGACGATTTCGTAGTCCTGTCCCTGGTAGGCAGGGCAATATTCTTTCAGGCTGTTGAGCACCTTATGGACCTTTTCGATCATCAGGCAATAGTAGGGTCCGACCTTGCCGCCGGAACTGGGAGGCCGGAAGTCGTCCGCCAGCGATTTCCCGCCCCATGCGGTCTTGATAATGAGCACCTGATCGCCTATCGCATCGCCGACAGTCAGGCCGAAACCGTATTCAGGACCTATACTCCCTGTCGAGGCACCGAAACCGGGGGTAAGCGGGCCGTTCCTCACTTCGCCTGCCGGATCTTCACCCTTCTGGTTCCATAGGGAAAGCCACACATCCTTGCGAGGAACAAAATTCGGCAGGGGCGTATCTCTCATTACGCGGCCAGTATCAGTGAGGACATGGGGGAATTCAATGAAATGAGCGTAACGCACGGGGTTGTTCACGATCATCCCACGAAGCGCGCCCAGTCCTCCAACGAGCGGCGGGGTTCTTTGCTCGGTGTCTGGATTGCCGCCCCAGTCGACGGCCCCATGGCCCTCCATGTTCGACTGGCCCGCAAGGATGAAAACCTTCAGCTTGCCGTTGCCGGTCCGCGGTTTCACGTCCAGAGCACCCGCCGCGGAACTGCTGGGCGCATTTTCTATATCACCCGCATACTTGGCCGTGATGCTGTGACGACCCCATGGCAAGTCCTCGAGCTTGATATCCACCTTTAACGAGGAACCGAGGGTCTTGCTACCAAGCGGCGGCAGATCGTTACTAGCCAACGCCGCACCTTTGCCATAGCGGGAATCGTAATAGCTTATCGGAGTCACCTCCTTGCCCTCATACCGGTCCTTCAGGCAATGAGTGCCCCCCGAAATCAGCTCTGTAACAAGACTCGCCGTGAAGGACGTACTCACAACCTGGCTCTCCAGGGGTAGGTCTCCGTCATAGAAAACAACTTTTCCGGCTGGTTCCGCACCGACTACCGTGGCGGTGAAGGTGAGACGATCACCGAACCTTGACTGGTGCGCGCCGACCGTCTGCTTGAGCGAAATCGTTGTCGGTTTTCTCGGATCAAATCTCACGAGCTGAAACCCATTCAAGGTGCCCGTGAAATTGATATGGATCCCGCCTTCTTCAGAAGGAACGATATTCCTGAAAACGACATAATCCTCACCCTCGACCCACGTGGTGCCGTTGAGGTTCTTGCCGGTGCTTATCAGCGTGTTGGTGCCCGCGTCCGAAATGTTGCTGATCGAAAACGCCCCGCCCTTGTTCCTGCCGTAGTCATCTTGCGACGGGAGATAAAGGTCGTACTTGTTGAATTTATCGAGTCCGCTGATATCCAGAGGGGTCTTGTTGGCATGGTGCCAGCCTCCGATGAGAAGAGCCAGCTTATTGTTTCTCCAGTCCTGGGCGCAGCCGACATCCGTGGTGACATGGAAGCTCACCGTCGTGGGCTTGCCCTCGGAATTCTTCAGTTTGGTACGGTTCCAACCAAACCCCTCACTCCAGACCACCCCGGGGTACGCAACGGGCGCTACTCCGCAATCCGTCGGGTTCGCCCGTCCCTTCATGGTGCTTTCAGGCTCCCACGCATGACCGCCACAGTTCACATTGATGACTTCGATCACCTCCGCCGCATTCGCACAATAGCTGGTGACAAACCACATTGTGGACAGACCGCACAGCATGAAGTATTTTGGATTCATTTGTTTTACTATACTTCCGTATAGGAATGGTTCTTTCATGAGTCTCATCGGATTGTCTCATCCTAATTCCTGAGTGCCCCTTTGCCCTTGATGAACTTGGGAGCATTCGCCGCGCTATAGGTGCCTGCGGGCTGTAACTTGCCATCGAAATAGAGCTTGCTGATGCGCGTTTCACCCTTGAAACTCAGGTCCAGTATCGCACCTTCAGAAATGCTGACCTCGGTCTTGTCACTCAGACTGCGGGCATTGGCGAGCGACAGGGTTCCCTGCTTGACTGTTGTCGAACCCGTGTAGGTGTTTGTGCTATAGAGGGACACAACGCCCTGGTTGATAATGGACCAGGTGGACTGGGTACCTTCCATGGTCAGACCGCCGGGGCCGCTGATTCCACCACTCGTTTGATTGAAACTGCACGATCCGTTAAGCATGGCAATCACGTTGACGGTAATGGGCGCGTTCCACTCCGTGCCGCCACCCGCGATTCGGCCGCCATTCACAATCAAAGGATTGGTCATTTTGCCACAAATAAGCTGGCCGCCATTCAGGGTGACAGGACCTGTTCCAAGCGGCTGTTCTTTACAATACTGCCAGACCCGCTCCCCGTTAATGATGGTTCCGCCGCTGTAGGTATTGGTTCCTTTGGTGGCGACGAACAAGGTGCTGAAATTCGCGTTAGCCCCGCCATCAAAGATCGTGCCTCCCCCGTCGTAAATAAGGCGATGACCGCCGGAGATGACTCCACTAACCCTCAGAAAGCATCGCTCCAATTGCCAGTCTCCGCCTTGCCCCAGGTGAAGGTGTTCGGCTGGCCGCTCTTGACTACGGCAACGGTATAGACCTTTGATGAACCATCCTGGGCCGTGACGGTGTAGGTCTGCGGATTGGTGAAATCACGCGGCGTGCCCGATGCGGGAACAATCTGGGCTAAAGGCGATGCCGTCAAGGTTGGCGCGAGTTTTGTCACATCCGTGTTCATGGCCACAGACACGCCAATGCGGGTGCTGGAAATCGGGATTGAACCCGCACCCGGCATGACAAATTCCAACATGTCTTTGTCGGCACTGGCAGCGACCTTGTTCACAATCACGGTATAGATCGTCTCTGTGCCGTCCTTGCAGGCAACGGTGTAGGTCTGCGGCTTGCTGAAGTCCCTAGCGACTTCGGGCGCCGGAACAATCGTGGCACCGTCGGGCAACCGCACGACAGGCGCGATGGCGGTCACATCCAGAGCGTACGGCGCCATCACACGAATCGTGGTTTTTTCAATTTGACCACCAGGCAGGTTGGGGAGAGCAAAATATTGAAGTTCATTGGCAGAATTTGCATAAGGCTTCACTTCCTCCGCCAACACAACCGCGCCTGACTCTTTGAACTCTTTTGCTGTCAGCGGCAGTTTGGAGGCTTTTAGCGGATCCACATATTCGGCCAGGTCGCGCAAGCCGATGACCTTGTAATTATTGTCCTTCAAGTACTGCATCTGCTCCTTGAATACCGTTGGGTCCACCGAGCAAGGCGGATGTTCCATGTCCGGAACGCCGTGATACATAATCACCACGATCCTGCCGCCGCCTGCCTGCCGCACCATTTTGACAAAGTCCGCCATGTTGTAGGACGCCATGGATGGAATATCGAAACCGTTGTCCACAGTCGGCCTGTAGGGGCGGTTATAGCCGCCCGGGGATCACACCAGCCCCCAGCAACACACACATCGGTATTATCTTTGTTATTTCTTTCATATGAGTTGTTGTTTTATTTTTCATTCGTCTTGTCCGGCCCCAGGTCGTGGACGGCGTAGGCGGTGAAATGCACTGGGTTGCCGGGCACGCCCTGGCCGATCCAGCGCATGGTGAGCGCATCATTGGAGGCCACCCAAGTGGCGATCAGGAGGGCCGGCGTTTTGACCTCGCCGTTAGCCAATTGATGCCTGCTGCCGGCCACTTCAACAACCCCGTTGCGCGGCAGGTTGCAGATGATTTGCAAGCGGTAGGTGTGCCCGACTGTCAGCCCGCCGATGGTGAGGGTCGGCTTGATTCCGGTCGTGTCTGCCGGGGCTTGCAACAGCGAATTGACGAGCTTTTTGTAATTGGCATCGGCTGGGGCGGGAAAGTAGTCCAGCCGCGCCGAGCCTCCCCACGTACCGGACAGGGCCGTGTCGCCGGCGGCATTGGCCGCACCTTTGAAGGGCACGCCGTGCACCGTGATGTCAGTGGCTTCACCGAAGTAACAGGCCCTGACCAGCGTGCCGTCATTCCGGATCTCCGAGCCACTCGCGCCAGCCGAAGTATCCAGGTTGGTTTCGGCAAAGGATGCCAGGCGGGTGAAGGTCACAGTCTGTGTTAGAGAGTTGGCAAGGTTGGCGGCGGTGGCGCGCAGGACGGCCGATCCCGGGGTGGCGGAGGTCACGCTGAAGGTCACCAGGCCCTTGGCATCGGAAGGTCCCGGGGGCGCCACGACCGTGTCCTTCGAACCACGGCTGGAAACCAAGGTCACGGCTTTGCCGGAAACCGGATTGCCGGAGGCATCCTGCAAGGTCACGCTGACCGTGGCGGCGGTGGTGCCGTCTGCCGGGACCAGGGAGGGTGAGGCCAGCACCGCGGAGTTTCCGGGATGTGGCGGGCCCGGCACGAACGTGACTATGGCTGTTGGAGTGATGACCATGTGGTCAGTCACATTCCTGGCACTGAAGACCGCCGCCCCCGCCATCGTGGATTTCACGGGGAAGGTCACGACACCGTTCTTGCCGGAATCGCCCGGGGCCGCCTCAATCGTGTCCACCGCGCCACGGCTAGAGACCAGCGTCACGGTCTTGCCGGAGGCGGGATTGCCGGAGGCATCCCTGAGGGTCACGGTGATGGTGGCCGCGGTGACGCCGTCGCTCGCAAGAGCCGCGGGATTGGCCGCCACGGTGGAACGGGAGGCAGCGGTTCTAACTGGCACCTTGGCGGCCACCGAGATACCCATGCGGAGCATCACCGGGCCTAGCAATCCGGCGGATTGGAGACCATTGCCGCCGGCGCGGCAATGAGTGAGCCGTTCGGTGTCCGGCAACTTGGCATCGACAGACAAACGGTTGTTCCAGGTATTGGCCGCAGTGATCACCAGTTGGTTATCGGAGGCATTCAGCAGGCCCGGCGGAATCGTCACCCGCCACGGTGGACACCACACCACGCCCAGATCCTGCCCATTGATATCGACCCGCGCCATTTCCATGACAACTCCGACGTCAAGGACCATGGGCTGATTCGGTCGAACGCCGGCCGGGAGACTGAATGATTTCCGATAGTTTGCCGTGCCGCTGTAGTTTTTGATGCCATCTTCGGGTCGTTTGCTCCAATCCGTCAGTTGTGCCATGACCAGCGACACCTCCTTGGAACCCGGCGCAACGGAAGGCGGCAAGGGTTTGACCCATGCGGCATCAAAGGTCACGTTCCATGGTCCCTCAACCGTCATGATCGGCTTGAGTTCGGGGAAATTCACGCCGTCCGGGGCGGTCGGCGTGCCGTCACTCAGCACCAGAAACAACGCCTGGTCCGGCTCGAAATGCAGCGGCACGGTGGTCCGTCCGTCCGTTCCCACACTGTTCTCTGGCAAGTCCCGCGACGAACCATCGAGCGGATCGAACAACTGGACCACTCTGCCCTTGGCACGCACGGTCACCGCCACCTCCGCCGGTTGGTCCAGCGGATTGGATAGAAAGTAGATCTCATCCGAGTCGACCCGGCGGTGCAACCAGGCGAGCGCATACGGTTGGCCAGCCGCGCTCGCCTCGCAATCGGGAACGATCCCATCTGTGGCCAGAATCCCACCAACCGGTCGGCCCCAGATGACCCGGCCCTTGCCCACGAGCCGATCCCCTGTGTCACCGGAATCCGCACCCCACAAGGCATCAGCGTGCCCCTTGAAAACGGCTTCCGATTGTTTCAGTTTGCTCAGGCCCGGGGTTCGCAGCGGGCGCTTGCCGACCAGCGTCAACCCGGCCTCGACGAGTTGATGGATTTTACCAAGGGTTGCGACGGTCATGGTCACGCATTGCGGATCGGTCAGCACCAGATAACGGTAACTCGGGCCGCTGCCGCCACTCGCTCCGGGACTAGACTTGCAGGGAGGCAATACCAGACGTCCGTCTGTCACTTCAGCACGGGTGAGGAGCACCTCGGCGTTGATTCCGTCGTAGTCGTAGCCGGTGGGCAATTCCGGAACGAGAAACTCCTTGGCCGGCACGAAGCGGAATGATCCGTCACCGACGAAATACGCCGCATCCGCCACGAAATCGCCCTGCTGAAGAAGAAACTGACACCGCCCCATATAACCGATGAGCCCATCGGCCAGCGGCCACCATGAAAAGTTCCGGTTGAAGATGTCATAATCTATCATTCCAGGTTTCTCGTCGGCTGGCTGATGAGTGTATTTGTGGATCACCGCCTGGTTCAGTCCTCGTGCCCAAGCCTGGTGGAGGGTCTTGCGGTATTTCATGGGGCGTTCAAACAGGCCTTCCGTTGGTCCGAAGGTAAGCGTTTCAGCTTGCACGAACCGCTTGCCATAAATCCGCGCGGCGGAGGCTGCCGTCCGCATCACATCAATCTGTTGCCGCAACTGCACCGCCCAGGTGAGCCCGCCATGCCAGAATTCCGCCATCGGTCGGTCAGACCTGCCGAATACCTTCAGTCCGTCCATGTGCGGTATCGGATAGGTTCCATAACCTGATTCCGAGGCCATGCCGCCGTTCATCTGGTGCGCACGTTCCTGCAGGCGTCCGTAATAGTCCGCCAGCAGATCCGCCACCGTTGCGCGATAATCCCAGAGGAAACGGTCGGTGGTCTGACGGCCATCGACGATGCGCCGGGCCATGGCAGGCAGCCAGGTCACCAGGTCGTAGCCCCGGCGTTTCTGGAATTGCTGACGGAAATCGTCCGTCCATGTCGGTTGCTGGCCTTTTGCGCCAAGGCCGATCTCCCAACTGTCGGTGTGGAAGTAGATGGGCGCGCCGCCGGCATGTTTGACGCTCAACTCACGCATGCGTTTGGCCGGGTGATCCATCATCAGGTCGGCACACTTGGCGCTCAGTACATCCGCCTCATAGCCGCCGCCATTGCCCATCCGGGCGGGTTCCGCCAAGGGTGTCCATCCGAAGCGCAACACCGTCCATCGCCCGGCCGGAAACTTCCAATCGAGCATTCCATTAGGTTGCAGATGCTTCGACAAGTCCACCACGTCGGCGGCTGAAACATCGCAGGCACCGTCCTCGGGATACTCCTCTTCCAACGCCGCGTATGGTTTTGGAGGCCACCCGAAAAATGAGAAATTGGAAGACTTGAACGCCCAATACTTGATGCCTCTGCGTTGCACCGGCAGATCGCCCTGGCGTAGCAATTGGAACCCGGCCAATTGAAGATCCGGGGTGTGGGCCGCGGGAATCAACAGGCGGAAGTAACGGGCGGTCGCCGCCGGAAATTCCACCCGCTTTTGTTCGCCGGGCTCCATCGTGAAACGTGCGACGGCCTTGAACGTCGTGCCATCGTCGGAAGTCAGGATTTCAGCCTCCTTGGGCCCGGACTTGGGCATCCCGGCAACAAACGCACTGGTGACAGTGAGCGGCTTGGCAAATGTCAGGTCCAATCGTGCCGGGGATTGCGGCTTGCACGGCTCTTGGGTGCCCCAGCATGTTTCCGGATCCCCATCCACGGCATGAATTGCCTGCCAATTGTCCCCCGTATCATCATTTTTAGTACTGTTGGCATTGACTTCCTGCGGTATCGGCGGTGGCGCGCCCTTCTCCTTGAACGCCACCACCGCCACATCGTGATAGACATTCAAGCGCCTCAGCGGCATGGGCAACGGCACATCCAACAACCCCGGGGCATCGACTTGAATCTCCGAATACACCAACTGCTTGGCGCCATCCTCCTTGCCCACCCAGCCGCCGCCATGAGACCAGCCATCGACAATGCTCGCCGCCATGGTCATGTCTGCGGCGTTCGCCAGGCGCAGGGCCTCACCAAACCAGGCATCCCACTCGGGGCCGAGCATTTCGGGCTCGTTGGGCACTGGCCGTCCGCCCTGGTTGCTCGTCTGCATGTGCATCACGCCACCGATGCCTTTATCCTTCATCGCGGCCATGTCTTTGGCCATTCCTTCAGGATTGCCGTAACCACCCTCGAACCACCAATAGACCCACGGCTTTGCTTCGTGGGGCGGAAGTTTGAAATCCTGCGCAAGATCCCCCGCTACCGGTTGCGGAACATCCGCCCCAATAACCGGTGAGCCGGACAATACCAAAGCAACGCATGCAATCAGGGTGGGTTTCATATCGGTCATCATTTCTTATTTCTCAGAGTTGAGTTGTTTCCTTCACCGCTGTCTTAAAAAAGAAATAGACGCAAAGCCATGCCATAAATACGGTTGGCATCGCCACCATCTTTCACCCGGGTCACTTCCTTGGCGTCCACGGTGACGAGCCTTTCTGATCGGAGAGATCCTTCGCAATCACGCCCGCGGCGGAGCTCTCGAAATCATCCTTATGCGCGGCATCCATCCGGCCCGCTCCATCGTTCAACACATGGCCATTGAGCGTGAAGCGGATGTCATGACTCTTCTTGTGGAGCGCAACCCACTCTGCCTGGCAGATGAAACCTTCCGGATGGAGGCGGGTGAGGCTTTGGCTATCGGGAAACACCGCGAGAGTCCAAGTGACTGCCGGTGGGCATGGGTTGTCCTGGATGATCGAAACGCGCTTGGGGTCGCGTTATGTCTGCTACCTGATCATGATATTCCGTTTGTTTTCCGCTGTTTGTTTGGGGTTCCCGCTGGCCTTGGCCGCAGAGCCGGTGTTTCGTTTCAACGATGATTTCAGCCGTTACCCGGACGGATCCGGTGGCGAATCGGCGTGGGAGGCCAATGATATCGGCTTCGAGGTGCGCGATGGCGCGCTGCGGGCCGACGTCAAAGGCCAGCGCGGCGTCGCGCTGGTGAAGGATGCCCCGGCGGGCCGGGAGCTAACGGTCGAGGCGCTCATCACGCCGCTCCGGTCGCCGTCCGGGGATTGGCGGACCGCGGGGGTCGCGGTGATGGTGGACGAGGGCAACTTCTGGCATCTCGCGCTGGTGGATTCGCCGGATGGATCGAGGCGCTTCGTCGAGTTGTCGGAAATGTTGGACGGTGTCTGGAACGCGCAGATCGAACCGGGCAGCCGGCTGGAGGTGTCGGAGCAGTCCGGTTCCGGCGAGTGGCAATTCGGCACGAGCTACCGGCTACGGCTCGCCATCGATCGCGAAAATGGCCGGGCCAGTATCCGCGGCGAGGTCTTCGTGGGGGACTCGGCGGTTTTCCGCTGCCTGCGGCCGCTGGCCGGCAAGGCGGTGGACCATGGGCGGCCGGCGTTGTTAGCCAACTCGCTGCCAGCCACCTTCGACAACGTCGCGGTGGTCATCGGGACCGCCGCGCCAGCCGCCGCGCTGCCCGGGTTTCCCGCGTTCCGTTCATCGCCACTGGCAACCGGCGAGCCGCGCGAAACCAGCGGTTTTTTCCGGGTGGAACGAGACGCCGGGACGTGGTGGTTGGTCGATCCGGCCGGGAGGTCGACGCTGAGTATCGGCACCGACCACGTTTCCTATCAAAGTCACCATTGCGAGGCACTCGGGTTCGCGCCGTATCATCAGGTGGTCGAGCGGAAATTCGGCAGCGAAGAGGAATGGGCGAAAGACGCGGTCCGGCGCTTGCGGGAGTGGAATTTCACGACGCTGGGAACCAATCCGTCGCCGGCGGCCTGCCGCCTCGGGATGACACACGCCCAGTCGATCGGCTTCGGTGCCGCCTTTTCAAGTGTGGCGGCCTTGGTCGGGAAAACCACCTGGACCGGCTTCCCCGATGTCTTCGATCCGCGCTTCGAGCGGTTCTGCGAACTGCGTGCGCGGAGCTTCTGCACGCCCCGCCGCGATGATCCATGGCTGATCGGGTACTACCTCGACAACGAACTGGAATGGTGGGGCAAGAGCCATCGTCCGTGGGGGCTGGTCGAGGGCGGCGCCGGGCTGCCGGCGTCGGCTGCGGGGAAATCCGCCCTGGTTGCCTCGCTGCGCCGCTCGTTTGCGGATGACATCGGCGCGTTCAACGCGGGCTTTGGCAGTGCCTTTACCGGGTTCGACCAATTGTTGCCGCCGATCGATTTGCCGCAACCGCTCAACGACCGGGCAAGGGCCGCGCTGGACACCTTCATCACGGAGGTGGCGGAGCGTTACTTCCGGATCACGGCCGCGGCGGTGCGCCGCCATGATCCGCACCACATGGTGTTAGGTTGCCGGTTCGCCCATGATGCCCCTGAACCCGCGTGGCGGCGGGCGGGTGCCCATTGCGAGGTTGTCACGGTGAATGTCTATCCGCGGGTGGACCTGCGGAGCGAGGAAGTGATCGGTTTGGAAGACCACCTGAAAGCGAAATTCGGTCTTTGCCAGCGGCCCATGATTCTAACCGAGTGGGGGTTTCCGTCGCTCGACGCGGTGGATCGTGACGGCAAGCCGCTGCCCTGCACCCAGGGCGCGGGCATGCGGGTCGACACGGTGGAGCAGAAGGCGCGTTGTTATGCCGCGATGCAGCGCACCTTGTTCGCGCTGCCGTTCATGGTGGGCTCGCACTATTTCATGTGGTCGGACGAACCGGCGCTGGGGATCAGTGCAACCTTTCCCGAGAACAGCAGCTATGGCCTCGTCAATGAGGCGGACGAACCGTATGTCCCGTTGGTGAACACCGCAACCCGGGTCAACGCCCGCATGCACGAACTCCACGCCGGCATGGTCCGCGCGGCGGAGATCGAGCCGGGTGACGCCGCGCCACCGCCGGGCCGGACCGTGCCGCTGCCGGTGATTGGGAACGAGGTGCGATTCGAGCCGACGGCCGCAGGCCATGTGATCGATACCGGGGCGCTGCGGGCGGTGAAGGACGCGCCCGGCGACGCGATCTTCAACCGGATCCAGTGGCGCGCCAGTGACACTGCCCCGTGGACGGAGTTGGGGGCGTTTACCTGCGTGCTCCATGTCATCATGAGAGCCACCATGGATTGGCCGCATCCGGACCAACCGCCGAAACTTACGGTGGTGTCGCAAACCGCTGGCAAACTCGTCGTGGACGTGGAGTGCCACCGCGCTGCCGCGCCCTCGTTCCGCGCCGGTGAGCGGCTCACGTTTCATGCCGGACGCCCGTTCTTCGAGGCCCGACTCAGGTGGATCGAAAACAGCGGCGACGTCCCGTGGCGCTTGGGGGCCTACCTCCACTATCTGCCATCCAATATCGGAGCCAATTCCGCCGTCGACCAGCCGGGCGTCTCGGCCGTACCGAACTACTGGCTCAAGGTCGCCACCTGGCGCGATCCGCAGCTCGCGGTGCATTACGGTGCCTTTGTCCGCGCCAACGACCTGCGGATGGACTGCTATTTCTGGAAGGACTCCGTGCAACACCCCGATTGCATCCGCAAGGTTGGCCAGGATCTAACACCACGCCAGCGTTGGACCGCGCCGGCGGATGAGCCGTCGATGATCGTCTTCGGCCTGCGCGAATCCCAGGAAAACCCGCGCCCCTGGCGGGATCTGCTGCCGGCCATCGAGATGGCGGAATAATGGGTGTTTCATCCGCCGCCCAACCGGTGTGGACGGTCCGGGGTTCGGGTTGAAGTCCGGGTCCTCCCAGCCGGTGACAGGTTCTTGAGATGGCCTCAGCCCCAACCTTGACATCCGGCTATGGAGTCTCACTCTTCCTGCAGGGCTTCGCAATCGTGCGCTGTTCCGGTGGGTCCGCCGCCGGGTCTGCGGAAACCTCCCACACCATCATTACCCCAGACTCCCATGAACACCACCCGTCGTGATCTTCACAAGACCACCGCCCTCGGCGGCTTGGCCACCTCCCTTGCCGGCTTGTTCGGCGGCACCTCCAACGCGACGGCCGCCGGCGGTCTCGTGACCCTGCCCTCCGGGATCACCATCCGCCCGGACATCGTCAACCCGCGACCCCGCCCCCAGGGGCAGAAACCCGTCCACAATCTAACCACCAAGCCGTTGCAGAAAGTCAGCGTCGCCATCATCGGACTCAGCCGCGGCATGACCCACGTCAACGACAGTCTGAATCTCGAATTCGCCGAGGTGGTGGCGGTCTGCGACCTGCGTGACGACCGGGCGAAGAACGCCGCCGATCGCTGTGAGCAGGTCCGCGGCAAACGTCCCGCAATTTACAGCGGCACCGAACACATCTGGGAGAAAATGGTCGCGCGGGATGACATCGATGTCGTCTACATCGCGACCCCCTGGGCCTGGCATGTGCCGATGGCCCTGTCCACCATGGAGCACGGCAAACACGCCTTCGTCGAGGTCGCGGCGGCGGTGACGGTGGACGATTGTTGGAAACTGGTGGACACCAGCGAGCGCACGCAGCGCCATTGTGTGATGCTGGAAAACTGTTGCTACGGAGAGAACGAGTTGTTCATCCTCAATATGGTCCGCGAGGGGATCTTCGGCGAACTGACCCACGGCGAGTGTGCCTACATCCATGACCTCCGGGGCATGTTGTTTTCCCTCGGCACCGAGGGCGACTGGCGGCGCGACTACCACTGGCAGTACGATGGCAATCTCTATCCGACCCACGGACTCGGGCCGGTCGCGCAATACATGGGCATCGGCCGCGGCGACCAGTTCAAGTTCCTCGTGTCCATGAGTTCGCCGGAAAAAGGCCTGCACACGTGGCGCGACCAACATCATCCGAACGGCGGCAAACACGAGCAGGAAAAATACCTCTGCGGCGACATGAACACCTCGATCATCAAGACCGAACTGGGCCGCACGATCATGATCCAGCACGACGTGGTCAGCCCCCGGCCGTATAGCCGCATCAACGCGCTCTCCGGCACCGGCGGCACCTTCTTCGACTACCCGGCCCGCCTGGCCATCAACGAACCGCGCAAATACCGGCTGGATTCCAGCGGCTCGCACGAATGGTTGAACGACAAGGACCTCGCCCGCATGCGCAAGCTCTTCACCCACCCGCTGTGGCGCAAACTGGAACAGCGCGCCCAGGGCGGCGGTCACGGCGGCATGGATTTCGTGATGAACTGGCGGCACCTCGACTGCATTCGCCAGGGCATCACGCCGGACAGCGTGGTCTATGATGCTGCGGCATGGAGTTCGATCATCGAGGTCTCATCGCTGTCGGTCGCCACGGGCAGCATGCCGGTGGCCATCCCGGATTTCACCCGCGGCCTGTGGAAATCCATGGAGCCGCTGGCGGTCGCCTTCAAGACCGCAAGCGTGGCGATCGCGGTGCCGGTGAAGGTGGCCGAGTGGACCCCCAAGGACCTGCAGACCGACTGGGTGACCAAGGCCTGGGACGTGAGCAAGGGCATCACCGGACCCGGCGAATACAGCTTCGAATTCCAATACACCCGCGGCACCCACCGCCTGGATTTCCGCAGGGTCGCCCTGCTCAGTGGTGATGCCGTCATCGCCAATGACGACCAACCGGGGCACACGGGTGTCGAGAACGTCCATACCCTCTACCGGTTCACCATCGCCAAGCACGACCCGGCGGCGAAATACTCACTCCGCGCCGAAATCAAGGCGGACGGCGGCACCGATTCCTACGGTGATATCCTGATGTGCAGGGAATAGCCGGGTTGACCGGAAGCCCCCGCGGGACGCACCGTGCGCGTGAACCAGGCAGCCACGGACTTCGGGGTACCGTCCGATACCATCGACTCCACCTGCCGGCTCCGCCTACTTCTTCCGCCTCTACGGCAGCCAATAAGTCATCGGCCGCTTGCCGGCCGGTTCCGGTTTCAGATGAATCCAATCAACCTCTTTCCCCCCGGTCACCGAACCTCTCTTTAGCCCCCCATGCGCACCAACCCAGAAAAGCAATTTCCTAGCAATGCCCGCCGCCCGGCGAACGGGATTGTCGCTAAGGTGCTGATCATTGACAATCGGAGGGTGGGCTTGGTGCCGGAGCAACCCAACCGCAGCTTCAGTGGCCGCGTTGGTCACAACGCGCCCGCCGCTGGCACACTCGGGAAAGCGCACCCGCTCTCCACCGACCGTCTCGCCAAGGGAGCGAGCCTGGCGAGCCGGGCTGGGGTGATGGTCCGCTCCAGCGCGAGAGCGGAAGCCATGCCGAAAGAGATGGTGATTATTCCGCGTATTGCCACGATGCGAAATCGAGTAATCTCCCTTATTCTGCTGAACAGCACGCTGGCAATGGGGTTTGAAGCGGCATGGTTTGACGAACTGACGCCACTCTACCCCGACAGCAAGGTTTCCGAAGGAATGCGGGAGACAACCCTGCATGTTCCATTCGGGACTCCGGCCGGAGTTCAACTGCTCGTCACAGGTCTCCCCAAGGGCGCGTCCATCAAATTGCCCGAGGTCCCCGGCGGCACCTGGTGCCAGCTCATTGCCGTGCCGGTGGAGGAGAATACCGGACTTGATTCCCGCACGGAGGTGTTCACCGGCAAGCTCAACCCGCATGTGATCCGCCGTGCGCCCTTCCGCGTCTATGAAGCCATTCTGCCCCTTCAGGGCAAGCCTGCCGAGGCGGACGAGTCCGGCACCGCGGCCCTCAGGCTCGCCGTTCTCAATGACCAGCCATTCAATATCAATGTCCCGCTGGCGCATGATGGCCGGACCATCGATCTCAGGCTAAGCCACGTTCCCCACCCGGTCACCCTACCCGGCGTTTCCAACCAGAAGTTCCACTACACCAATTGGTTTTCACTCGGTAACATCGCCACCCGTCACAAGGTGGAGATCTGGAGCGAGGCCTGGTGGGAAATGCTCGACCACTATGCCGGGATGATGGCGGCGGGAAGACAGAATACGGCATGGATCCCGCTCGCCTCCGTCTTCTCCCTCAATGACAAGGGCGAACCGGTTCTCAACCGCGATCGTTTGGAGCGCTATGCACAGCTCTTTCTCAAGCATGGCTTTCACTCTCTGGAAGGTGGCCACCTGGCCGGCCGCAAGGACGGTTCATGGAGCACCCGGACGCTGGTGACAACCCTCGGCGGGCACGATGTCGGCAGCGAGCAAGGCAGGGCGGTAACCGCCTCCATCTGCAGACAGCTCAATGCCGAGATCATCCGCCACGGATGGCAGCAACAGTGGCTCCAACATATTTCCGACGAACCGACCGACCCCGTCGCCGAGTCCTACCGGGTGGTCGCCGAAGTGATCCGCAGGGAAATGCCCGGCATTCCCATCGTCGATGCCACGATGGCGCAATCCCTTGCGGGAGCCATTGATGTCTGGTGCCCGCAAATCCAGGAGTATCAGGCGCACCGGGATTTCTTCGAAGGGCGCCGGGCCATGGGGGAACGCATCTGGACCTATGTCTGCCTGGTCCCCGGCGGCCCGTGGCTCAACCGCTTGCTCGATCAGGAACGCCTGCGGCCGGTGTTTTTCGGCTGGGCAGGGGCGCACTATCAACTGGATGGTTTCCTGCACTGGGGTTTGAATCATTACCGGCAGGACACGGATCCCTTTGAACAAAGCGTGGTTCCTCACTCCGCGGACAACCCGAAGAACAAGCTCCCCGCCGGTGACAGCCATATTCTATACCCGGGAGCAGACGGACCTCTCGCCTCCGTTCGCTTCGAAGCTCACCGCATCGGCATGGAGGATCATGCCATGCTGGAAATGTTGCGCCTGAAAGATCCCGAGCAGATGACGAAGCTCATCGGCCAAGTGCTGCAGTCCTACGATTCCTACACGACTTCCGTCCCCCAATATCGCGCGACCCGATTGGCGCTTCTCCTGGCCCTCGAGGCACCGGCTTCCGGCGATCGCTCAGGGGATTTGCACTGGTTCAAGGGCAACACCCACACCCATTCGGTCTGGAGCGACGGGAATGATTTTCCAGAGATGATCACAGACTGGTATAAGACACGCGGCTACAACTTCCTGGTCCTGTCCGACCACAACACACTGAGCGCGGGCGAACGGTGGATGAAGGTGACCGACGTGGAGAAACGCAAGCGGGTGCCCGGGCCTCCGGTAATGACGAAATATATCGCCCGCTTCGGCAAGGAATGGGTGGAGACGCGGGGCGATGGAAAAAGCGAGGAGGTGCGGCTGCGGACCTTGGCGGAGATCCGGCCGAAGTTTGAGGATCCGGGGAGGTTTCTGATGATCGAGGGCGAGGAAATCACCGACCATTACCAGAGCGCGCAAATCCACATGAACGCGATGAATCTGAACAAGGTGATCGCACCCCGGCACGGGAATTCGATCCAGGATACGATGAGAAACAATCTGCGGGCGGTGCTGGAGGAGGAGGCACAAACGGGACGACCGATCCTGCCGCATCTGAATCATCCGAACTTTCAGTGGTCGCTGACTGCAACCGACATCGCGGAGGTGCTGGAGGAACGCTTCGTCGAAATCTACAATGGCCATCCGGGCACCCATCACCTAGGGGATGCAACCCGGCCCGGAGACGAGATGAACTTCGATATTGCAAACACCCTGCGGCTCACCCGACTGAAATCCGAGCCGCTCTACGCCGTAGCAACCGACGACTCACACAACTACCATGGCGGCGATGTCTCTCCGGGGCGCGGCTGGGTGATGGTGCGCGCGGCCTCGTTGCAAGCGGAGGATTTGATCAAGGCGATGCGGGCCGGCGATTTCTACGCCTCTTCCGGGGTCACCCTCAAAGACCTGTGTTTCGACGCGACCACGGGCGAACTCCGTATCGAGATCGAACCGGACGGCGACGCAACCTATGAGACGCGCTTCATCGGGACTCTCGCTGCGGAACCGGAAGACTGCGGCAAGGTGCTCGACACTGACCCCGGTCTCGTGGCGACCTACAAACTGACCGGCAATGAGTTATATGTTCGGGCAACGATCACCTCGTCGCTCGCGCATGCGAATCCGTCGTTCAAAGGGCAGCTCCGCCAGGCATGGACGCAACCAGTGGGGTGGAAGAAGGCCCAGCCGTAGCGCATGGCGGCAAGTGACCGGCAGGGATTCGCTGCCGGCAAGCTCACGGGCACGGACGTAATCCTCCACGGCGGCAAACAGGGGAATCCCAAGCTTTCCCAGCAGGGCTTCCGCCGCCTTGAAATTGCCGCCATTTCGTCGCCAGGGGTTTCCATGACACTGGAAATGGCGTCAACCGTGGCAGTTGGTGCTGCCATAACCCTTTGAAAATAAAGGGAAGTGCTCGAAAGAGGACTCGAACCTCCACGGGTTATCCCCACTAGATCCTTAGTCTAGCGCGTCTACCAATTCCGCCATCCGAGCATTCGGTTGGGTGGACGGCTTAATTACGGTCCAGCCGAGTCTTTGGCAAGCAAATCTTGGTGATTTTCAAAAAAAACCACCGATTTCGGCCGTCATCACGGCTCCAAGGGAAAGCGAAGGGGCGCTAGAACCCCTGAATTTTCATTGGAGCCAGCTTGGTTCCCGCGTGCGCCTGATTTCTCCCGGCCTCACCGGTGCCTGGCGCCCCGACTCCTCGATCATAGTGGAAAGCCGCTGATTGAAGGCGTCTGCCTCCGCCAATTGGTCCACACTCAGGTGCATCCGGTAGCGCCAGTAATAGGGGATGACCGCCGGGATGTTGATCCGCTCGGCATCCACCTCCGGATGCCGCAGATCCTCGTCCATCGCCAGCAAGTCCTGGATTGGGAAAACCGCCCACATCGCCGGCGAGTACAGGTGCTGGGTGATGATCCGAGCGGCAGTTTCGCCAGGGAGATCCACCGGCGGAAAGGCCATGCCCAGCATGCTCCAGGCAAAGTTGGAGGTCACACTGCCGTCCTCGCGCCACCACCCGCGCAGGGTTGTCATATCGTGGGTGGCCGGGCTCACCACACTCAGGTAGGGAGCGTCGGCCGGATGGAAAAACGTCAATTTGGAGTCCTTTGGCATGCGTTGGATTTCCAGCGAGAGAATCCCCAGTTCACTCATCACACCCGGCACGCACACTGGAACCATTCCGAGATCCTCCCCGCACAAGAGCATCGCACTCGCACGGCGCATCGCCGGCAACTTGTCAAAGCCCTTTGCCTGCCAGAATTCCTCCTGCCTGCGATAAAAATAGTCTTCATATAACTGATCCATCCGCCATCTGGCATCGGCATCCAACTCCTGATAGGAACGGGTCATCCGCATCAGGCAGCGCGGGTGGAACAACGTGCCGTTGGAGCCCTCCACCTCGATCAACAATACATCGCTGGCACAGTCCAACAGAGCGTCCCGCAGCGCCTCCGCCTGCTCGCGTCCCGGCACCTCCGGGGCCAACTCCGCAGCCAGTCGCCCGACAATCCGCCGCTGGGTGGCCACCTCCTCCCGCAGTTTCCAGTAGCCGAAACCGCAGGGCTCGAGAAACTCATCCTTCGCCCGCTCCACTCCGGCACCGAACCGCTCCACCAGCGAATGTTCGCGGATGTAGGGTCGGCAATAGCGGATCAAATCAAAGGGAATCCCGCGCCCGCGGATCTCGTCCAGGTGGATCGGCAGTGCGGGGTCGAACCATCCCATGATCCCTTCCACCTGCTCTGCGGGGATCTGCCAGATCCGGAAAAACCCGAGGATGTGGTCGATCCGAAAGGCGTCGAAATACCGGCTCAAGTGGGCAAACCGAGTCCTCCACCAGGCGTAGCCGTCCTGTTTCATCACCTCCCAGTGATAGGTGGGAAACCCCCAGTTCTGTCCCTTGATGGCAAAGGCATCGGGTGGCGCGCCGGCCTGCGCGTCCAACTTGAACAACTCCGGCTGGGCCCAGGCGTCCGCCGACTGCCGGTCGATCCCAATTGGCAGGTCGCCCTTGAGCACGATCCCGCGCTGGTGCAGATGCCCGACCGCGTCAGTCAACTGCCGGTCCAGTTCATATTGCAACCATACGTGATAGGCAAGTTGCGGCCAGTCACCGCCGGACTCATCCGCCAGGGTGGCCAACCGGTCCGGATCGAATACCGCCCACTCGCCCCAACGGCTGAAATCCGCGGTTCCGAATTGGTCCCGGAAGTGACAGAATGCCGCGTAAGGCAGCACCCAGCCGCGGTGTTCTCCAACAAAATTCTTGAACCCTTCGTCCGCCAGGATCCTCACCCGGTGGTGTTCGAAAATGGTGCGGGTGAACCGTTCCTTGGCCTGCATGACCGCTTCATGATCCACCTCAGGCAACGGGTTGAGCGTCTTCCTGGCAGC
>JAIPKB010000037.1 GCA_021733795.1 Akkermansiaceae bacterium | reverse complement strand
CGAGCTCGCCACCGAACTCGGCGCGAAAGATCTGACGAAATACCGCGGCGGCGAGTGGCCGCAGTTGCGCAAAAACTCGGAATCGGTGATCGCCCTCACCACCGAGGAACTCAAGCGCGCCCAAGACCGCCTCGACGGTACCCGCCGCCTCGAAAAAAAAGGCTACGCCACCCCCGCCGAACTCGCCGCCGACGGGCTCGCCGTCAAGCGCCAGAAAATCGAACTCGAAAAGGCCACCGAAGCCCTCCGCCTGCTCACCGAATTCGACAACCCGCGCAAACTCCGCGAACTGGAAGCCAAACTCGAAAACAGCTCAACCCTCGTCGCCCGCATCAAACGCCAAAACAAACTCCAGTCGGAAAATGCCAGAATGCTGCTCAAGGCGGCCACCGAGACCCTCACCCTGCGCAAGGCCAACCTCGACCTGCTCAAGGAGCAGTTGAAATTCACCCGCATCTATGCGCCGACCGGTGGTCTGGTGGTTTACCCGACCATCGACCGCTGGCGCGGCGATGCGATTGAAGAGGGAGGCTCGGTGCGCGAGCGCCAAGAGTTGATTTCCCTGCCGGACATTTCCCGGATGAAGGTGGTGATCAATATTTACGAAAACCAGATCAGCCTGGTGAAGGAAGGTATGCCCGCCTACATTCACCTCGATTCGCTGCCGGACTGCCGCTTCGCCGGAAGGGTGCTCAGCATCGCCTCGATGCCGGAACCGGCCCGTGACGGCAATCCGAACTACCGGGTTTACAAGGGTGAGATCCTGATCACCGATAAGTTGCCGGAAATCAAGCCCGGCATCACCGCGCGGGTCGATGTGTTGGTCGCCGAGCTGGAGGACGTCATCAAGGTTCCGGTGCAGTCGGTGGTCGGCATCGAGAACCGCCAGTTTTGTTTCATCCGCGAGGGTTCCAAGCAGGTGCCGGTGGAGGTTGAAGTCGGATTGTTCGATAATGAATTCGTGGAAATCCGTTCCGGGGTGAGTGAAGGTGACCAGGTGGCGCTCGCGCCGCCGCGTCCCACCGAGGTGCCGGCGGAGGCCCTTCCGGCCGGGGGCAAGGAGCCCCGCGTGCCGGTCAAAGAAGTCGCCCGCACCCACTCCGCCCTCCCTGAAGCCGGCTGAGTGCCGCTGATCCCTGTGTTGTTGTGGTTACCGAGCCGGTTATTTCGATCCGCAGCCTTAGGAAAGGCTATTTTCTAGGCGGCGAAAACGAAGTCATGGCCTTGGCCGGCATCGATCTGGATGTGGCAGCGGGCGAGTATGTCGCGATCATGGGTCCTTCCGGCTCGGGGAAATCCACGTTGCTGAACCTGCTCGGCTGTCTCGACCGTCCGACCTCCGGGTCCTATTACCTCGGCGGGGATGATGTGGCCCTGCTGGATGACGACTCGCTGTCCGAAGTCCGCGGGCATCGGTTGGGGTTTATTTTCCAGGCCTATAACCTGATCGCCCAGCTCACGGTGATCGAAAATATCGAAGTGCCGTTGTTCTATCAACCGGATGCGACCCGCGGCAGTTCCGCACGCTGCCTGGAACTGGCCGCCAGAGTGGGACTGGCCGACCGGCTCAACCACCGGCCCAAGCAACTTTCGGGAGGGCAACAACAACGGGTCGCGATCGCCCGCGCGCTGGTCAACGATCCGCTGCTGATCCTTGCCGATGAACCCACCGGCAATCTCGATTCAAGTACCGAGGAAGACGTTCTCTGCCTGCTCGATGAACTCCACGCCGAAGGGCGCACGATCATCATCGTCACCCATGATGAACTCGTCGCCAACCGGGCCGACCGCATCCTTCACATGAAGGACGGCCGGATCGCCCGGATTGTCCACCGCCCCCATTCCTGACCCGCCGTGCTGCTCCAGATCCACCGCATTCTCTCACTCGGGGTCAAGAACCTCTTCCTGCACAAGGTGCGCTCGGTCCTCACGATGCTGGGCATCGTCTTCGGCGTCAGCTCGGTGATTGCGATGCTTGCGGTCGGCGAGGGGGCAGCGCTCAAGGCCCGCCAGGAAATCACCCGGCTTGGCAGCCGCAACATCATCCTCGATAGCGTGGAGCCCCCGCAGAACGCCGCCAGCCAGCAAACCCAAAGCTCCGCCGCCGGCCGCCGAAAGTACGGACTCACCGAGATGGACCGGACGCGGATCGCCCGCACCCTCCCTCATGTCCTCATCGTGCATCCGGAATCAACCCGCACCGACGAGGTCACCAGCGCCACCAGCCAGCACATGGCCACCCTCATCGCCACCGGCGCGGACCTTCCGGAGGTGCGTCAGATCGAATGTGAACAGGGCCGCTTTTTCACCGATTTGGAAGTTCTCCGCGTGGCGCCGGTGTGTGTGCTTTCGCCGTCGCTGAGCCGCAAGCTGATCCCGTTCGGCGAGGTGATCGGCAAGGCGGTGAGGATCGAGGCGGATTACTACACGGTGATCGGCATCTCGCGCAAGGCAGGCCAGTATCACGACGACGTTCCGGCCACGGGCAAAGCCGAAATCACCCGCAATCTGGTTTATCTGCCGGTCACCACCGCCCGCGCCCGGGTCTCTGATTTCACCTTCGGGCGCACCCAATTCGATACCTTGGTGGTGCATGTGGACGATAGCAGCCACGTGCCGGAGGTCGCACGCAATGTCGAGTCGATCCTGCTCTCGTTGCACCGTGAAAAGGATTACAAGATGACGGTGCCACTGGAACTGCTGGCCCAGGCCCGCCGCACCCAGCGCCTGTTCAACGTGATTATCGGCTCGATCGCCGCCATCAGCCTGTTGGTCGGCGGCATTGGGATCATGAACATCATGCTCGCCACCGTCACCGAGCGCACCCGCGAAATCGGCATCCGCCGCGCCCTCGGTGCCAAACGCCGCGACATTATCTGGCAGTTTCTGGCCGAGACCACCGTGATTTCGCTCACCGGCGGCTTGATCGGCATCCTGCTCGGCATGGTCATTCCCGGGTTGATTTCAACATTGACCAAAATTCCGACCGTGGTCACCACCGGCTCAGTGGTGCTCTCGGTCGGAATCTCCCTGTTGATCGGGATTGCCTTCGGGATCTATCCGGCGCGCCGGGCGGCCAGTCTCGACCCGATCGAGGCTCTCAGGCATTGACCGCCGGCCGACCATGTCTTGGGTAGGGGCGGCCCTGCCGCGCCGTGACTGGCCCCGCGGCCTGAGGTGAACAGGAGCGGCGAATGAGAAAGCGCTTTTCGCTCCCGATCCAAGCCCCCCCTGGACATGGCGGATTTTTGCACGAGACACATGAGCAATCGATGATTGGTTCCGCACCGGTGAGATTTGACCGCTGATTGCGCTGAGACCGCTGTGGGTAATTGATTTCAGCAAAATCAGCGGTCCTCAGCGTTTCAGCGGTTCATTACTCCGCAATTCCCTCGTCCTCCGATTCTGAAAACAGACTCTCTGCTCTGCAAATCAATGCTTTGCGAATTTCAAAAATCCGCCATGCCCCCTGGATTTCCGGCGGTTTTTTGGGTTGCGCGGGGGCCTGGAGGGGGTAGCTTGAAGACATGAAACAATTGCTTTTGGGGCTGGGTTGTTGGTTCTGCCTTGTGAACGGTTTGGCGGCTGCCGAACCGCCGGGTGGCTACGCGTTGCGGGAGGGGGATATCGTGTTCAGCGGGTCGCCCGTCGGCCAGGGTGAGGCGATCATGGCGGCCACCGGTTCCCGCTTCACCCATTGCGGGATTGTGTTCATGCGCGAGGGCCGGTTGATGGTGCTGGAGGCGGTGCAGCCGGTGAGGGTGACGACGGTGGCGGCGTTCATGCAAACCCGTCGGCCGGCGGTGGTCGCGGTGCGGCGGCTGAAAGTGCCGTTGACGCAGGAGGCCGGTGCCAAGGCCAAGGTTTGGGCGGCGGCGCAAATCGGGAGGGATTACGACGCGCGATTTGAGTGGGGGGATGACAAGTTATATTGCTCCGAGTTGGTTTGGAAGGTGTTTGAGAAGGCCGGGGTCAGACTGTGCGAGCCACGCCGGGTCCGCGATTACAATTTGCAACATCCGAAAGTCAGGGAGACCATCCGCGCCCGGTTTGGGGCGAATGCAAACCTGCGGCTCGATGAAAAGGTGGTGGCCCCGTCCGATCTGGCGGCCTCCCCGTTGTTGGAGGTGGTGCGGCGGGAGAAGGAGTAGAGAGGCTGCTCTCGGCTTCTTCTTTCCCGTTGCTTTGGCGGGTGGACAGGAATGTCCACTCTCCTTATACAGCCGAGCCGGCTCCGGGCCCGGCTAGCCGTTGAGCTTCTGCAAGGCCTTGGGCAGGAACACGCCGTCCTTGCGGATGACCTTGCCGTCGAACCGGATTTCGCCGCCGCCGTAGTCCTTGCGCTGGATGTTGACCATGTCCCAGTGAACCTGCGAGCTGTTGCCGTTGTCGGCGTCCTCGTAGGCCTGGCCGGGAGTGAAATGGAACGAACCGCCGATCTTCTCATCGAAGAGGATGTCGCGCATCGGCTCGCGAATCTCGTTGTTGAAGCCCAGCGCGAACTCGCCGACGTAACGGGCACCCGGGTCGGAGTCGAGGATCTTGTTGAGCGCCTTGGTTTTGGCACCGGCCTCCGCCTTGACGATTTTCCCTTTTTCAAACTCGAGGCGGATGCCATCGAATCCGATTCCCTGATAGATGGTGGGGGCGTTGTAGGAAATGTGGCCTTCCACCGAATCGCGGACCGGGGCACTGAAAACCTCGCCGTCGGGGATGTTGTAATTGCCGCCGCAAGCGATGGCGGGAATGTCCTTGATCGAGAACTTCAGATGGGTGCCGGGGCCGGTGATTTCCACGCGGTCGGTCTTGTCCATCAGCCGCTTGAGCGCGTTCATCGCGGGCACCAGTGCCTTGTAGTCGAGCAGGCAAACTTTGAAATAGAAATCCTCGAACGCCTCGGTGCTCATCCCCGCTTGTTGGGCCATCGAGGCGCTCGGCCAACGCAGGACACACCACTTGGTCTTCTTGACCCGGTAGTCGAGCACCGGCCGGAGGTGTTTCATGACCCGTCCCATCTGTTCCGCAGGGACATCCGAGGTTTCGGTGATGTTGTGGCTGCCGCGGATGGCGATGTAGGCGTCCATGTCCTTCATTTCCGCCAGCAGATGCTTGGCCATGACGGAGTATTGGGTGTCCTCCGCCCCTTTCATCAGCTCGCGGGAGAGCCGGGCCTGGTGGAGCCGGAGGAAGGGGATGGCACCCTTGGCCCGCGCCTCGCGGATCAGCGCCAGGCCGATGGAGTCGGGAACATCGTGGAGGTCAAGGAGGACTTTCTCACCCTTTTTCAGATAGGTGGAATAACGGACGAGTTGACGCGCGAGGGCGTCGATGCGTGGATCGTGCATGGCGGGATGATAATGGACCGGGAGCCAAGTTCCAAGCGGGAAATCAGGGCAAGTCAGCGGTCCGGCGCCAGCAAGGGCAGTCCGGCCTCGATGAGGCCGGAGCCAAAGGAGAGCCAGCGGCTCACCCAAGAGGTGACCAACAGGCCGGGCTTGGGCTCGTCGTTGGCTTCCCTTTGGCCTGCGCTCTCATCGAGAGCGCGCCACCTTTGGGAGACTTGGAACAGGCTGGAAGCCCGTTCTCCTACACAGCCGGGACGGCTATGCTCCGTTTGCGTTCTTTGCGCGCCACCTTGCGAGCACGCCTCCTTTGGCAGGAAGGTGTTGAAGTCGGTCCATGCCTCGCCGCCTTGATGGATCACCAGGTTTATTAGGGAATTTCCGGCTTGGCAGTGGTGCCTCCCCGGCATACAGTCGGCGCATGGTGTTAGGCATTCTCGGTTCCGGCTCCGGCTCCAACATGCAGGCGATCCTCGATGCGATCGACGCCGGCACGCTCGACGCACGCATTGCGCTGGTGCTCTCGGACAACCCGGACGCCTTCATCCTCGAACGAGCCCGGCAGCGGGGAATCGAGACCGGGGTGATCGATTGCGGCGGGTTCAAAACGAAATTCCCGGAGCAGGCGCAGGCGGCGACCGCCGCCCGGCTCAAGGCGGCCGGGGTGGAACTGGTGTGCTTGGCCGGTTTTCTGCGGCTGGTGAAATGCCCGCTGCTGGACGCTTTTCCGCGACGGATCATCAACATCCATCCGGCGCTGCTGCCCGCGTTTCCGGGGCTGGAGGCCTGGACCCAGGCGCTCGCTGCCGGGGTCGCGGAAACCGGCTGCACCGTGCATTTCGTCGATGAGGGGATGGACACCGGACCGATCATCGTGCAGGAAGCGGTGCCGGTGCTCGCCGATGATACTCCCGCCACCCTGCACGCCCGGATCCAGGTGCTCGAACACCGGCTCTACCCTGAGGCGATCGCACGGGTAAACGCTGAAATGCTGAAAACTGAAACGCTGAAATAGGAAAATGGCCAATACTGAAAGTCTCAAACGCCTGCATGCCCGCCTGACCGAAACCGTGTTGGGCTCAGAGGACGCCGCCTCGTTGCTGCTCACCGCGCTACTGGCGCGCGGGCATGTGCTGATCGAGGGTGCGCCGGGGATCGGCAAGACCACCTTGGGCCACACCCTGGCGTCGTCGATGGGCGGGGTGTTCAAACGCATCCAATTCACTCCGGACCTGCTGCCGTCCGATCTGTTAGGGTATTCGCTCTACCGGATGGACAGCGGCACGTTTCAATTCATTCCGGGGCCGGTGTTCGCCAACTGCGTACTGGCGGATGAAATCAACCGGACTTCGCCGCGGGTGCAATCCGCCCTGTTAGAGAGCATGAATGACGGGCAGGTGACCCTGGACGGCGAGACCCGCCAACTGCCGCAGCCGTTTCTGGTGATCGCGACCCAGAACGACACCTACGCCACCGGCACCTTTCCGCTGCCCGAGCCGCAACTCGACCGCTTTCTGCTATCGATCGCCATGAACCTGCCGGACCCGGCGACCCAAAACCGGATCCTGCTGGCCCATGCCAACAACGAGATTCCCGTGCTCAACGGCGGCTCCGCGCTGATCTCGCCGGCCGAGATTCTCGAATTGCAGGCCGCTGCCGCCGCGCTGCCGGTGTCACCGGCGATCGCCGAGTATGTCACGGGCCTCTGCCAATACCTGCGCCGCCTCGCCGGGGCCGAGCACGCGGTGTCGATCCGTGCCGCGCTGGCCATCGTTCAGGCAGCCCGCGCCCACGCGTTTCTCGACGACGCCCCGGCCGTCTATCCGGATCACGTGCAGGCGGTTTTCACCGCCGTCATGCGCCACCGGGTGCTGCCGAACGACGGTGCGGACCCGGCACTGATTGTCCGTGCAGCCTTGGAGCAAACGCCGGTGGTCTGAAGTTCACCGGACCGCCACCACCCGCTCGCGCGGGTAGCGGACCTTGGGGGTGGCCGCGTATTTGTCATCGTCCGCCCGATAGCCCAGCACGCAGGCGCAAACCGTCCGGTAACCGCTGCCCGCCAGGCCGAGGATCTCATCGTAGGCGGCCGGAGAAAGCCCCTCCATCGGACAGGAATCCACGCCTAACAAGGCAGCGGAGGTCATCAACTGGCCCAGCGCGATGTAAACCTGCCGGCTGTTCCAGACAAACAACTCATCGTCGCTTTTCCCGGCGATGAAGCCCGTCATCATCTGCCGCAGCGGATCCAGGGCTGAAAACTCGATGCCGCGGACGGCGGCGGTTTTGGCGAGGTGTTCGTTGATGTCCGCAGCGTCCAGCGTTACCCGGGCGGTGAATACGATCAGTTGTGAGGCGTCGGTCACCTGCGTTTGGTTCCAGGATTCCGCGCGCAGTTTCGCCCGCAGCGCGGGATCCTCCACCACCAGGAATTTCCACGGCTGCAGGCCGAACGAGGAAGGTGAAAGTGCCAGGGATTCCAGCAACGCATCCAGCGTCTCGGGCGGTAGTTTCTTGGAGGCGTCGAAGCTCTTGGTGGCATAGCGCCAGTTCAGGGCGCCCAACAGGTCGGAGGTCGTAATTGAGGTCATCGGACGCGGAACCTAACCCGCGAGCCGGATTCCGCAACCCGGATTTGGGAAATTCTCACCGGCGGCCCTGTCGCCAAAAAGCCGCCAATAATGCCGCGGTCACGCCACGAGCACATCCGCGACCGTGGCAAGGCATGGGAGAAGCGGGCGGTGAGCCACCTGGCATAAGGAGCCACGACATTCCTGTCGTGGATGCGAAAGTTGGGTCGGTGAACAGCGGGTGCGCCGCGAAACGCTGGCTGGCGAGCCAAAGGGCGGCATGCTCGCCGTTCTTTTGCTGGTCATGCGCAATGTGGCCGGGACGCCCACATGCCTTGAGGAGGGCGGGACGCCCACCCCCCTTGACTCGCCGGCGCTCCGGAACACACAAACACCAAAGCCACGCCGATGGCGGGCCTTGGTGGAAGTCTGCGGTTGCCTGAAGCGGTGATCTACCGAGCGGTTGTTCGAACAGAACGAACCGCCCGGAACCAGAGCCCCGGATCCCGGCCGGAACGGGCTAGGACTTGTAGCGGAGACGCTTCTTGTGGCGGTTCTGCTTCATGCGCTTCTTGCGCTTGTGCTTGTTGATCTTCGTTTTACGACGTTTTTTGATGGAGCCCATGGTTGGTAGTAATGGCGGTTGGTTGGCGGTGAAAGGGACGGGTTCAGGGAACCAGTTTGTTGAGCGGGTATTCGATGATGCCCTCGGCACCGAGACGCTTGAGGTCGGGGATGATGTCACGGACGACGATTTCGTCAATCACAGTTTCCACGGCGACCCAGCCTTCTTCGGAAAGATTGGAAATGGTGGGGCGGCGCAGTGACGGCAGCTTGTCGAGCAATTCCGCGAGCCGGTCCTTGGGGAGATTCATTTTGAGGCCCACTTTGCCGCGGGCTCCCAGCGCCGCCTTGAGCAACAGCGCAATCCGATCCATTTTCTCGCGTTTCCATGGATCGGCCGCCGCTTGGGGGCTCGCGTAGAAATGCGGAAAAGAGGTCAGCAGGGTATCGACGATCCGGAGCCGGTTGGCTTTGATCGAGGACCCGGTTTCGGTGACATCGACGATGGCATCGACCAGATCCGGCACCTTGACCTCGGTGGCGCCCCAGGAAAACTCGACTTCGGCCTTGATTCCGCGCTCCTTGAGGTAGCGTTCGGTGATGCCCACGCCTTCGGTGGCGATGCGCTTGCCCTCAAGGTCCTCGGGTTTCTGGATCGGCGAGTTTTCCGGAACCACCAGCACCCAGCGGGTCGGGCGGGTGGTGGCGCGGGAATACGGGAGTTCGGCGAGATCCACCAGATCCACTCCGTTTTCGTACGCCCAATCGTAGCCGGTGATCCCGCAATCGATGAACCCCTGGCCGAGATAACGCCCGATCTCCTGGGCGCGGATCAGGTAGAGGTCCAGCTCCGGATCGTTCGAACCGGGCCGCAGTCCGCGCGACGACACATAGATCTCATAGCCAGCCTTGGCCAGTAGCTCGATGGTCGGTTCCTGAAGGCTGCCTTTGGGGATGGCAAAACGTAGTGTCTGTGAAGAATCCATTGCGGGGCGGGACTTCTCCCCCATCCAGCCGCCGGAATCAAGCCATGTTTTCAAAAAAACGCGTGATTTTCCGAAAAAATCTTCGCAAAACGGAGAATCACGATGTATTTACCAGTGCCCCGGTGCCATGCAGCCTTTTCTTCATCGCAACCCATTTTTCAGAGATTACCCGGCGCGGGGGTTCGCGCTGGTGGTGGTGCTGTCGCTGATGGTGCTGCTGACGCTGCTGGCGGTGGGACTCCTCAGCCTTGCGGCCGTTTCCCTGCGCACCAGCGGCGAACTCTCCCACGACGCCCGCGCCCGGGCCAATGCCCGGCTGGCGATGATGCTGGCGATCGGCGAGCTACAGCGGTTGGCCGGTCCGGACACCCGCGCCACCGCACCCGCCTCCCAACTGGGCACCCCCGACGCGATTCCCAACCCGCACTGGACCGGAGTTTGGAGCACCCGCGCCGCCGATGGCGGGCCGCTCTTCGTCCGGGACGACGCCACCGGCGGCCTGAAAGACACCCGCAATGCCAGCACCGACCGCGAAAAGCAGGTGCTCGGCTGGCTGGTGAGCGGCACCGAAACCCGGCCCCCCGTCCAACCGCGCCTGAAACCCACCGACGAGGAGGTCCGCCTGGTCGGCCCCGGCAGTTCGACCTCCGAAGGTGCGGCCGCCGAGGTTTACGCCCCGCGGGTGGCAGTCCATGCGGATGCCGGCCAGACCGGTCATTTCGCCTGGTGGGTGGGCGACTTGGGGGTGAAAGCGAACATCGCCACTCCAGACGCGTTCGAGGGACGCACTCCCGATCCCGCCCAGCCGGATGACGGCGGCTGGTTCCGCCTGATGGTCTCCCAGGAAGCCGACAGTTCCGCCCTGACCGGACCCGAACCGATCGATTCCGGGACGAAAAGCCGCTTGATTTCAGAAAACACCCCGAGCCTCCTGAAATCCCCGGTCAACACCCCCGCCAGCCGGTTTTTCCACGATTTCACCACCCAGTCCGAGGGCTTGCTCACCGACATGGCCCACGGCGGCCTGAAACGCGACCTGACCGCCTATTTCAACAGCAATGGCACCATCGAAGACCTCCATGACGTGCCCGGTCTCAGCGACGACGACAACCTGGTGGGGCCTGCCAACGCTGCCGCCGCCGCCCGGGACGGCCTTCAATGGGACGATACCCGCCATCGTTTTACTTCGCCCAAGTTCGGCTTGCTGCGGCGCTGGGCCACCCTCAATGCGCCGTTTGGCAACGACTCGCTGGCCGCCCTCCCGCCCAAGATCGAGCCGTCGCCGCGGACCCGCGATTCAAACGACCTCGCCCTCGCCAATCTCAAGCCCGCCTCCATCGCCGCGGCGGACACCCCGGGCCTCGCCCCGGTGCTGGTGGAGGGATCGTTGTTCTACAACATGAGCTATCACCGCGCCACCCCCAGGCGCGGCCAGTCGCAACCCGCCCACCCGTACCAAGTCAGGCTGCATGTTTACCCGCGCTTCGTGTTGTGGAACCCCTACAACGTCAGCCTTACCCTGGACCGCAGCATCGGCATGATCCAAGGCAACGGCCGCCACGAAATGTGGACCGACGGCTACATGATGATCGGCTCGTCCAGGGTGGGCGTCACTGCCCAATGGATCTGGTTCGAGGGCGGCCGCAGCACCGATTTCAGTTCGGCGGATGGCATCCTCAACAGCAAGGGTTATACCGACCCCTACATGGGCTGCTGGTATTTCTCGATCCCCCGGACCACCTTCGGGCCCGGCGAATGCCTGGTTTTCTCCGCTGATCAATCCGCCGAGTACACCCGCCCGCCCTTTGCAACCAGCAACAACTACGCGCTTGAGGACAACACCCTCAGTTGCACCAAGCCTCCCCATCCGTCACGCAGTTACTACACTTCGGACAGCGAGATCGATGGCGGGATTGATTGGGTTCCCACCTATTACTGGTTTGCGCCCACCCAGGCCTGGGGCCCCAACGCCATCCGCAACCAGGGCGACGACTGCCGGGTCGTGCTCAAGCACCTCGGCACCGATTCCAACATCACCTTCGAAAAGTTCGACGCCCTGCCGCAGATCGCCCTGCTTTCCGCCTCCCTCCAATTCGGTGGCGGCCGCGAACCGCGAATCGCCTGGAGCAAAAACGAAAAAATGGTCGTCGAGGAAACCGGCTCCACCAACGTCGCCTCCCAACCTCTCAAAATCCCCCCCAACGTCCGCACCCGCGACGGGGTACGCCTGCGTTGGTTTGACGAACATCAATCGAATTTGCTAGGCAGCGGCGAACTCAAGGGCACCGCCCACTTCGAGGATGCCCTGCTCGCCAACTGGAACCCCCGCGCCGCCTACGTCACCCGCTCGCCGTTTGAAAACATCGCCGGCAACCTGCCAGCTTCCGGCGCGCTCGGCGGCCCCTGGTTCTTCGGTGCCTACACCCGCGACCTTTACGATACGGCGGTCTCCTGGGGTGACCAGACCCCCGTCCCCCGCGACGGCCGCTACCACGGCAATCCCTTCGGTCCACCCCAGGAAAACGGCGGCCGGTCGATCGTCCTCTTCGACCTCCCGCGCAAGGGCTGCGGCGTGTTGTCACTGGGCCAGTTCCAACATGCCAAACTCTCCGAGTTCATCTGGCACCCATCCTACGCCGTCGGCAATTCCCTGGCCGACCCCCGCCTCGTGTCCGGCCCGCTCAGCGGACTCGACCGCACCGCGCCGCTCTACGCCGGCACCAGCGAAACCCGCAACGGCGGCTTCGATTCCGCCGCCATCGGCTGGTCCTCGGATAGCCAGCGCTCCGCCAACCGGGAAAGCTGGGCCACTCAGGGCCGCGCCATCTATCAGGATTACCCGGACACCGACAACCTCGTTTACGATCTCTCGTTCGAACTCAACCAAACCCTCTGGGACAGCTATTTCCTCTCCACCGGCGACCAGGCCGCCAAACAGGATTTCCTCAGCGACCCAACCCATCCGCGCCTGCCCAACGGCCGCCTCCGCCCGGCTCCCGTCACCGGAGCCAGTGCCAGCATCGCCGATCTAACCGACTTCCAGCGCGCCGCCCGCGTCCTCGCCGTGGATGGCGCATTCAATGTGAACTCCACCAGCGTGGTCGCCTGGAAGGCCATCCTCGGAGCCACCCGTCGCCTTTCCCAGGACGGCAAATCCGCCGCCTTCCCCCGCGTGCTTTCCCCGCCCGGCGGCGCGTGGACCAGCGGCAGTTCCACCGACAGCGACGAGGCCTGGACCGGGCTGCGGACCCTCACCGCCGACGAGCTCGACCGCCTCGCCATCGCCATCGTGGCGGAAGTCCGAAAGCGCGGCCCCTTCCTTTCGCTCGCGGATTTTGTCAACCGCCGCCTCGCCAATGACGACACCGGCCGCATGGGCGCGCTCGAAGCCGCCATCCACGCCGCTGGCCTCAACAATCCGTTCCAAAGCGCCTTTCCGCTCGACAACACCAAGTCGCTCCCCAACTACCGCCACCCCGACAACATCAGCGACGCCACCCGCTTCGAACAAACCCTCAAACCCGACTGCAAGGTCTGGGGCATCCCCGGTTACCTCACCCAGGCCGACCTGCTCCAGGTCCTGGGACCCATGCTCACCGCCCGCTCGGATACCTTCGTCATCCGCACCTACGGCGACTCCACCGATGCCGCCGGCAAGGTCCAGGCCCGCGCCTGGTGCGAGGCCATCGTCCAACGCTGCCCGCAACCGATCATCCCCGACGAAAGCGGACTCAACCCGCTCCAGTCCGACCAAACCCCGGACTTCGGCCGCCGCTTCATCGTCAAGTCGTTCCGCTGGCTGCGCGGCGAAGAGATCGGCTCCTGAGCCCCCCGCAGTGGAAAGACCGCGGAAAGTCCGGTGCATGCGGCTCCATAGGTAGTGGCATCTCGGCCAATACTGTCGGTTTAAGCCATGATCAGCTTGCCTGGCTACTTGCAGTAAGAGGGTCGCTGAAACGCGGAGAACCGCTGATGACACCGGGCAGGTGGTTGTGGCAGTTCCTGCGGCCAGCATCGCCATCCTGTCCGATGCTCAGCGTGAGGCGATGGCTGAAGCGGTCCCCAATATGGCTGCCACCACCGTCAGCATTCCCCTCCGGCGCATGCTTAACGACCCCGAGGCGACCCGGCGGATGGCCGCCCGGCTTTTGGGCAACCGTGCCGACCCCAACCGCCCCCTGCGGGAAATCGCGGAAATGCTCGTTCCCCGCTACTTCAAAACCCGTTGCTGGGCCTGCGCCAAATCCCTAGAGTGAAACGAACGTAATAGATAATGATTCCTTGTACCCATGAGCGACGCCAAACCACGAACAGCAGGCTTACCGCAGGAAAGACTGAAGACTGCGGGTCGAGAGGTCCAGCCAAAGCTGATCCATCTCGGGGACTCCCATGCGGATTTGAAATGGCATAAAGCGCTTCAGCCTTCCTGATTGCAACGATTGACGTAAAAACCACCACGGATCGGCGCGTGAGAAAGTCGTCAAGAATGGGAAGAAATTGAACCGCCAAGACGCCAAGTGGGCCAAGGAAGAACGCTCAAAATTCTAAGCTCAAAATTTCAACTTTTTCCCGCACTTGGCGAACTTGGCGTCTTGGCGGTGATAATACCGAGTCATTCCGGATTATGCCAGGAACTCTCCCCAATGTAGTCGCGCTGGCGGGCCCGCAATGCTATCTCTTTTCCTCCGCGACGGGCGGGACGTTGGCGTGGGCTTGGTCGAACGTCAGGACCGGCCGGAAGTTCGGATGGTCTTGGTACTTCAAGTTCTTGCGGCCGTAATAGGTGCCGTAGTACTGGCCGTTGCTATCGATCCAGGTGGTGACGCGGATGCGCTCCTCGAGCGTCAATTTGACCTGGTAGTGCTCCGGCTTGAGAAATTCCTGCAGTTTGCTGGCGTGGGTGCCGAGGCTGTAGGGCGGCAGGTAGTGGTTGTTGCCGGCCTTGGGGTGGTTCTCGCCGATAACCGGGATCAGGCGGCGTTTCATGATCTCTTCGTAGGAGCGATTGAACAGCGTGGTCAGCTCGCCCGACAGATCGAGTTCCCCCTCGGTCTTCCCGCCGCCGTGGCAGCTCACGCAATGCTGGTCCCAGATGGGCTGGACGTCCTCGGCGTAGGACAACGGCCGCGCGCCCGACTGCTCGCCCGGCTGCGGACCCGGCAGGCTGGCCTCCCGCTGCAAGGCCGCCACCGCCGCTTGTGTCGATAGGGTGTTGCCGGCGTTCTGGGCCTGCTCGTGACAGCCGATGCACGACCGCGTTTCGCCCGGCCGGAAGTTGACGAACGTGCGTTCGCGCTGGACTTCCATGTAATCCTTATCGAGAGCCTGGAAGAAGATGTTCTTATCGGCCTGCACCAGCAGATGCGCCGAGCCGTCTTCCTCGACGGGGACAATGCCGTGTTGGATTTTGAGGCCAAGGTGGGTGTTGCAGGTGACGGCAGAGTGCTGCTGGTCGAAATCATCGCCACCCCAGAAGCGCCGCGAGGCCCAGGGCCGCGGCACGTGCTCGTTCACCCGCAGGAACTTGATCGTCCCGCGCGTGACGTCGTCCAGCCCGCGGTAAACGTCGGTGACAATCAACCGCGCCAGCCCGCGCTCGGCCAAGCCAGGATCGATGGTGCCGCGCACGATCGGTGGTGTGTCGCACGCGCGGACGGGAATCGGATTCCAGCAGGAGGTCTCGGCCTCCTTGTGCAGCAGGCGGCGCGGACCGGCGCCATCGATCAAGTAGAGACCCCAGGCGTTTTTGACGTTCCACTTTTCGGTCGGGTTGAAGGCGACGAGATGCTGCGCGGGCGAGAGCGGATACGGATCCATGTAGAGTGGCCCGCGGTCGGTGTTGCCACTGCCGTCGCGCCCGCCCTGCTGCTCGGGCGGGATCGGTTTGGTCGCACCGCCGGGCACGTTGTCCCAGCCCCACTGGTGCTGGGAGTCGACCTCGGGCGTGAGGTAGGTGACCGGCATGCCGGTGCGGCGGTCGAGGCGGGTGTCGATGAGCATCAGGGTGCCGACGCCCAGAGGCATGTGGGGCGCGCCGATCGCCACGAAGAGGTCGTTGGAACCCGGCACGGCGCGGCCAACGTTGAAGACCGAGGGAAAGGCAATGTTCATGCCGTAGATTTCCTCCGAGCCGGTGCCGTCGGGCCGCACCGCCCACAGCGCCTTGTTCGTCACCGAGCCGTTATCGACGTACTCCCAGCGCGTGTAGAGGACGCGACCGTCGTTCATCATGTTCGGTGCCGACTCGCTGACCGAATTGTTCGATAGCAACTCGATGTTTTTTCCGTCGGCGTCCATCCGGTAGAGCAGCGTCGTCGTCAGTTTGTCCGGGCCGTCGCAGAGGATGCCGTACTCGCAGCGGCTGGAAACGAAGCAGAGGCCGCCGTCGGGCAGGTAGCAGGGATGCATGTCGTCGGTGTGATGCCGGTAAACCGAATAATTCAGATTGTACTTTTTGATGCGGGCCTCTTCGTCATCCGGCGGGAACGTCAACTGGCGCAGGCCACTGCCATCGATGCCGACCTCCCAGATGCGGAAACCGACGCCGAGTTTTTCCTTCCAATCGAAGGCCACCCGCTTGCCATCGAACGACAGATTGCAGCGTCCGAACAGGCCGTGCGCCAGCGAGGGTGCGAGTTCGCGGACCGCGCCGTCGTTCAGCGAGAGGACACACAGGTTGCCGCCATAATCCTGGCAGCCGTCGATGAAGTCGGTGTAATAGTGCGACGATTGCATCGTGAGGCGCCTGACGTAGAGAATCTCGTCGACGCCGGGGAGCAACTCGCGCAGGCGTGCGCGGGTTGCCGCGGCGTCCTCGTCGACCGCCACGACCACCGGCGGTCTCGCGGTCTCGCGCTTGGCGGAATCCGCCGCCAGGGCGCTCGAAGTCATCACTGCCAACCCCACGGCGCACGCCATCGCGTTGCTCCAAATGACAGGAATTGTTGTGGGGGGGTGGCCGCGACCGGGATGACGAAGGGTGGGTCGAAGACCGGACGTGAGGGGGTTGGATGGTCCCGTTGCCCGGGTACCGGATAATTTCTTTGAGTTCATGGTCTTGATGTGATCCTTACGCTGGGAGGAACACGGTTCTTGCCAGATGTTCAAGATCATTCGTGCCAACGAGATGCCGCGCGGTGGCGGATTTTTGGCACGGGTGATCGCAGACGGTAAAACGAACTGCGAATGGACGCAAACGGACGCGAATTCGCAACGAGTCGGGAGGAGTCACGGAGCCATTATCTTGGCCGCAAAAAGGCACAACAACCCGCAAGAATTGGTATGACATTGATGGGCAAGGCAGAGAGCCTATTTCCAAAATCGGCTGTCCGGGGAATTGCGGGGGAATGTAACCACCAGAGTTTTCCGGCCTTGGCGTCTTGGCGGTTCATTTCATGTTTGTTCCCTGGTTGAGGGCATGGACCGCGGCTCCGTGGCAGGGAGCGAAGGTGTAGGAGTGGCGCAGCGTGTCGGTTAGGTAGGCCTTGGCGGCGGCGACTGCGGCCGGCAGGGAATCGCCGAGTGCCAGGCGGGCGGTGACGGCGGCGGAAAGCGTGCATCCGGTGCCGTGGGAACCGGCGACCGCCAGGCGCGGAACCGTGAAACGGAAGACCTCGCCATCCGCCACCAGCAGGTCGAGGCAGTCGGGACCATCAAGGTGGCCGCCTTTCAGCAGCACATTGGTGTGGTAGCGCCGGGCGAGTTGGCGGGCGGCGTCCTCAAGCGCGGCCGCAGTGGGGATTGGCGAGCCGAGCAGGGCTTCCGCCTCCGGCAGATTGGGCGTGATGAGGTAAGCGAGGGGCAGCAGCCGCTCTTGATAGACTGCGACCGCCTCGGGCTCTAACAAGGAATCGCCGGTCGAGGCGAGCATCACCGGGTCGACCACCAGCGGGAGTTTCCGGTGGGCGGCCAGGATCTCCGCCACCGCGTGGATGTGTGCCGCGGAAAACAACATGCCGGTTTTCACCGCGGCTACCGGGAAGGACGCCAGCAGCAGTTCCACCTGGTCGCGGACGATTGATACGGGAACCGGATGGACGTGGCGGACGATGCAGGCGGTTTCCGCAACGACGCAGGTGACGGCGGTGAGGCCGTGGACGCCGAAGTGCTGGAAGGTTTTCAAGTCCGCCTGGATGCCCGCACCCGCGGAGCAATCCGAGCCGGCGATGGTGAGGGCGGCAGAGGGAGGTTGGGTCATGCGGCCCCCTTGATAGCCGGGAAAAAGACCGGCGTAAACCACGATTCGTGCTTGGCAAGGAGTGGCTGGCGCGGGAACATCGACGGCATGGCGGCACCGATCGAAGAATTCCCGGACCTGCGCGTGAGCGTGGACGACGTGGTGTATATGCCGGGCTTGGAAACGCCGCCGGGCAAGCCCCATCCGTTTGTCTATTTCATTTCCATCCACAACCGGTCGGATGTTTCGCTCACGGTGCTGGCGCGCAAGTGGGTGGTGCGGGAGCGCGGCGGGGAGACCACGGTGGTCGAGGGTGCCGGGGTGGTGGGGCAGACGCCGGTGATCCCGCCGGGCCAGCATTTTTCCTACAACAGCTACCATGTGGTGGCCCGTGAGGCAGTAGCCAACGGCGCGTTTTTCGGTGAAACCGCCGATGGCCGGCGGATTTTCGCGCGGATCCCGGAATTCACCCTGAAGCTGCCGGCCAAGGAGGTCTGAGAGGCTGTCTGAAAAACGAACTACCCCTTCGCCAGGCTGGCCGGATCCCAGGGCGGCAGGCCGAGCTCGGCGGCGAGTTCGTTGAACTCGGCGACTTCCGCCGCGGTGAAGAGCAGACCGCCGGCCGCATCGGACCGCTGGCGGGCGGCGGCTTCAAGCTGGCCGGGCAGCATCGCGTGGTCATTGCCGTGACCCAGAATGTCGTCGATCACCGCCTGGAGGTTTTCCTGTTGGCTGCGGCCGCAGGCGAAATCGCCGCCGGAGAGCGCCTCGGGATGGATGATTTGGAAATAGAAGGCCGGGGTTTTCTTCTCACCGGGAGGGATCGCCCGGCCGCGCAGGGTCGGCAGCGAACCGCCGATGAAGGCGGCCATCAGTTCGTTGATGAGGGACAGCCCGTAGCCCTTGTGAGCGCCGAATGGCAGCAGCGAGGCGACTTGATCGGGGTCGGTGGTCGGTTGGCCGGCGGCGTCCACGGCGGCACCGGGAGGCAGCGGTTTGCCCTCGCGCTTGAGCGCCTGCACCCGGCCCATGGCGACGGTGGAAGTGGCCCAGTCGATGACGATCGGAAAGCCATTGGCGGCCCCCCGGGGAATCCCCCATGAATGCGGGTTGGTACCGAGAGTGGGGAATTTGCCACCGAATGGCACCACCTCGGCGAGCGCGGAGGTGCAGTTGGTATAGGCGAAATAGCCGCGTTCCGCCGCCTCCATCACGTAGCCGCCGCCCCAGAGATAGTGAAATGCATTGTCCACCGCGATCTGGGCGATCCCGTATTGGTCCGCCAGTTCGATCGCGCGGTTGATCGCGCGGTAGGCCACGGATTGGCCGAGTTTTTTGTTGGCGTTCCAGCGTTCCGAGGCGGGGAACCGGGATGGCAGCACCTCGATTTCCGCACCCGGAGTGCAACCGCCCGCAGCCGATCCGAACAGGTGGTCGAGGTGGAGCGCCTTGAGCGCGTGATGGGTGCGGATGCCGTGGCGCGCGGCCTCGGCGGCGAGCTTGGCTCCTTCCGCAGCCTCATCCGCCGTGAAACCGCGGGATTGATATGCCTGGATCACCAGTTGGTCGTGGGCTTGGCGGGGAATGACGAGGAATTCAGACATCGGTGTGGGATGGGTGGTCGTTGGTTGGTTGGTTGGTTGGTTAAGACGGGAGGTTTTTCAGCCAGTGGCGGACGGTGAAATCCGGGTGGGTTTCAAGCGTGCCGACGCAGGTGAAACTCCGGGTGAACTCGGGGAAAAAAGTGTCACCCGGATGTTCGGCGGTCAGGTGGCTCACCAACAGGTCGTCGAGCAGCGGCAGGAACAGTTGATAGATCGCCGCGCCGCCGATGATGAAGACCCGCGGGCCGGGATCCGGCAGGTCGAGCAGCTCATCCGGGCTATGGATCACCTCCACGCCCGGTGCGGTCCAGTCCCGGTTGCGGGTGAGGACGAGGTTGCGGCGGTCGGGCAGCGGGCGGCCGATCGATTCGTAGGTGGCGCGGCCCATCACGATCGGGTGGCCGGTGGTGGTGCGTTTGAAAAACGCGAGATCCGCCGGCAGGTGCCACGGCAGACCGCCGTCCCGCCCGATCACGCGGGCCGGGGTCATGGCGACGATGGCGGTGAGCTGCGGTGGCATGGCAGGCTAGACCGAGATCGTGGCCTTGATCGCGGGATGCGGATCGTAGTTTTCGAGCCGGATGTCATCGAAGGTGAAGGAGTCGATGTCCCGGACGTCCGGGTTGAGCCACAGCTTGGGCAGCGGCATGGGTTCCCGCGCGAGCTGGAGGCGGGCTTGTTCCAGGTGGTTGGAGTAGAGGTGGAGGTCGCCGCAGGTGTGGATGAAATCGCGCGCCTCGTAGCCGCAGACGTGGGCCACCATCCGGGTGAGCAGCGCGTAGGAGGCGATGTTGAAGGGGACGCCGAGAAACAGGTCGGCACTCCGTTGATAGAGCTGGCAGGAAAGCCCGGGCAGGCCGCCGTCGCAGGCGTCGTGAACGTAAAACTGGAACAACAGGTGGCACGGTGGCAGGGCCATTTGGTGGATCTGCCCGACGTTCCATGCGGACACCAGGTGTCGCCGGGAATGGGGGTTGCCGATCAAATCGTCGATGAGCAGGTGGATTTGGTCGACCGTCCGGCCTTCGGGAGTGGGCCAGGCGCGCCATTGCTTGCCATAGATGGGGCCCAGTTCGCCCTCGGAATCCGCCCACTCGTCCCAGATCGTCACGCCGTTTTCGTTGAGGTAGCGGATGTTGGTGTCGCCGCGGAGGAACCACAGCAGCTCGTGAATGATTGAGGGAAGGTGGAGTTTTTTGGTGGTAACACAGGGAAATCCCAACCGCAGATCGTGGCGGCACTGGCGGCCGAACACCGACAGGGTACCGGTGCCGGTGCGGTCCGCCCGCGCCTCGCCGTTTTCCAAAACGTCCCGCAACAAATCGAGGTAGGCTTTCACGCGGAGAGCTTGGCACGGGAACCTGGGCACTTGGCAAGCAAGTTCGTACCGGAATCGCCATCGCCACCGCTTTTTGAGGTGGAGGCCCCAGCCACCGGATTTCCCGGGTCTTCCCCACTCTCCCAAAATCAAAAAAAATACCGTGGCATCGGCGCCGGATCAGGTCGGGGGGGGAATTGGAGCGCTCAGGAGGTCAAATCACGCGCAAAACAACGCTGCTACTGATATTCAGGAAGCTCTGATTTCAAATTTTTATAAAATTTATGGATTTTTAACTTGCCAACGGTCCGGGTTCCGGTTATCAGCCCAGCGGAAACGGTGCGTGTCTCGTCGGCCGGACGAGGCGACCCGGCCTGATTCCTGTAGGCACTGCGAACCCACAACATCCATGGACAACGACCCATTTTTCATCATCCCCGCCGCCAAGGCAAGGCTCTGGCGATACCTGGCAATGAGTGGGATCGCCGTGGGCACCCTCGCCACTGCGGACTGGGCCCGGTCCGAGCCGGAAGACGAGGGGGTCGTCCCGGTGCCGCTTTCACCGAAGGCAACCCCGGATACACCACCGGCAACACCACCGGCAACACCTCCGGCAACACCTCCGGCAACACCACCGGCAACACCACCGGCAACACCACCGGCAACACCACCGGCAACACCACCGGATGCACCCCCGGATGCACCAGCAACCCCGGCACCACCGGCGGCACCACCCAAACCCCCGGTTCCACCGGTGCCGATGCCTGCGGGGAGCGAGGATTTGGGCGACCTAGGGGTGTTGCCTCCGGAAAATCTTGATGAAACGACAACCGAGACACCGCCTGCTGCGGATGAAAACCGGTCGGGATGGGTCACCGCGACTGACGGCTCTGTCGTTCAACAGCTTGGGGGAAGTGGCGGCGTGCTGCCGGGAGCCCCCAGCGGATTTACCAATGGCGTCCCCCAATACCTCGCGGGCGGCGGCGCGGGCGGCCCGATCCTGGATGGATTCAGCTTCTCCGCCAACTTTTCCACCACCTATGACTCCAATGTGACCAGCAGCCCGGGCGGTGCCATCGCGCCGATTCAGGACGATTTCATTTTTGCGCTCGGTGGGACGCTCACCTACATGTCGACGCGGGCCAGCGACTGGACCTTCGGCGGCAGCTACACGGGCAGCTACAATCAATACGTGGAGCAGACCGATTACAGCGGTTACAACCAGAGCCTTGGTCTCCTGGCCAACTATGACGGAGTCCGGCTCAGCGCCTCCCTCACCTGTGGCATTTCCCAGCAGCAGGGGCCCAACCGCTATTACCGCTCCAATTACGTGGAACAGACCAGCTTCAGTCCGGCCCTCAGTCTCAGCTACCGCCTCAGCCCGAAGACCTCCCTCCAGGGAAATATCGGAACCAGTTTTTCCACCACCAGCGGAAACGCCTACAACGATACCACGAACCTCAGTCTCGGCCTCGCGGCACTCTGGAGATACTCGGAACGCACCCAGTTCGGCCCCGGCGTCCGCTACAGCTACCAATCCGGCGGGAGCAGCAATTCCCGCACTTCGATCGGCCCCGACGTGTCGCTGAATTACCAGCTGTCGAACAAAGTGAGTCTGAATTCACGCATTGGCGTGGACTTCTCGAGCTATGAAAACGGCAGCTCAGCGGATCCCAGCGTCAACGGCTCGATCGGCCTGAACTATAGTCCGTCCGAACTCTGGGGCATGAATCTCTCACTCTACCAGGGGTATCAGGCAGACCCTTCGAACCCCAACGTGTTCACCCAGGTCAGTTCCGTGAGATTGGGCTACCACCGCGTGATCCGCCGGGCCACCCTCAATCTCGGGGCCAGCTATGGGGTTGACACCTACGATAATGCCACGGCATCAACCAGCCGGGATGGAAACAACTTCAGTCTTGACGGGTCCCTCGGCATGGCGATTTTCTCCAACTCCACCTTTGCCAGCCTCTTTCTGCGTTACAACGACCAAAGCGGCGGGTCCAGCAACGACTGGGACTCCTGGCAAACCGGCTTCAGCCTCAGCCGGAGTTTCTGAGCGGGTAGAGCCGGGTTGTCCCTCGGATTGCACGGATTGGCACGGATGGTGGCCCGCACCTTTTCTCTTATCCGGGTGCATCCGTGGTTTTATCTCTCCTTCGCGCTCAGTCACAGGTCCAACAATTCGCGGAGTGCCCCCTTCACCGATTCCATCCGGGTACAATCAAGCGTTCCCATTTTTCTCACCAGAAAATGTCTATCAAAACTTGCGAGGCCCTGGATGTTGACGGCGGACAACTTTGGGAGCCAACGTGGTTTTCCGATCTCCACTTCGCCCCTCAACCGGCGAATTTGCGAAGTCAGCGGAGCTACCACCACGAGTGATCGGGCATCGTCGCGCTGAGGATAAGCCAAAATCAACACAGGACGGCTTTTCGCCGCCATGCCAAGGTCGGCAAACCACACTTCACCGGCAGTCGGCTCAGTATTCACCCAGAACCTCCGTCCATTCCTGGGCTTGCCGACCAGCGGACAACAGGCCACCGTCCCGCAGCGACACCTCGAAAGGCAGTCCTTCCCGCAACTCGACTTGCGCCAAAAACAAATTTACAGCGTCACCGGGATTCATCCCGAGGCGATCCAAAATACGCTCGGCGTTGTGATAACGTTCCGAGGGAACTCTCGCTCGCAGCAACACAGATGGTTCTTTCATGGCTCAATTATGCTCAGAAATGTCCGAAATGCAAGCGCAAAATCACCTGAGAAGTCGATGGCAAAGAGGCTGGTCGTCTGAGTTCACACTTCAGCCGATTCTTTTCGCACGGGTGGACTAAAGCGAACTGCAAAGACGCTGAGCATCACTTCAAAACCTACGGGTTGGCGGTTGGCAGGCGACCCGCCAGCATCTCAACCACCGCCAACCGCCAACTCTTCCTCCTCGGGATTCACAATGATTGCCAAAGCCCGGTGCTTGGGCTAGCTTCGCCCGAGCCCGTATGACGCCTTTCTTTCACGCCCTCAACACTGGCACGCTCGCCGCATGGCTGAGCGTGACCGGCGCGGGCGTGGTGGGCCTGGTCGTCAGCCGGGAAACGCAGATGCCGGCACCGGTCGAGTCCGCGGCAGCTGCCGAGTGGTCCACGCCGGAAATCATCCTCGATCCGGGAATTTCCGAGCAGGCCCCCGAAACCGTGCCCGCCGTCTCCCCGGAGCCGGACACGGCCCCCGCGACGCTGCCCCCGCCGCCGGAGTTGCCGGAGCTGGCGGAAATGGAACCGCTGCCGGAAGTTCCGGAGTTGCCGGCGCCCGTCGCCAAGCCGATCCGGCCGCCCCCCCGGCCGGCCGCCACCGCGGTCCGGCCCAAGCCGCCCAAGCCTTCCGGCGACGCTCCCCGCGCCGGTCCCGGCGGCACCCAACGCGCAGCCGCGCCCGGCGGCTCCGGTCCGGCCGATGCCTCGCGGTTGGCTGGCGGCCGGATGCCGGCTCCTTCCTATCCGGCAGAAGCCCGCCGCAAGGGGCAAACCGGCACGGTGCTGGTCGAGTTCACGGTGGATGCCAGCGGCCGGGTGATCTCCGCCTATGCCAGGAATCCCTCGCCGTGGCCACTGCTCAATGAGGAGGCCGTCCGCACGGTCCGGCGCTGGCGCTTTCCACCCGGTGGGGTGATGAAACTGCAGCGTCCCATCATTTTCCAACTCCGTTAGAAACCATCATCGTGCTCGCCAACATCGTCGTCGATACCTTCATCCAGGGCGGATGGGTCATGTGGCCCATCCTCGCCGCCTTTTTTTTATCCGTTTGTGTCATTCTGGACCGTTCGATTTGGTGGCTGCGCTACCGCGCCACGCTGAAGGAGGAACTCCAGCAGCGGGCGCGGGAGGCGATCGGCACCGGCGACTTTCAATTGGCGTGGGACCTCACCCGCGGGACCCGCGAGCCATTCATGGAAAACCTGGCGGAGGGCATGACCCACGCCCACACTTCGATGCTCGCGGCGATGCAGCTCCACGCCAACCACCTGCTTGAGAAGGCCGAGGCCCGGATGTGGGTGTTGAGTACCATGATCACGCTGGCTCCGCTGCTGGGCTTGTTCGGCACGGTGGTGGGCATCATGGGCTCGTTTTCGTTTGTCGGCGACGAGCAACTCGCGCCGGGCAAGGTTTCCGGCGGCATCGCCGAGGCGCTCATCGCCACCGCCTGTGGCATCGCCATCGCCATCCTCTGCCTGCTGCCTTACAATTTCTTCCGCAAACGGCTCGCCGTGCTCCGCTCCACCTTCGAGCGCTGGATCAACCACACCGAATTGCTGGTCGGCTCTGCCAAGGAACACGGCCACGACCTCGAAGCCTTTGCGCTCCGGGGCGGCCATCGCAATCCCCCACCCACCCGCTGAGTTTCAGCATTTCAGTTTTCAGCATTTCAGCATTTACCTCCTCCCCTCTTGCCCGTCAAACTCACCAACCAAGCTGCCGATGACGAAGGCGATGCGGCCCGCATCGAGATCATTCCACTCATCGACATCATGTTTTTCCTGCTGGCCGCATTCATGCTGGTGAGCCTCTCGATGACCTACATGCGCCGGGTTCCGATCGATCTGCCGCAAGCCTCCACCAGCGTGGCGGACCCGCACGTCCCTCCCTATCAACTTGCGATCGACGCCAGCGGGGTGACCACCTGGGAGGGCCAGCTTGTCACGCTTTCGGAAATCACCCGGCGGCTCAAGGCGGCTGATGCCGCAGCGGATACCCGGGTGATGATCTCCGCCGATGCCGAGGCCCGCCACGGCCAGGTGCTCGGGGTGCTCAATGCCGTCCGCGACGCCGGAGTGGAGAAAGTCAGCTTCGAGACCAAACGGTGATGAATGATGAAACCCCGTAACATGACCACCCGGATCCTCACTCTCCTCAACGCGGCCGGCTGCCTGGTGCTCTGCGGGCTGGTGGTGGTGCAGTGGCTCCGGGAACGCGTGGCGGATGCCGTGCTGGATCAGGTCCGCACCGAGTTGGCCGCCACCACCGCCCGCGTCATGGAAGAGGCGGGCCGCCGCGCCGAGCTGGAGCGGGACATCGAGGGGCTCAAGGAGGCCATCACCGGCACCCAGGCGGCGGCCGAAACGACAGCCCGCGAGCTGGGAGAAAAATCCTCCCAAGTCACCGCCCTCGAGACCGAACTGGAAGCCGCCCGCGCCCAAGTCACCGCCTGGGCAGCCGCGCTCAAGGCGCGCGACGACCGAATCGGGTCGCTCACCGCCGACCTCGCGGCCACCCGCCGCCGGCTCGATGAAGCGATCACCCGGCTCAAGGACAACCGGTAGGGCGGAGTAGGCCTGGCACTCAGTAAACCACCTCGATTTGGTGGAAGAGCCGAGCAAGGACGAATCGCACATTCACAACCCTCTAAACCCCAAAGGTTTACAAAACAGCGTGGCAAACACCGGAGCAAGGGAGGTTAGTCCTGAATGAAGACGGAGAACCCCGCCAGTTCCCCTGGGGCACCAAAACCGCCGGTCTCAAACAGGTCAACGCCGTGCTCATGCAACCCCACTGGCGTCACAACACCCGCGACGAACCACAGCAACCACCCGTCTTCACCAACCAGAAACCCAAAGCCTGAGGCATCCGGGGCCGCGTAAAAGAGCGAGAATTTCCAGCCAAACACAAGCGGGCAACGTTGGGCTGGGCGCGGGCCAGCGACCAGAACCCGCCGAGGGATAACCGGAACGGAGGCGACCGACGATGTCGCAAACCAAAACAAGGGCGCATCCCCAGACACCGGGGATGTGCCCTTCCGTGTCGTCAAATCATCGTTGGGAGCATCCGTCCATGCCTTGAAAATCCTGGGGTCTGGGGCGAAGCCCCGGCCGTCCCAGTCCGCCGGCCCCCCGAATCGCTGTGGAACAATCCGCCGGATTCTACGACCACTCGCTGGATTCTCTCAGCCTTCCAAACGCTCGGCCGCTTCGATCATGCCCCCAATGCTCTCGTCCCCGAAGCCTCCGTTGGTTCGCATGAAGGCGGCCGCCTCACGGTAGAGCGTCGCCGCCCCGGTGCGGTTGCCCCGTGCTTCCTTTACTTCCGCCAGGCGCATGATTCCGTCCACCTGATCCGGGTAGCTCTGCCGCAGACGGTGGCAGACTTCCTCGGCTTTCGCCAGGTCCCCGGCCTCGATCAAGCCGACCACACTGTTGGACAGTTCATCGAGATCCGTGGTGACCGTATCAAACGCAGCCGGTGATCCGCCGTTGCGATCTACCTCCGCCTGCTTCCGGCTATCGGACTCAAGGCAGCATTTCTTGTACTTCCTCCCGCTGCCACAAGGGCAGGGATCATTGCGGTCGGGCTTTTTGGTCTTGCTCACCCGGCCATTTGACGCACCCCACTGGACCTGTCCAGCAAAAACCGACCGCAAAAACTGGCCGGCCGGCCTCTCCCAGGCGCAGCTTGGGGAAGCCGTGGGCGTTCCAGCCCGGAGCATCACCTTTTACGAGCGCAAGACCCGGAGCGTTCCGTCCCACCTGGTGCCTCGTTTTGCCGAAGCGTTGTCATGCACTGTGGAGGAAGTGCTTGGAATCAAGCCTCCCAAGGCGGTCGCGAAGCGCGGACCGACCTCGAAAATCCAGCAGCTTGCGGAAGATTTGAGCAAGCTACCCAAGAGCAAGCAGCGCTTGATCGTGCAGATGCTTGAGGGATTTCTTCATGCGTCGTGAGACATTCAGCCGGCCGCGATTGTTCCACGGGCCGGATCTTGTTATTGAGAATGGCGCTGACAGAGGTTTCCGGACCGGTTCGGGGGCTGTGGAACGCCCTTGGCTGCGTCTTGTTGAGAACGGCAACTTGTGACAATGCCCGCAAGGCGGAGGGGCACGCAAGGTGGGGAACCAGTGGCGGAGCCGACGAGTTCGGGTGGCGGGCGGTCCAGGGCGGGGCGGATTCAAGAAGGTTTGATCACTTGTCCGACACCTTATCGTGCGTTGGCCTGTCCTTTGTAGGCGCGGACTCAGGCTTTACTGGCCGACCCTTGGCACGTGTATTCACTTCATTCTTTTGGGGTCGAGGTTCCAGGTTCGATGCTTTGAGCAAGTCTTCCAACGTTATCTTGGTTCCAATTAATCTGCCGTCATCCACCAGTCTACACACCCGCCCGCGAGTATGCCCAGGACCAAGAAAGATGTTGCAAAACACAACTCCATTGTTAGCTGCCTGCGAATTATCTTCATCCAGACTATCCAAATAATAATTTCCTAGCTTCACGAGACTCTTCAAGACGTCACTTGGCTGCCCTTTTATTACCACCACTTCCCGCTTGCCCTTCTCTGATTCGACGCTTCGAACAAAAATAACGTTGCCATACATGGCCAGGAATGCTTGAGCCTCTTTAATCATTGGCTGCTTTCCCAAGGCAGCGCCCTCCCCTCTAACCTGATCGCAAAAGACGGAGGAGGTTGCAATAATAATTAGAAGCAAACGGATGGCCATGTGGATATTCTTCATAGTTACATTTATTAAGGCATTTCCGAAAATACACCAATACTTTCGAGTTCTATGAATATCATTTCTAAACTAACATCATCGGGCAGATCGTCCCAACCGGGACCCAACATCCCAATCCCCAAGTTCCTTCGGTAGCCTTTGTTCTTCTCAAATAAATATAGGAATGTTTCGAACTCCTCAATATAGTACCTTTCATCTTCATTAACTTTGCAAGGTCCTCGACTCTTGCAATCCTTCACGGCTTGCTTCCGAACCTCACCAAGTGCGGACCCCGTAACTTGCTCAGGGTCAAGTACTTCACCTTTGTAAAATAATCTCGTTTTCCTGGCAATGACCTCCTTCATGCCGGGTCCGTCGCACGAAGCCATATCTTGCGGGGTCCACTCGGGATTCTCATCGGGGTCACATTCACATGAATAAGCAGCCGATGCAATCGCCACAATAAATGCGATCTTTTTACGCTTAGGTATAGACGGCATATTCTCCCCTAGTACGTCAATCCCATCCACCCCATCATTCCCCCCCCCGAACCCATACAAGTTCACCCCGCCCCGTTCCCCGATCGGATCCCTGGATGGCCAACAAGGGATACCCGACGCGGTTTTCGTAGGTGCAGGGCGGTTTTTCCGGCGCGGTTGCAGGGGCTGGCGGCGGTTTGCAGGACGCGTTTTGTTAGCAAAACGAAAAAAATCCCAGACGCGGTTTTTCGCGGTGAGTGGGCGGCGCGCAGGCGCGGATTCCGACAGGTGGCAGGTCATCTTTTCACGCGCCATGCTGACGATTCCAGCAGCTAAAGGAAGGAAAATATGCGGGTTTTGGAGTTTTGGTGGCGGACGGGTGGGGATTTTGGACGTGGGCGGCACACGATGCCAGAGGTCAGGGGCGGAGCCGACGAGTTCGGGCGGCGGGCCGTCCAGGGAGGGGCGGGCCGGAGGCACGGTTTTAGAAAGATTTTGAGAGCTTGTCACAGTCAAGGAATGTTACTCCCGTCCCCTTCTCGTGCGACATTAACTTGGAAATCGGGTACGATGAAAGCGCGGCCTTGCACAGCTACCGGGGCACGGAGCCTGGCTTTGCGGGGGGCGGGCCTTCCGGCGGTTGGCGCGGTACGGAGCGACTGTTGGCAGAAGGGGAAGTTTCGTCTGTCACCTCTTCATGCTCATCAGCGACACCGAAACCAAAATCACCCTTACGGGTCTCGGGAACTCGAACCTCCGGTGCAATGACCCACTTGACCGGATTGTTCTGGAATTGCATATTAATCGCTTTAAAACGGCAGACCTTTATCAGTTCAACCATGTGTTCTGTGATGATTCCAGGCAAGTCACTTCGGGAGATGCCTTCGGACTCCTCCCTTGCGTTCATCTGGACGACCAGTATCTTCTTTTTGGTTCGTGAAAGACTGTGCAGGAGCGCCTTTATTCCTTCCTCGTTAACACCCACCGGTTTGTCATTGAGAAAATAGTGCGTTCTGATCCTCCTGTTGAAAGGTCTTCCAACAACATCAGTGGATTCGTTTATCATGTAATAACTTATAACATCACAATTCTCAGGCTCAGCACGAGACCCATGTGCGAAGCACATATACAAGAATACATACAATAGGAAAAATACTGCTTTCATTATTTTCGTTAGGGCAAAGTCGCCTTCCCCCCTTGTTCATCTTTTGCATTGCCGTTTTGAGGAGTAACAAGTGTGCTATTGGTGTGCCCATACCAATCGACTCCCTCAACGACAACGTGACGCGCTATTGAAAGAGATGGGGTACCCCATGTCTTGACGGATTTGATCCAATCCTCAATGGACTTGATCCGAGATCCCATTTCGGGAGGTATGTGCCCATAGAATTCTAGGTTTCCTAAATATATAAGATTCTCCCCTTTTTCGCCCGCATTGTCCTTTGTCCCACCGTGATCTTTGTCATCCAAATTAAATATATAACCTCTGTCTTCGGGGATGAAGTATTCAGACCTCGCATTTGCCGTGAGATATCCACTCTGTGCTGTTTCCGCCGCATACAGGCAAGAAAAGGAAGATTCTTCCGGAAGAAGCTTGCCGTCTTCGGTCATTTTGATATTTTTTTCTCCAAATATGGCCTTCAGAAGTGCCCTTGCTCTGGCAATAACCGTTTTTCTGATCGTTATATGCTTTCCAATTTTACGTATGCATTCCTCCGTACTCTCGCAATCAAAGCCGAAGGTCATCTCATGCTTTATCATGGCTCGAATAATTTCGCTATCGACTCTGAGATCCCCCTTCGAGTAAATGTGTCTATCACCTACTTTCTTGTATGTGTATGCGATTTTCAATCGATCTAACTCAACATTGATCGGGCACTCCGTATTGATGACTGCACCAAGTCTGTCTGAGTAGTCGACCCCATCGTTCCCCACAAACCCATAAAGGTTCACCCCGCCCCTTTCCCCGATCGGATCCCTGGATGGCCATCTCCCGGTCAGCGGGTCGTACCAACGATAACCGTAATAAGGCGTACCCATGACAATTGCCATTATAGGGTCGTCATGCAGTGAATATAACGCAACGTCATAGGCCCTGGTGCCTGGTCTGGGACTCCGGCAGTTCCGGGGGCGATCCGGCCGGGATTTCGACCACCTCCGGGTCCCGGCTGCAGGTCTGCGGACCGTCCAGGGAATCGGAATCGTGGGTGGTTGGGTCTCCGTCATCGCTTGGTTGGGATCTAGCCCATCGGATGCTCCGGCACAAGGAGAATCGTCCCGAATCATCCAAACCGGGCGCATTGGCGAGCTTTGCCTTCAACACCAGGTGGGGCAGCGGGATCCTGCCGACGACGCCCGCAACCTCAACGTCCACCGTGCGCCTCAGATCCCTCGCCTTCAGGCCGAGGACGGTGTGAAGAACCTCCACCCGGAGGAAGCCGCCACCGGGTTGGGGGATTTCCAATCGGCCGAGAACCGGACTCCGCGGCTCCGACCTCAGCAATCTTCCCTTAAAGCGGCGGTGAACCTCTTCCAGAAAGTCCATGGTCCCAACGAGATCCAAATCCTTGCTCCGGAATGGTAGGAAACCCGCGAGTTCGGTCACGCCTCGTGACAGAAAATACCGACTCCAAAGACCAGCGGCATGACCGCCGACAATCACCGGTGGACTGGCCGCTCCCGAGGGTTTCAAGATCTCCGCAAAATCACCGATCTCGGATTCCAATGGTGATTCCGGCTGCGGATTCATTTGCCATAGTAACGTTCCAGGGTTTGGCAAAAATCCTGAATGGTGATTCTCGCGCCCATCGGAATCAGCGAATTCTCCGCCTCAAGCTGTTCCGGTGTCACCTCCCTACGGGCCAGACGGCGCGCATCCCGCAACCGCGCCCTGCGCTTGTCGCGTTGCAGCTTCTCGAAACTGACCGTCATCACCTTCACCACCGGACAATCCCACCAACGGCCGCTGCTGTCAAGTACTCTGGCATTCGCAGCCCGTGAAACCGCCCTCCGGCTCTGACCCGCGCAGTCTGAAGCGCTGCGGCAGGACTGCCCCGGCCTCAGCGGCATGGCCCTCTGCCGGCTTCTTTCGCTGCCCTCCACCCCGCGTCGCTGGCGCTCCAGGTACCGCGCCGGTCTGCCCATCCTGAGGCGTCCCGGACCGGCCGAATCCGGCGGAACTCCCTTGGGGACCGCCCTCGCAGCCCCTGGCCGCCATCCAGCGGCTCTATCAGGTTGAAACCTCCCTGCGCCAGCGCCGGGCGGCACCCGATGAACGCTTCCGCCTCCGCCAGGAACTCGCCGCGCCGGTGCTCCTGATCCTCAAGGGCGATCTGGTCACGCTGCGCCAGCGTCCCGAAGTCCTGCCCAAGAGCCTGCTGGGCAAGGCCATCGACTACACCCTGACGCTGTGGGACCGGCTCAACGTATATCTGCACCACGGACAAGGCCCTCAACCGCAACAGCGGACCACAACATCTGAAGGGCCTGGTGCTGGCGGGCATGATCGCCATGGTTCTCGGGCTGAAGATCGGCTTGTCCCTGGCCCGGGGCAAACCCGGGATGCGCTACAGCCTTGAAAAGATATTTGATTATATCATCGCCCGGCTCGTCGCGCTGCGAAAACTCACGGATCTGGGGAAAATGAAACCCGATCCGCACCATCTCCAAGGCCAGAAGCGAAAGCGTTTGTCACTCAATTGCAAACTCATAGAACTCTTAGGTTGATGCGAATGACACTGTACATGCTGTTGTGAATTGTTGAATCCAGCGAATCGAAAGACGTGAAGTCGCGGTTGCGCCACAAACAGTAGCTACGCCACTCCTGTGACGACATGTCAACTGACTTGCATATTTTGTACAGACTCATGGCTTTCTGTGGCCAACGTCAAAAGCGCTCCCGTGGGAGCGGTATTGACTGAAGTTGAATCGAAACTGGAAAGCTTATGTCCATCGGGAGCCGCGAATTGTTGGAATATCGTTCATTTGATTGTGATCCTGACGGATGGCGATTTCAGATTCATATTCCCGTCCCACACTGCGTACAGGTCATACACACCGGGGACGACCTTAATTTGGCCATCCTGCAGCCATGACGTGGTGTCTCCAGGAGCGACTGTGGGACGGGCAGGCACCAAGTCGGCAACATCTTCACGCCTTTGGCATTGACTCGTGACTCCGGCCGAGTCGACAACATAGAGTCGTGCGAGGTGTGTAACGTCTGCCCGGACCGAACCAGTGTTCTTAATTGTGCAGGTGGCTTCAATCATTGCCACGCCATCTCGATTTCGATGAAATTGTGAGGCAGGTGCGATCTGAAATTGCAGACCATTGGCTGGTTCTGACCAGTTTGATTCGATTTTCCTGTCAGAGGGGGAGCAGCCGAGCATAGCGCTCAACAACGCGACGATTGCGAATGCTTTCTTCATGATTTTATCGATTCCAACATTATTGTTCACCGCCCGGTCGGATTTGGGGGTAGCCCCGGAGACCCCGAAGGTCCCACCCTGACCCTCACCGCCCCCTGCGGCGGCATGAATGTGGTTTCCGTCCACAAGCCGGAGCCGGCCGCGGAGTTCCCGGCACGCCTATCCGTCGAGGGCCGGGTCACCGCCCTGCCCAAGGAAACGTTCCCCGCCCTCGGCATCACCGCCGGCTGCGCCTCCACCGACGCCAGCCGCTATGTCCTCAACGGCGTGCTATTCACGCCCGAGGACGGCGGCATGCTGATCGCCACCGACGGACGGCGGCTGGCCGGAGCACCCGCCCGTTTCACCGGCCGGGCTTTCATCCTGCCCAATGCGGCGGCGCATGTGCTCGTCCACCCGGACTTCGCCACCCGCGACGCTACCATCCGGCAGGCTGACGACAACAACGACAACGAACGAACGAATCCCTATGCCGAGTTCCGCTCCGGTCCCCACACGCTCATTGCCAAGGAGATCGAGGGCAGCTACCCGAACTACCGGCAGGTGATTCCCGATGCGCATTTGTCCGAAGCCACCATTTCGGAAACCCACCGCCCGGCGCTCATCGCCTGGCTGCGGTCGCTCACCGGTGATGGCAACCGCCTGTCGGTGCGGCTGAGCTGGGAAAGCCCCGGCCTGCTGACCCTCACCCTCACATGCGTGGACAACGAATCGAAATCCGCCACCATCCAGGTGCCGGTTAAGGTTACGGAAACGTACACCGGCAAAGGCACGGGTAAGCCGCCGGTGATCGCGTTCGAGCCGGCCTATCTGGCCTCCGCCCTTGAGATCGGCCCGGTGCTCCGCCTGATCGATGGCATGAGCCCCGGGCTCACGGCCGGCCCTGGCGGCGTCTATTGCGTGCTCATGCCCATGCGCTGCGCGGACGCCACCATCCCTGAACCCTCCACCGCACGGGAAGCCGCACCGGAAGCCGCTGCCGCCTGACTAGAACGATCGAGGGCCAGCTACGGCTTCATCGCGACCCCATCGCGACCTCCATCGCTACCTCTCCCGCCAGTCCCTCACCGGATTGGCGGGAGAACGAAGGTCCGAGGGGCAGTGACCGATTTTTAGCTCGATACGCTTCGGAGCTGTTACCAACGTGCAAACACTGCCGGCGGCGATCGTCGTCCTTTTGCCCATAAT
>JAIPKB010000036.1 GCA_021733795.1 Akkermansiaceae bacterium | reverse complement strand
TGCGGAAAACTTCTTCCGCTGCGCCGCCTTTCCGCTCCACGAAGTGGCCGATCCCACCGGTGCCGGGGACTCCTTCCTCGGCGCGCTCGCCGGATTTCTGGCCGCCACCGGCCGCACCGACTTCACTTTCGATGAAATCCGCCAGGCGGTGGTCGAGGGCTCGGTGGTCGCCTCGTTCACCTGCGAGGCATTCTCGACCCGTCGCCTGCAGGAAATCACCCGCGCCGATATCGACCAACGCCTCGCCTTCCTCCGCTCCATCACCCACTGGCCGTAGGAAGTGCCATAAATTTACCATCCCTTTACAGACGCCCGCCCCAAACTGTGGCAGGATGCGGCCATGACCTCGCTCAAATCCGCCCTGTTCGCTGTCGCCGGTCTCGCCGTGGCCAGCTCCGCCTTTGCCGATGGACTGATCATCGTCCACCCACCGTGGGGACGGCCCGGCCCGCATCACATGCCCGTTGTGCCGCCCGGCCATTTCTCGTTCGCCCCGCTGGCGGTGAACCATCACCGCGTCAGCGTGGAGATCAACGAACTGACCGCCACCACCTCCATCGATCAGGAGTTCCACAACCCTAACAACGCCCGCCTCGAAGGCACCTATATCTTTCCATTGCCGCCCGGCGCCCACATCGACAAGTTTGCGATGGACATCGACGGCACCATGACCGAGGCCGAGCTGCTGTCCGCCGACAAGGCGCGCTCGCTCTATGAAAACATCGTCCGCCAGATGAAAGACCCGGCCTTGCTCGAATACGTCGGCCGGGATGCCTTCAAGGTCCGCATCTATCCGATCGAACCGCGCTCCAACAAGCGGATCAGGATCAGCTACACCCAGTTGCTCAAGGACGAGGGTGGCTTGGTGGAATATCTCTATCCGCTCAACACCGAGAAGTTCAGCTCCACCCTCATCAAGGATGTGTCGGTCAAGGTGAGCATCCACTCCAAAACCCCACTCAAAACCCTCTACTGCCCGAGCCACGAGACCGAGATCAAACGCCACGACCAAACATCCGCCATCATCGGCTTCGAGGCGCGCGACGTGCGCCCGGACTCGGATTTCAAAATCGTCTTCTCCCGCACGCCCAATCCGCTCGGGGTGGATCTGCTGTGCGCCCGCCAGGCGGGTGAGAAGGACGGCCATTTCCTGCTGCTCGCCTCGCCCGGCCTCACCACCCCCGCCGCCGTGCAACCCAAGGACATCTGTTTCGTGCTGGACACCTCCGGTTCGATGGCCGGCGGCAAGCTCGACCAGGCGAAGAAGGCGCTCCAGTTCTGCCTCGCCAACCTCGACCCGGATGACCGCTTCGAAGTGATCCGCTTCGCCACCGAAGCCGAGGGCCGGTTCAAAGAACTGGTCAAGGCGGATTCCGCCAACCTGGCCAAGGCCAACGAGATGGTTGACTCACTCAAACCGATCGGCGGCACCGCCATCGGTGACGCCCTGGGCCAGGCCCTCGCCCTGCGCCACGCGGACGACAACCGCCCCTATCTGGTGATTTTCCTAACCGACGGACTGCCGACCGTAGGTGAAACCCGCGAGGACCCGCTGGTGGATGTGGTGAAAAAGCATAACTCGTCGGCCACCCGCATCTTCTCGTTCGGTATCGGCGACGACGTCAACACCCATTTGCTCGACCGGATCGCCACTGAGACCAGGGCCATCAGCACCTACGTCTCTCAAAAGGAGGACCTGGAGGTGAAACTCAGCAATTTCTACAGCAAGATCAAGGAGCCGGTGTTCAGCAACCTCAAGCTGTCCTTTACCAATCCCGAAATCCAAATCACCCAGCTCCAGCCCGGCTCCCTGCCTGATCTTTTCAATGGCGACATGCTCGTCGTCTTCGGCCGCTACACCGGCACCGGTGCCTCCGCCGTGAAAATCACCGGCATCTTCAATGGTGAGCCCCGCGAATTCATCGCCGATGTTACATTCGCCGGCTCCGCGCCGGGCAACGACTACATCCCCCAGCTCTGGGCCACCCGCCGCGTCGGTTGGTTGCTCGATGAAATCCGCCTCCACGGCGAATCCTCGGAACTGATCGAAGAAACCACCCGCCTCGCCCGCCAATACGGCATCGTCACCCCCTACACCGCCTATCTCATCCTGGAGGACGAGCGCAAGCGCGGCGTCCCCGTCGCCCGACGCAACATGCGGGAGCTGGAAACCGACGGTGATGTTCTCCGCCAGGCCAAGAGCCGGATGGACTCGCTCGGCCGCGAGGCCCACGCGGAAAGTGCCCGCAGCGGCGGCAGCGCCACTGCCAACGCCATGTCGCTAGGCGGACTCAAGGACCAGCGCAGTGCCGCCCCCGCGGCCGCACCGGTCCAGCATGAACTCGCCAAAACGGACGCCAGCGGCGACCGCAACCTCGGTTACCGCATCGCCCAATCCCAGAACTACGCCACCCAGGCCCGCAACCTCAACGGCCGCGCGTTCTATCAAAACGGCAAAGTCTGGACCGACTCCACCACCCAGGCCCGTCCCAACCTGAAACAGGTGAACATCCAATTCAACAGCGACGCCTATTTCGCCCTGCTCAAGGACCACCCGTCCGCCAGCCAATGGCTCTCTCTCGGCAACAACCTCGACCTCGTCCTCGACGACACCCTCTATCAGATCCGCGATGGCGGGGCTTGAGGCTCGCAACGCCTGTCGGCGGATAAATGGGCGGCCCGGGGCCCGTCTTCGTCAAGACTACGACGGACAGGCCGAGCCGCCCTACCGGTAGGGCGTGGCGGCCTCGCCGCTGCGCGCCCGGTGGGCTGGTGAGAGGTGAGGCAAAACCTCAGTCGATATGCATTTGCTTTTGGATTCCCTCGAGCGGGATACCCTTGGTTTCCGGCATGAACGCGATCACCCAGACCAGTTGCACGACCATGAAACCCGCGAACACCGCAAACACCAAACCGCCCCCGAGCGCGCCGAGCATGATTGGGAATGCCTGGGCGATGATCGCGTTGGCGATCCAGAGTGAGAACGAGGCGAGCGCCAGGCCGCGTGCCCGCACCCGGTTGGGAAAAATCTCGCTCACAAACACCCAGATCACCGCGCCCTGGCCGAACGCGTGCGACGCAATGAACACCATCAGCGCCCCCAACAGCATCGTGCCGCCCATCGCGGAAAAGTTTTCTCCGTTCACAAAAAACACCGCCGCCGCCGTGCCCAGACTGATGATATATCCCACCGAGCCGACCAGCATCAATTTCCTGCGCCCGAAGCGGTCGATCACGGTGAGCGCCACCATCGTGAAGATCAGATTGACCACACCGATGAGCACCGATTGGAGCAACGCGCTCTCGCCGGCGGCACCGGTCAGCTTGAAGATTTTCGGTGCGTAGTAGAGCAGGGCGTTGATGCCGGACGCCTGGTTGAATACCGCGATCGCGCAGGCGAGAAACAGCGGCATCAGATAGGGTCTCGAGAAAATGGATTCGCGGGCGCTGTGATGCTCAAGGTCGAGTGAGGCGCGGATTTCAGCCAGTTCCTTGTCCCGTGCGACGGGATCCGCCACCAAGCGGTTCATCACCGCCTGTGCCTCGTCGTGACGTCCCTTCGAGGTCAACCAGCGGGGACTGCGTGGGTTGAAAAAGAGCAGGGCGAAGAACGCCGCCGCCGGGATGGCTTCCACGCCATACATCCACCGCCATTCCGAGGTTCCCAGGTTCATGCGGGTGATGAAATAGTTGGACGCGAACGCCAGCAGGATGCCGAAAACAATGTTGAACTGCGCCAGCGCGACCAGCCGCCCCCGTTTCTCCGCAGGCGAAATCTCGGCGATATACATCGGCGAGACCACCGATGCACCGCCGACCGCCAGGCCGCCGACGAAACGGAAGAACAGGAATGATTGCCAGTTCCATGGCAAAGCCGTGCCAATTGCCGAGATGAAGTAGAGCACCGCAATGCCGATCAACATGTCACGGCGGCCGATGCGATCGGCGGGGACGCCCACGGCGATCGCCCCGATGATCGTGCCGATCAAGGCGCAGGCCACGGTGAATCCCAACGCGGCATCACTGAGGTGATAGACCTGCTGGAGCCATTCGGTGGTACCGGAAATGACGGCGGTATCAAAGCCGAAGAGCAGCCCGCCGAGGGCGGCTACCAGCGCGATGCGGATTACGTATCGTTCGTGGGTATTCATGGTGGTCTGGATGGGTCGATGAAATGAATGATCGCCAGTGGGCGGCCTGGATCGCCGGTTCGGGCGGTGGCGGTGGTGGCGGGAGTGCTTGGCTTGAAACTCGGGGCGATGGGCTGGTCGGTCATACGACACGCGGAGTCGAATCATTTCAGAAAACCCCGCCCTCTGCAAGGGGGGTGGGCATCCTGCCCTCCTCAAGGGGGGTGGGCATCCTGCCCTCCTCAAGGCCGGTGGGCATCCTCGCCCACCGAGTCAATGAAGCCAAGCCCCCCCGCGTTCCTCCCTCCCCATCAGCCAGGCGGACGAACGCCCCCGCTCCACTCAGCCCCGCCTTCTATCAGCCAGCGCTCCATCGCCCAATCTCAGAGCCCGGCTGAAAAATCCCTCAGGCAGGGACCGGTTTTCCGAACGGTCCGCGAGAATGGGTGGCGAATGAACAGCCGCTCCGGCTTTTCCATTCTCAGTTCATTCGCCCGGACCGTTCGGAAAAGCGTCCCTGCGATTTTAAAGACGGCTCTCAGGCCGCGATCCAGAAGTCCCGGCCCTCGATCCTGCCCGCGTTTGTGAGTTCACCACGAATGACCTCCCCGGCGCCACGGGTTGCCACGGTACTGACGATCACCGCGGTGTCAGCCGGCGGCAGATCGGCTGAGGAAACCACCGGGCGGCCCTGGATCATCCGGCCGATTTTGCGGGGATCGATGTCGATGAAGCCGGCGGAGGGTTTCCACGCCTGTTCGAGTGGTCGGGCGCACTTGCGGGCGGGGCGTCCCGCACCCCAGACCCACAGCTCGCGTTCCGCGCCGCCGCTGGCGGCGATGGCTTGGGCGAGGTAGGGAGCCTTGCAGCGGTGAAACGCCTCCATCGCATACCGCGGGTCATTTCTCGACAAGCGCTGGGGCGGATCATGCCAGTCGAACAATACTTCGTTGACTTTGCCAATCCGAACACCGCGGGAAATCCAGCGCAGGACCAGCTCGTAGTCCTCGGGAAAATCCCCCGCGCGATAGCCGCCGCAGGTCTCCAACAGCCCGCGCCGGAACATCAGCGTCGGATGCGGCACCGGTAGGTCGATGAAGCGATTCAGAGCGATTCTTTCCGGTTCCAACGCCTGATTCGTCCATGCCACATGATGAGCGTAGCCGCCGGCCCTCGCGGCGTCGCCGGCGAAGCGGGTGAGACAGGAAACCGCATCCAGCGCGGGTTGATCGGTTAGGGTTTGCAACTGCCGTTCAAACCGTCGCGGCAGCGACACGTCATCCGCGTCCATCCGGGCGATGAAACGCGCGCCTGCCAGCGAGAGCCCGTGGTTGGAGGCCCCGACCACCCCTTGATGCGGCCTCCTAACCAGCCGGACCCGGGGGTCGGTTTCCGCGATGGCGGCGACCCGGTCCGCGCTGTCATCGGTGGAGCCGTCATCGATGACCCACAGCTCCCAATTGCGATGGGTTTGCGCCTGGATGCTCGTCACCGCACGCACCACGCTGCCACTGGCATTGAAGCAGGGCATCACGACGGAAATGTCCGGGACGGTGGCCAAGGGAAGGAATTCCCGGAGACGTTCACCGTTGTTGGCCACATCGGCAAGCCTGATTTCGCCCACGCGTCAAGGCAAGGTCACCTCGACGATTCCAAACAAGCGTGGCCAGATGGCCGGATCGGCCGGTTGCTCGACGGTCACCCGCTCCCAAGAGTCGTCAACGGATTCGGTGCTTTCAGCTCCCGTCATGGGTGCAAAGGCGGCGAGATCGGCGGCGAATTGCGGCAGGTAGATCAGGCCGCTGTTTTTCCGGCGCAGATACTCGACGCGCAAGACTCTCATGTCGCCGCTCCCTCGGACGCTCAAGCGCGGCAACCCTGTCGTGGCGGCACCCGAGGCAGGCAACGAGCCGTCGTCGGCGGCACCGTTCATGTTGAAGGCATACTTCAGCAGGTTCTCCACCCCGTCCACAAATGGAGTTCCCTGCGGCAAGGCATCACTGCCGGAGAGCCCGGCAGCGGCTGCCCAAACTTCGTATTTGTCAGTTGGCGATAGGATGTCGTGATAGGAAAACAACCTAACGACATTCGAGTAGGGACACCCGACGATCATGTAGTCACGGCTCTCGTCATAGTCAAATGACAGGCTGCTGCCGCGGATGGCCACCGTGCCCGGCACGCCTGCGGCAGGGGAAAGCCCGCCCGCCGCCGCCTGCCCGGGTTGCAGCAGCATGACGGCTCCGGCGTCGGAGGTGCTGCCGTTGTTCCATTTCGGAGTGGAGAAAAGGTAGGCTCCGTCCGCTGCCGCGAGTGCCGGTCCCTCGCCGACGCGGTCTTCGGCCGTGACGCCGACCAACGAGTTGGAGGCGGATACCACGCCGGTCGCTCCGGCGTTTCCATTGCCCAGCGTGACCGCCCCAGCGTTCGAAGCGGCTCCGTTATCCCAGAGGAAACTGCGGACCACGTAGTCGCCGTTGGGCAGGATAACCATGCCGTCGTAGCCGATCTGGTCGCCGGCGGTGCTGCCCACCAACGAATTGGCGGAAGTGACCGGCCCGGTCACGCCGGTGGTGCCGTCGCCCCAAGTTACGGCACCGGCGTTGGTGGCGGTGCCGTTGTCCCAAAAGTAGCTGTGGACCAAATAGTTGCCACCGGGCAATGCGATCAGGCCTTCTTGGTCACCGAACCGTTCACCGAGCTGGTCACCGGCAGTCGAGCCGACGAGCGAATTGGCCGCAGTGATTGTCCCGCTTCTCCCGGTGGTGCCGTCGCACCAAGTGACCGCACTGACACTGACGCCGCCAGCTTCCTTCCAAATCGGGCTGCACACCACATAGTTGCCGTTGGTCAGCGGAGTGACCGCATCGTAGTGACCGATCCTGGAATTGGCCGCATTGCCGACCAGGGCGTTGGCGGACGACACCGTCCCGGTCCGGCCCTGGCCACCATGGCACCACATCGCCGCTCCGGCATCAACCACCGCGCCATTGTCCCACATGGGCAGGCAGACCACATAGTTGCCGTTGGTCAACTCGGTCACGGTCATGTAGAAATAGAAATCTCTCGCCGTGGTGCCAACGACCGAATTGGCTGCGGAGATCACGCCCGCCCGCCCGGTGGCGCCATTCGCCCAGGTGACCGATCCGGCGTCGGTGGCCGCCCCGTTGTCCCACATCGAACAAGTCACCACATAGTTGCCATTTTTCAGCACCGTGATGCCGGGTTGGAAGGTTTCTTCGAATCCCACCTTGTCCCCGGTCGTCGAGCCGACCAGCGAGTTTGCGGCGGACACGACGCCTGCCGAGCCCGAGTGACCATCGCCCCACGTCACCGCTCCGGCATCGACCGCTGCGCCATTGTCCCATCTCTGATTGCGCATGACGTAGTTGCCATTCGGCAGTGGGATCACCCGGTAATAGCCGATCTGATCGTTGAGAGTGCTTCCCACCAGCGAATTCGCGGCGGAAACCTCGCCCTTGGCTCCCGCGTTCCCATCCCCCCAGGTAACCGCTCCCACGCTGTTCGCCGTGCCGCTGCCCCAATCCGGGCTGCTGACGACATAGTGGCCATTCGCCAGCAGCGTGATGCCGCCAAAGTAAATGCCGGCCGACCCGACCCGATCATTCGCCTTGGTGCCGACGAGCGAATTCGCCGGGGAAACAATCCCGGAAACTCCGGTCGTCCCACTACCCCAGGTCACGGCACCGGCATCGTGCCGCTGCTCACCGGCGGACCAATCCGGGCTTCGGACGACGAAATTTCCCGACCCGACGATGAAGACCCCGCCGGAACCGACCGCGTCAAGATAGGTGGATCCCGTTAGCTTGCTGATCTGCTCGCCCCGCGGGTTGAAAAGATACACCGCGCCGACATCGGAGGCCACTCCGGGAAGGTCGTAGCCCGGGTCGGTTACCACGAAGTTTCCGTTTGGCAGCTTCAATACCGCCGTCCCGAAAGTCCCGCTGCCCGGCGGCCCAACAAGATCGAGCACGTCCGCTTGCGCCGCACAACATCCGGCGCAGCCCATCGCCAACCAGAGATTCCGGGCAGCAAACAGCAGAGTCGTCAGAAAATCGGCTTTCGGATAGGCACGCATGGCGAGGGCAAAGCGGTGGCACGCAGAGCCGGAAAAACATAGGGAGGACGGGTGGAAATTGAAAGTCTGAATTGCGAAGCGGCGGATTTCTCTGACCCGTCCTCTTTGCGGCGGATGTCGGGAGCCATGGAGGCTGGGAGCATGGAGATTGGCAACTCCTCCGCTAGAGTCCTTGAAACCGGGAATGTGTTTTCGTTAGGTCAAATTCTTCGTCTTGCGTCTTGCCTGCCCGGCATAGCCCGGAGGGCGACGACGGGGGTCTTGCCGTCTTTGGTCTGAGGCGAAGCCTCGCTAGGTCAATAATGGATTCCAAACTTTGGCAAACCCGAATCCAGCAAAATCCTTCACATTTGCGGTGGCGAAGTCCGTAACGCCGTGACTGCGGAGCGTGAGCGCCAGACGGGCATCGAAAATCCTCCGCCGGGCGAAGCCCGGCTGCCCGGCAGCTGCCCAAACATCATCCATCAGGCCTCCGGGATAATCCAACAAGCGCCATTGTGGGTTGCCGCGCAGGCGGCGCACCAGTGCCACTGCGGCCGGCCCGTCCAAGGGCCTGGTGCAAACGGCTGAATTACGAACCAACAGGTAGGTTTCCATCAAAACCAGCTCGCACAATGCTCCCTCCTTGCCCTTGAGCTGCTGTAAAAAATCACGCGCTTGCTCATGTGACGAATGAGAAGGCTCCAGCGACGGAAACAGAATGTTCGTATCAAACGCGATCATCTCCGCACCTCCTCCAAATCAGCGGATGCCTTCTCACGCCAGTCTGGATCCTCAAAAGGATCCAGCCGCAGACCGAGGTCCAAGGTCGGCAGCGTCCATTCACCCTTTGCGTCAGCCCGGTCGGGATAGCTGGGAATCACCCGCTCCAACCCCCGGCGCACCACTTCGGCCATGCTCATCTCGTATTGCTCCGCAATCCGCTTCGCCTCCCGGTAAAGGTAATCGGGCATCTGTATTTGCGTCTTCGTCATGACGTCAATTATCAACCATTGCGGATCGATGTCAAGCGGTGATCGAACTCCGCGCGCTTCTGACATGGAAAATGGGCTTCCAGCTCAATACTGTTCAATTAGGCGCGAAGGACAGGTAAAATCAACCACGGATGACACGGATGTACACCGATAAAAGAGAAAACGCGGAGCACGATCCGTGCCAATCCGTGTCATCCGTGGTCAAAAATTCTTAAGTGGCCGGTATTGGGCTTCCAGCCTGTGGTCCGCCATGGGTGAGCGCCGTAGCCGCGTTGGTCACAACGCGCCTGCCAATGGACCGCTCGGGAAATCCGCGCCTGCCCGCCACCGCCCGAGCCTGAGCCCCGTCAAGAAGAGTTTTGGAGATTCTCTCAGACGCATTATGCACTCTCTGGCGCATCACGCAACGTATCACGCCCTAGCGGGCAGGATGCCCTCCGGCCTTGAGGAGGGCGGGGACGCCCACCCCCCTTGATTAGGACGCCCCCCCCTTGACACGCCGGCTAAAGCCAGCGCTCCATCGCCCGCCCACGACCGGGGCTTGCCTCCCGGCCCCGGGTGGAACTACCATCCCGCCATGCCTGATTCGCTCGCTCCCCTGCTCAAACAATACTTTGGCTACGACACCTTCCGCCCGCTGCAGCGCGAGATCATGGAAGCGACCCTGGCCGCACGCGACACGCTGGCCATCCTGCCCACCGGCGCGGGGAAATCCCTCTGTTTCCAACTTCCCGCACTGGCCCGCGACGGGCTCACGCTGGTGGTTTCCCCGCTCATCGCGCTGATGAAGGACCAGGTGGACGCACTCACCGCCAGCGGCGTGCCGGCCACCCTGCTCAATTCATCGATCAGTGGAGAGGAGGCCCGGCTCCGCCGCGCGGGCCTCGACCAGGGTGAATACAAACTGCTCTACGCCGCCCCGGAACGGATCATGACCGACGGCTTCATCCAGGATTTGCAACGCTGGAACGTCCGCCTCATCGCGGTGGACGAGGCCCATTGCATCAGCGAGTGGGGCCACGATTTCCGCCCGGAATACCGCCAACTCGCCCAACTCCGCACGCACCTGCCCGAGGTGCCGCTGCTGGCCCTCACCGCCACCGCCACCACCCAGGTCCGCGACGATATCGCCCGGCAACTGCACCTCCATCAACCCGCGCGGTTCCTCGCCAGCTTCAACCGCCCGAACCTGGGCTACACGGTCGTGCCGAAACACCAGGCCATCCGCCAGGTGTTTGAGTTCATCCGCGAACGGCCGACCGAGTCCGGCATCGTCTATGTCCAATCCCGGAATTCCGCGGAAAACTTCGCCGCCGCGCTGGCCGCCGAGGGGATCAAGGCGGTGGCCTACCACGCCGGACTCACGCCCGAAACCCGCGCCGCCAATCAGGATGCGTTCATCCGTGACGAGGCCCGCGTGGTGTGCGCCACGATCGCCTTCGGCATGGGCATCGACAAACCCGACGTCCGCTTCGTGATCCACGCCGACCTGCCGAAAAACATCGAGGGGTACTATCAGGAAACCGGCCGCGCCGGTCGCGACGGCCTGCCCGCCGAATGCCTGCTGTTGTTCTCGCGTGGCGACCTGATCCGCAACCTGAAATTCCTCGACTCGATGACCGACCCCAAGGCAGCCGAGATCGCCGCCCGCCAAATGCGGCAAATGGCGGATTTTGCCGAAGGCACCGAGTGCCGCCGCGTTGCGATGTTGGATTACTTCGGCGAACAGTGGCCCGGCGACAACTGCGGCGGCTGTGATGTTTGCCTGCAGCCGCGCGAGACCTGGGACGCCACCACCCAGGCGCAGATGTTGCTCAGTTGCCTGATCCGGATCCAGCAACACAGCGGATTCAGCACCGGTCTCAACCATGTCGTCGAAATCCTGGCCGGTGCCGACACCGAAAAGATCCGCAAGTGGGGCCACCAGCAACTCAGCACCTACGGGATCGGCAGGGACACCCCGCGCACCGAATGGGCGGCGCTCGGCCGCCAATTGATCCGCCTCGGGTTGATCAATCTAAGCCCCGACACCTATCAAACGCTCAGTCTGTCCGCCAGCGGCCGCGAGGCATTGCTCAAACGCAGCCCGGTCCTGCTCACCCGGGCCCCGCTGCCTGCGGCCTCTGCCAGCACCGCCAAGGTTTCCCGCGCCGCCAACCTGCCTTGCGACGAACCCCTGTTCGACGAACTCCGCACCCTGCGGAAACGTCTTGCCGATGACCGCGGGGTGCCGCCCTATGTGATTTTCGGCGACCTCAGCCTGCGCCAGATGGCGCGCCGCTACCCGCGCAACGACGCCGAATTTCTCGCCATTCCCGGAGTCGGCAAACAAAAGCTCGCGGATTTCGGCGAACTCTTCATGCGGGAGATTGAACGCTGGCTGGCCAGTCACGAGCCACAGGCGTTCCCGCTCGACGAAGCTCCGCCACGGCCCGCGCCCAAAATGAAGAGCGAGGGCTCTATCAACTCGTCCGGCTTGGAAACCCTGCGGCTGTTCAAAACCGGCAAGACCGCTCTCGAAATTGCCGCCCTCCGCAACCTTTCCCGCGGCACCATCGCCGGCCACCTCGCCCAGGCGATCGTCAGCGGCCAACTCAAGCTCGAGCCCGGCGATTTCTACTCTCCGGCGGAGGAGCAACTCATCGACCAAGCCGCCGCCGAACACGGCCACCAACGGCTCGGCCCGCTCCACGAAGCCCTCGGCGGCCAAATCACCTACGACAAACTACATATCTACCGCGCCTTCAAGCAACTTGCCGAAAAATCCGCGCCGGGGACCGGGTAGCCATCAGTCGCGCATGCTGCGGCCTTTCACATCCCTTTGTCCTGCGCTGTAGCGTCGCTCGATGAGTGTCGATGCCAATGAGCAAGCCAATGGGCGGACCAAGGCCCGTCTTCGTTGTCAGGAGAATCAGAGGAAGCTCAAGGAAAGCCGGACTTGACCGCGCCCCTCTGCCTCCTGCCCCCTGGCGGAAGGCGATCCCAACTCCTGGCGGGTCGGGAACGCCTGCCTCGTCGGCGCGATCACTCCGGAAACCCTCGTCCGCAGAAACACCTTCATCGTGTGGAAGGGCGGACAGCCGCGCGATTTCGAACTGCAAGCCGAGTTCCGGATTTCGGCCCAAGTCAACAGCCGCATCAACTGCCGCAGCGCGGTCATTCCCGATCCCGTGACGCCAACCTCAAAAGCAATTTCTTAACAGCAGTCGGCGTGTTGTTCGCGGGTGAGGCCCTGGGTGATGCCGCAGGGCGGCCAACCCGCGGCCTTGTCGCAGCCGCCCTCGAACGGGGCCTTGCCGGCGGCCCGGCACTCGGCGCTTGCAGATCTCCCGTTACCAACCCATACTGGTGGCATGCGAAAGCGCTCGTTTACTGGTGGCATGCGAAAGCGCTCGTTGCTTGCAGGGTGGGCTTCCTTGATTCTTTGGGCGGGAGCGATGGCTTCGGCCGCCGCGAAATATCCGCCCTACACGGTCGACGAGGCCACGCTTCATTTGTGGCATTTGGATGAAAGTGGCCCGCCGTTTGCGGACTCCGGCAGCAGCCCCGCGGAGTTGCTGGGTTTGCTCAACGGCGCGAGTGCGGGAGCCCAATCCCTGGAGGGCTTCGGAACGGCGGTGCATTTCCGCTATTCCAGCACCACCGAACCGGGGGTCAATCCGCCCTATGGCCCGATCCTGTTGGCGAAGAGCCAGTTGGATATCGGGCCGCTTGACAATATGAATCCGCCGTTTCCAGTGATGGGGGATGATGGCGCGTTCACCATGGAGGCATTGGTGAAACTGGACATGCTGCCAGCGGATTCCCCGGGATTGGCCGCTGACATCATCAGTATGGATGATGATACCCATGCCAACCGGGTGTTCCTTTTCCGGATTGAGAAGCCCGGCTTCCTGTCGTTCATTCCGATCTCCGGCGACGCGGTGCGGGGCGGCGGTCTGGCCACCATCCCAACCCGCGGACCCCATGCGCTCAATACCCACGATTGGTTCCATGTCGCCGTGACCTATGACGGTAACGAGAATATTTCCGACAACCTGAAATTGTATTGGACCCGGATCGGACCGGGGGTCAGCGAGGCGAATCAGATCGGCGGCGGCACCTTGACCACCGACCTCCGCCGGGAACTCGGCGACTTCGCGATCGGCAACTCCGGGAAATTCAATTCCCAGGGGCCATTCGAATATTTTCCAGGGTCCATCGACGAAGTCCGTCTCAGCCGCATCGCGCGCAGACCCCATGAGTTCTTTTTTGTAAGCCCCGCGGCGAAAATGGCTGCGGACGCCCGCTTGGCGCTCGGGAACCCGAAACTGCCGCATGCCGGTCTCATGCTGCAAAACGTGTTTGTTGACGATCAGGTCGTTCCGATGCGCGCGGACCATGCGCCGCTGGTGATCGGGCCGGGATTGCACCGGGTGGATTTTGATTTCGGGTTTCTGGCGGGCGCAATCGCCGATCCACTGGCGGTGAGGTGCCGTCTCGAGGGGATTGATGATGACTGGCATGCCACGGCACGAGGGATGACCTTGACTTGGGAGATGCTCGATGGTGAGGGCAATTTGATCGGTCGCACGGTATTTTCCACCACCCGTTCGAGTCCGGGATGGGAGAGTGACGTGCTCGATTCGCCGATGGCGGGGAGGTCTGAGCCGCTGTTCATCCCGGAAATGACCCGGCGGATCCGGGTCTCCATGTCATCCGGCACGCCCGATACCACCGGCTGTTGGGTGATCGATGACCTGTCCCTCACCCGATCCAGCAAACCGGATTTGAACCTCTGGAAAAACGGGGATTTCAGCGAGGGTGAACGCCTCGATCAAACCGGCGGCATTCCCTCGGGCTGGACCCGGGGCGGGAGTGAACCGGGAATCGCACGGGTGATTTTGGCGCAGGCTCCGGCGCTTGGGTTACTGGACGCCGCGCAAGGCCTCTCTGGCTATTGGGTCTGTTCCCAGGACCTGCCGGTGCGGCCGGCGGCCGGCGGAGAACCGTTTCTGCTCAACTGGTCGGAAGCCTTCAACGTGATTCCAGGCACCTCGCTGCGGGCCAGTTACATGAACATGCAGCCGGGACCCTACACCTTTCGCGCCATCTCAGTGGTGGATGGTCCGCAGGCCCGCACCACCCAGTTGGCGTTTCCGTTCACGATCCGCCAGCCGTATTGGAAGCATGCCTGGTTCCTGCCGTCGGTGGTCGCCCTCTCTACGATGCTCGTCGGCTTGGAACTATTCCGCAACTACCGGCGGCATTCCCGCAGCCGGATCGCGGCAATCCGGCTGGCCGGCACCGTAGAGCGCGACCGGGCGCGCATCGCGCGGGACATGCATGACGATCTGGGCACCCGCGTTTCACTGCTGAAGCACGCGGCCGCGATCATTCGCCGGGCGATCGACCGGGAGCCGGAAAAGGCCCACCGCCTGGCACTCCGCCTGGATTCGGCCGCCACCGATCTGGTCTGGGCGATGGACGGCCTGGTGTGGGCCGTGAACCCGGCCAATGACTCCCTGGAACATCTCGCCAGCCACCTGTCAGGGGTGGCCCAGGAGATTTTCCGGGACGCGCCGGTGAGGGTGCGAATCTCGATCCCGATCAATCTGCCCGCCCTCCCGCTGCGCTCGGACTTCCGCCACCATTTCTCGCTGGCAGTCAAGGAAGTGCTGCACAACATCCTGAAGCACGCCGGCCCGTGTGAAGCATCCCTGCAGATCCAGATCGAAGACAGCACCTTGATCGCGCGCATCACCGACAACGGCGTCGGCTTCGACACCGCGAATCCAAAGCCGGGCAACGGCCTGGCCAACCTGCTGGCCCGGGCCACCGAGATGGGCGGCAGTTGCGACATCGATTCCTCACCCGGTGCCGGCATGCGGATTGTTTTGTGTTGCCCTCTGCCGGAACTTCAGTTGCAATCACGGACATGAATCCCTCGCCGCGCCGAGTCGTCATTGTTGAGGACGATTCCCAGTTCATGAAATCGTTTCTGGAAACCCTTGCCACCACCGATACGTGGGTGGTCAGCGGGTGCCACGTCCGGGCGGAATCCGCCATTGAGGCCATCCCGACGGATCCTCCGGACGCCGTCATCGTGGACATCCAACTGCCTGGAGTATCCGGCATCGAACTTGTCAGGAAACTCAAGCCATTGTGCCCCGAGACCCAGTTTCTGATGGTCACAGTGTTCGAAGATGCGGACAAGGTTTTTGACGCGCTGGCGGCGGGGGCATCCGGATATGTCCTGAAGCGGGATGTGCACGCGCGCTTGTTGGAGTCGCTGGATGACGTGCTCACCGGTGGCGCGCCGATGTCCAGCGCCATCGCCCGCAAGGTGGTGCAGCATTTCCAGCTTCCCGTCCGGGACCCCGGCGAGGACTTCCATCTCACCCAGCGGGAGACGGAAACCCTGGACCTGTTGGTGAAGGGATATTTCTACAAGGAGATCGCCAGCGAGCTGGGGATCCGCATTGATACCGTCGCCTTCCACCTTGGCAATATCTACCGCAAGCTTCACGTCCGGACCCGCAGCGAGGCGATCCTGAAATATATCGGGCGCGGAGCCGAGCCCAGCTGATCATTGGCGGCAAGCCGGGAATTGAGGGCCGCCACCCGTGCCTGCATCAAGGTTTCCCGAGGGCTTGCAGAGACCGCATCCCCGGCAAGGACTTGCTCTACCCGCTGTACGAAACCAAGTGGCTTCACGACCTCCGCTCCCGCAACGCCGTCTTCATCATCGCTCAGGTAGGCTGCCGCACCCCACGGATCATCGGATTCCCCGACTTCCGCGAACCCGCCCAGCCCGAGACGAAGTAGGCGTGCGCCGCAGCCAACGGGCAAATCGACAACCGCCTGCGACCACAAACCATCGATCCGTAGTCGTTCTTGTAAAACATCCGACGCAATCAACTGAAATTAAGCCCCTTAGGAAATACTCCATAAACGTGGAGGTTCACGGACGGCAATTCACCCGCTATCATTCCCTCCTTGAGGTTGCGCCGTGGGCGCGACCCGCTTTCCCCAGTCAGCCAACCTAAACTAATCCAATGAAACCCCGTACACGTCAATTCCTTCCCCGGACCCTCATGGTCTGTGTGGCCCCCCTGCTCATCTGTGCTTCCGCCTCAGCCTATGTCGTCCAGTTCAACGAGAATTCGATCGGCCTCACATGGACGCTTCCCGCGGTAACCAATCTGCTGGCGGATCCCGAAGTCACGACAAACCCGGCGAACGCGAATGTGAACAATAGCTCCTCCAACAGTTGGGCGACCTTGACCGATGGCTTGCTCCCCACAGTGGATCCAAACCCCGCTGGAATGCTCAGCGTCGTGGCCCCTAACAACAACGACGAGGTTGTTTTCACGCTCGATGTTGCAGGAAACGGCGGGGTGGGTTTCAACATCACCTCTTTCGACTCCTACTGCCATTGGAACGACGGTGGACGCAACGATCAGCGTTACACCCTGGCTTATTCGGTGGTGGGAGATGAAGCCAACTTCATCGACATCGTCACCGTCAACAACAACGCGGACGGTAAATCCACCCACTCCCGGATCTACGATACGACGGGGGTCATGGCTTCCAACGTCGCTGCCGTCAGAGTTCATTTCAATGGTCAGGAAAACAATTGGGTTGGCTACAGCGAGTTCATCCTAAGTGCCGATCCGGTCGTGCCAGCGCCAGTCGATTCCTTTACGATCAACGAGTCAATGACCGGACAACCCACGTGGACGCTGCCAGCGGGAACCAACCTGCTTGACGGCGCGGCGGCAGCCAGCAATCCGGCGCTCCAATCCCCTCCTCCGGGTGCTGGCAACGCGGTTTCGACCAATTGGGCCACAATGACCAATGGTGCCATTGGCAACTCGGTCGACGATGCCGCATGTTGCACTCCGCTCACGGGTTCATCGGTCATCTTCCCGCTGAAAAATCTTGTGACCAATAGCAAAGGCTATGACCTAACCTCCCTGGATTTCTACTGTGCGTGGGCTGACGGCGGCCGGAAAGACATGCATTTCGCCGTCAGCTATTCCACCTACGATGACCCGCTGACCACCGGCGTCGATGAATCATTGGTCTTCATCCCGCTCGGCAACGTCGACAACTCCGGGGGGGGCGACAGCTCCACCCACTCCCGCATGATGCCATACTCGGGCTTCCTGGCCAGCAACGTCGTCGCGATCAAACTCAACTTCCGCGACCAACAGAACGGCTGGGTCGGCTACCGCGAGTTCATTGCCTCGGGTGCGGCATCACCCCTCGTGGACCCGCTCACATGGACCGGTCTTGACGGCTCGGCCGGCAGCGCCACTTGGATTGACGGAGTGGACAACAACTGGACCCCGGGCACCTTCGATGCGCTCGCACCCCTTACTTTTGATGATACCGGCACCAACACGGACATCAACGTTTCGTCCGCGCTGACGGCCTCCTCGCTGACCTTCGCCAACGACAGCACGCCCTACGCGTTCAGCGGATCAAAAATCACGGTCACCAACGGCGTCACCTCCACGGGCGACGGCGCCGCGACGTTTGCCAACGTCGTCCAGGCAACCACTGGTGTGGCTCTCGAGGGTGGCGGCAGTCTGACTTTCAACGGCGACCTTGAATCCGACGGCTTGAATCTTGCCGGCTGGGGCAGCATCACGCTCAACGCGGACAACGATGATGCCGGGACGCCCTTGTTCACCGGCACTGCCGGGATGAGCGACGGCACTCTCAATATTGCCAACGATCTGGCGGTGAAATCCGCAACCCTGTCAATGACCGGCGGCACCGCCAACTTCACCACCGCGGCACCTTTTGTGGCCAATCTTTCCGGGTCCGGAGGAACTGTAAACCTCAGCGCCACGGCATTGACCGTCGGCACGGGATCACTCGCCAACCAGAGCACGAGCTTCGCGGGGGACATCTCGCAGGCCTCGGGCACAGGCAGCTTCATCAAAGACGGTGCAAGCAACCTGACCCTGAGCGGACTGAATACCTACACCGGAGTCACCCATGTCACGGGCGGGACGCTTCAACTCGCGCTGAGACAGTCGCTTTACGGCGGCACCACGGCTTCCTGGACCAGCGGGAACCTCGTGGTGGATTCCGGTGCGACTCTTGGTTTTAATGTCGGCGGTTTCGATGAATTCGACGAGACTGATTTGGATACAGTGGCGATGGGTGGTTTTGCAAACGGCTCCAGCCTGGGTATCAACACCACGGACCCCTTCCCCACGACGAATTTCACCCTCTCCCGTGGCCTTTCCGGGGGGGCCGGGCTCTACAAGAATGGCCCGGCGATGCTAACGCTCACCGGGACCAACAGCAACACGGGGGATACCACGATCAGTGCGGGGACGCTCGTCGCGGCCGGCATCGGCCACGTCACTCTCCCTGGCGACGTCCATATGGGCGACGGATCCAACAACAGTGTGTACATGACCTTTGCGGCGGACAACCAGTTCGGCCCGACTTCCGTGTTCCACTTGAACAATCCGACGTTTAACAACTCCAATACCAAAGCCCAACTCCGTGGCACCAGTCAAACGATCGCCGGCCTGGATAGCCCGGCCACCGCATATATCTCCATCGTTCAAAATGACGACGACTCGGTGCCGGATTATGTTGAAAACCCCGGACTTACCGAGGCCTCCCTGACGATCGATACCCCGGAATTCAGTTTCTACAGCTTCCGCGGAATCATTCGCAACCAAGTTGGTCCTGCGCTCTCCGTCACCAAGAACGGCTTGGGAACCCAGGAGTTCATCAACCTCTCTGGTGTTCAGGGTTACGGCTACACCGGGCCCACCATCGTGAACGCGGGCACGCTCAGGCTGAACTTCGGGGGTGGAAACACCGGCTTCGGATCCAATATCACCGTGAATGCTCCAGCCACACTGAACTTCCACGCAGTCGGCGGAAACTACGCCTTCGACCGGGAAATCTCGGGTGACGGCCATGTCGTGGTGGATGGCACCAGCGCCGTCATTTTCAGAAATGGCAGCAACTCCTTCACCAACGGCATCACCGTGGACGGAGGCTTCCTCGCTCTTGACCCCATCACTGGGACTGGAGAAGGAACCGGCCCCGGAGGGACTTGCGTCGCCGGAGCGATGGATCCTGCGAACGTCCTCACCGTGAAAAACATCGGCACCCTGTCGCTCGACCATACCGCGGCTTTCGGGAATTCCGGCATGTTGCCGCAGTATGCTTCGTCGATTGTCATCGAGGAGGGATCGAGGATCTTCGGCGGCACCGACACGGTGGCGTTCGTTCCCAATGTCACTCTGGACGGCGGCTACATCGAAATCACCGGCGGCGCTACCACCGGCGGGTTCAACACCGACCTGGCCTTGGTCGGAACGGTCGTGGTCGGCGGAACCAGCATCGTTCCCGCCTCGATCTTCACCAACGCCGATTACCTGCCCGGAGGCGCGACTCCCAGCGCGAACGCCAACGTTTCGCTCGGATCGCTCGGCTTGCTGGGCACGACCTTCCAAGTGGCTGATGTGACTGGTGACCCTGCCGCGGACCTCACGGTCAGCTCGCTGCTTCAGAATGTCGGGGGGTTGGCCTCACCCCTCACCAAGACCGGCCCCGGGACCATGGCCTTGGACGGAGTCAACACCTACACCGGAGCCACCACCATTTCGGAAGGCGAACTCAGGGTGACTTCCGGCGATGCCATCGCCGACACCAACAGTGTGGTGATCGACGGCGGCCAGCTCGGCGTCGTTGCTGACGAAACCGTGGGCACCTTGTCCTACGGTGCCGTGCAACAAGACGCCGGCACCTACGGCAGCACCGGTTCCGCCGCCACGTTCAAGGACGACACCCGGTTCTCCGGCTCCGCCATCCTCACCGTCACCACCGGTCCGGACACCGATCCCTACCTCCTGTGGGCCGAGGTGATTCCGGACGCCGCAGACCGCGACAAGACCGCGGACCCCGATGGCGACGGTTTCAGCAACATCGAGGAGTTCCTCTTCGGCACCTCGCCGATGGTTGCGGACGGCTCGTTGGCACAGCTTGAGAACACCGGCTCGGGCTTGATCCTCCACTGGAACGAGCGGCTGGACACCGGCTTCTATCAGCTCACCGAGAGCGAGACGATGCTCGATGGCTCCTGGTTCGCCAGCGGTGCCACGATCACCGACGGTGCCGTGCAGGATCTCCCCGACTATCTCCGCAAAGAAGCCTTGATTCCGATCGACAGCGAGCGCAAGTTTGTCCGGGTCGAGGCTGCCGAATAGCCGCCTGTCCAACCATTACCCGCTCCCGGGGACTTTCCGTAAAAACCCCCGGGAGTCTTGCTGCCCCGGATCCGTGCCGCCGCCAATCGCCGGCGGCAGCCGGGCCGCTGATGCCCGATCACGCCCGACGGATAACCGCAGATAACACAATATATGAAAATGAAAGCAGTCAGGTCAGTTTCACAGCGCTCCGCATTCCGGGGTGTTCTCGGCATTTCGCTTGGAGTTGTGGCGGCCTCCGGCCCGCTGGCGGCGGAGGTGAGCTGTGACAGCCTCCGGTGTGAGTATCTCGTCAATCCGTCCGGCATCCAGGTCACCCGGCCGCGGCTGTCGTGGACCATCGAATCGACCGTGCGCGGCGAACGGCAGACGGCCTATCAGATATTGGCGGCCTCGTCCGCGAAACTGCTGGAGGAGGACAAAGGTGATCTGTGGGACAGTGGCAAGGTGGCGGGCGATGCGACCCACCAGATCGTTTACTCGGGTTCGAAACTGGCGTCGCGGGCGAGCGGCTTTTGGAAAGTCCGCTCATGGGACAAGGACGGAAAGCCGTCCGCATGGAGCCAACCAGCGGCGTGGACGGTGGGGCTGTTGGAGGCCTCCGACTGGAGCGCGAAGTGGATTGACGCGGCGATCATCCGCAAGGATCCTGCGGCAGGCGTGCCGGCTCCGGTGATTCAAGGCGCGGTCTACGAGGCTGGGGACGGGGCCGGATCGCTGGATGTCACCGGGCAGCTCGTGAAGCAGGCCGCCGGCGGGGAGTTCACGGTTGCCGTCAAGAACGACAGCTTCGGCAAGGACCCTGCCTTCAGCCATGTGAAGCACCTCAGGGTGAAATATGTCTATCAAGGCAAGCCCGGCGAACGGACCTTCCTCGAAAACAGCGTGTTCCGTTTCCCCGCGGACCTAACCACCCCGCCGTCCGTGCCCTACCTGAGGAAATCCTTTACCGTCGGCAAACCGGTGGCCAGGGCCACGATCTACGCGACCGCACTCGGGATCTACGAGCTTCGGCTCAACGGTCGGAAGCTGGGGGATCACTTTCTCGCGCCGGAATGGACGGATTTCGCGAAGCGCCTCCGCTACCAGGAATACGATGTGACCGCCAGTGTCGCAGAGGGTGCCAACGTCATCGGTGCCCAGGTCGCCAACGGCTGGTATTCCGGCCACATCGGCAATGGCGGGTTTCAATATTGGGGCAAAAGCCCGGCGTTGTTCGCCCAACTGGAGATCGTCTATACCGACGGCACGCTGGAACGGATCGTCACCGATGGGACCTGGCGGATCCATGAAAGCCCGCTGCTCGCCACGGACTTCATGTTGGGTGAGGATTACGACGCGCGGCTGAAGATCCGGAGCTGGGATGGACCGGCATTCGACGATTCGGAGTGGGCGCGGGTGGTCGAGCGCCAGGAAGCCGCGCGCATCCTCGATGGCCAGGTGATGGAACCCATCCGGCAACTGGCGGAAATCCCCGCCAAGACCTTGAAGGAACCAAAGCCTGGAAAGTGGACCTATGACCTCGGCCAAAACCTGGTCGGCGTCGTCCGGCTGAAAATCCGTGCGGCGGCCGGCACCAGGATCACCCTGCGGCACGGCGAAATGCTCAACCCGGATGGCTCTCTCTACACCGCCAACCTCAGGGGGGCACCGTCGATCGACCACTATATCTGCGAGGGCGGTGGCGTGGAAATCTGGCAGCCGAAATTCACCTTCCATGGGTTCCGCTACGTCGAACTCACCGGGGTTTCCACCAAACCGCCGCTGGAGGCAGTCACCGCGATCGTGATCGGCTCGGACATCCCGAGAACCGGCTGGTTCAAGTGCTCGGACAAGCGGGTGAACCAACTCCAGTCCAATATCGAGTGGGGCCAGCGCGGCAACTATCTGAGCGTGCCGACCGACTGCCCCCAGCGGGACGAGCGGCTCGGCTGGATGGGCGACGCGCAGGTGTTCGTTAAAACCGCGGCCTACAACGGCGATATCGCGGCATTCTTCACCAAGTGGCTGGTGGATGTGACCGACAGCCAGGATCCCGACGGCCGGTTCTGTGATGTATCGCCGTTCGCCGGCCCGTCCAAGGGCACCCCCGCCTGGGGCGATGCGGGGGTGATCTGCCCGTGGACGATCTATCAGGCATACGGCGACCTCCGCCTGTTGGAGCGGCAGTATCCATCGATGGTCCGCTGGTTGGAGTATTGCCAAAGCCAGAGCCCGGGCGGCATCCGCAGCGGCAACCGCGGCAGCGACTACGGCGACTGGCTCTCGATCGGCGCGGACACCGACAAGGAGCTGATCGGCACGGCGTATTTCGCCTACTCCACCAGCCTGGTCGCCAAGGCCGCCGCGGCCCTCGGCAAAACCGCGGATGCGGCAGCCCATCAGCAGCATTTCGAACAAATCAGGAAGGCGTTTATCGACAAGTACGTCACCGCCGACGGCCACGTCAAAGGAGAAACCCAATGCGCCTACCTGATGGCATTGAAGTTCGGTTTGCTGCCGGACGAACTGCGCGCCAAAGCCGTCGAATACCTGGAGGCGGACATCATTGCCAAGAACTATCATCTTTCGACCGGGTTTGTAGGAGTCAGTTATCTGCTGCCGGAACTCACCAAAGCGGGCAGGATTGACACCGCCTACCGGCTGTTGCTCCAGGACTCCTTTCCTTCGTGGTTGTTCTCGGTGAAGATGGGGGCCACCACGATCTGGGAACGGTGGGACGGATGGACGCCGGACAAGGGGTTCCAGGACATCGGCATGAACTCGTTCAATCACTACTCGCTTGGATCGTGCGGCGAGTGGCTCTTCGGAACCGTCGCGGGGATCGACCAAGACCCGGCGGTGCCGGGATTCAAGCAGATCATCATCCGTCCGCGGCCGGGAGGGAATCTCACCACGGCGAGCGGACGCTTCCGCTCGATCCACGGCGCGATCACCAACAGTTGGAGCCTGAAAAATGGCAACTTCGCACTCACCACCACGATTCCGGCCAATACTTCCGCCACCGTGCATGTGCCGGCCAAGAACGCGGCGGGCGTGATGGAGTCCGGCAAACCGGCCGCCACTGCCGACGGCGTGAAGTTCCTGCGGATGGACGACGGCGCGGCGGTGTTCGCGGTCGGCTCGGGCCACTACCGGTTTTCCTCCCGCTCCGCGGTTGCTTCTCCTTCGGGAAAATGAAGCTTTTCCCGCCACTGATTGTCGTGCTTCTCCTGACCGCGTTGGTCCAGGCAAGCCCGCCCGCAGACACCGCGCAGACCCTGGAATCGCTGCGGAAATCCCATGACCTCCCGGCGCTCGCGGTGGTGGTGGTGAAGGACGGCACGATTCAGGATCGCGCGGCCGTCGGCGTGCGTAAGCTCGGCGACCCCACCCCGGTGACGACCCGTGACGTTTTTCACATCGGCTCCTGCACCAAGTCGATGACGGCCACGCTCGCCGCGATGTTCATCGAGGAGGGAAAGCTGCACTGGGACACCACCATTGCCGGTGTGTTTCCCGAGGTGAAAGGCAAAATCGCCAAGCCCTACGAGAAGGTGACCGTGGAACAGTTGCTCAGGCACCGCGGCGGGGTCCCCGGCAGCCCGCCCGCCGCCGCTTGGAAGCGCGCCTGGGAGCAGGCTGGCACCCCCACCCACCAGCGCGCCGAATTCATCGCCGCGGTGTTGCAGGACCCTCCCCAAGCCGCGCCCGGCAGCAAGATGATCTACTCCAACCAGGGCTACTCGGTGGTCGGTGCGATGTTGGAAAAAATCTCCGGCAAACCTTGGGAAACCCTGATTACCGAGCGGCTGTTCATCCCGTTAGGGATGAAAACCGCCGGTTTCGGCCCGCCGGGTACGGTGAACAAGACCGATCAACCGTGGGGGCACACCCGCCAGGCCGGCGCGATCATTCCGATCTTCCAGGACAATCCGCCCGCCATCGGCCCCGGCGGCACCGTCCATTGCTCGCTCGACGACCTCGCCCGCTTTGTGATCGCCCATTTGGCCGGACCACACCGCGGCGGCCTGCTCAAGCCGGAGACGTTCGGCCGGTTGCACAGCCCTCCCGAGGGCGCGGATTACGCCTGCGGCTGGGTGGTGCTGAAACGCGATTGGGCGGGCAACAGCAAGGCCCTGATGCACAACGGCACCAACACCATGTGGTATCTCGTCATGTGGCTCGCCCCGGAGAGAAACTTCGCCGTGATCTCCGCGACCAACATCGCCGGACCGGAAGCGGAAAAGGCCTGTGACGAGGCCGCCAGCGCGATGATCCGCAAGTGGCTGCCCAAGGTTCCTTGATAGGTCCACGTTCCACATCCAGCGCATGCGCGGGTTCCCGCTCACTGGAACTTCCGGAGAAACTCCTGCGGATCCGTCCAGCGCTCGGTTTTCGCGTTGAACTCCTCCGGCTCAAGATAACCGGTGGTCCAATCCGCACGGCGGCCGACAGTGCGGATAGATCCATCCTCCAAGCGGATTTCGACGGTGTCTTCTTGGACGGCGGTCACCGTGGCCGGGAAGCTTTTGCCGGGCCGGCCGGGCAGTTGCATCACCTCGCCCACCCGATCCGGCCGCAGAAACGCCGAACCGTGGATGCCAAAGTGGAGATGAGCGAGATAGCCGCCGTTGGCATGGGAATAGGACAGTCCAACAGCCCCGAGCTTCTGTCCCTGCCGGACCGCTTGGCCGGGCCGGACGCTGATCAAGGGCCCGAGGTGTCCGTAGAGCGAGCAAAAGCGCTTGCCCGCAGCGGTCGCGTGCTCGACGACCACGAGTCCGCCCCAGGATCTCCGCCCGAGATCCACCAGCCGGACGATGCCATCGCCAATGGCGACCACGGTTTCATGATCCTTTTGCCAGGCGCAATCGTCGCCCACATGATACTTGCCGCTGAAGGGGGTTCCTTCCTGTTCGATGAGCAAGCCATAGCTCTTGCGCTTGGGGTCGAAGTAGTCGCGCACCGGTGGCACGAGGGCGCGGATGCCCGGCAAGGATGCGGGCGGTCCGATAGCGGCCGTAGCCGCCGGATAGCCGGCCAGCAGGCGGTGGCTGGTGAGCAATGCTTCGCCGCGGGCACCGTGATCGAGGCGGTCGGAATAGCGGGTGACCGGTTCCACCACTTCGACCAGCCGCAGGCGTCCGATCACCCTCTCCCGGGTGGCTGTGTTCGCTTGTTCGGTTAGTGCGTTGGCCAGTTGTTGATAGGTTTCCGCCGCAGTGGCCCCTGCGGTTGGATTCGCGGCGGGCCCATCCCTGAAAACCGAGGCGCGGCGTTTGATGGCGGCGGCCGCCTCGATCATTGCCGCCCGGGCGTGGAGGTCGCGCTCGGCAACGGAGGATCTTGTTAGAAAACGATAGTCTTCGGGGATGCCGAACCAGCAGAGGTATTCCGCCGCGTGGCCGCGGACCACCGGCCGGGGGGAACCCAACAAGCCGCGGACGAAAGTGCGGGTCTCCGGAGTGGTGTCCAGCAGGCTGATCAGGCCGCCGATCGCGCCGGCCTGGACTGCGGGATCGGGACTGCGGGCCAGCTTGCGGGTGGGCTCTGCCAGGCGCGGTGAAAAATAGCGCGGCAGAAAGGTGGTAAGAGCCAGCCCCATGTCGGGGTGGTTGAAGGCGTGCAGCATTCGCGCTTCATCCGGGACGTCGGCTTCGGCCCGCATGAATGCGTCGATGTAATTCCGGGTCAGGCTGGCCGGAGTCGCGGGAAAACCCGGTACGTGCGACTCGCCGGGGAGATCCGGTTTCAGGCGACGCATCCCACCGGCGGCGGGATTGGGTGGCACGGCGAACGCCAAGCCGCTCAGCAACAAGCCGTAACATGTCCGGACAAAAACCCGGACGGCGGCCGATATCCACGGGCACAACCAGTCACGTATCGCACGGGAGAGCGCCGGGCCTGTGGCGGGCGTCATTGACGCGGATGCCGGTTTCGGAATCACTGCCGATAAAACCAGGACACACCTGGTGAAAACCCGGCCGGGAGCCGACTCAGCCGAGCGGGATCGAGCCTGCCAGAAAGGCAAGATAGAGGACACCGCCGGCTAACAGGAAGTTGATGATGGGAAGGGCCATGGTGATGGGAGTGAGGTTGGAGTTGAAAATGCAACCGGGCGTGGTTCAGAATCAATTGGTTCCGTTCGGATCTTCTTCGAGCAACAATTGGTAGTCGCCCTTGGTCATCTCGTCGCGGTCCGGCGCATCGACCCAGATCTTGGCGATGTCGAACTGGAAATAGAACAGCACACAGGCGGCGATAAACCCGACAATGGAAAGGATCTTGATAAAGCCGCCGACGCCGCTTTCATCTTCCTCATCCATCTCGAAGGTGGCCAGTTGCGAGGCGGAGGCGGCACCTGCGCTGAGCGGTTGGGTGGGAGCCTGCAACTGCACCGTCGCCTTGGGCAGGCTGGGTGCGCCACCGGCACCAAGCGGTTGGGTGGCGGTTTTCAGGGCGATCGTCGGCGCACCGATGGGTGCGGTGGAGGTCGCCAGCCTGATCGTGGGAGCGGGAGCGCTCGGCGCACCGGCCGGCTTGAGCGCGATCGTCGGCGCGGGAGCCGTGGGGCGGGGAGGACCTGCCACTGGCGGTGCCGGCGGTGCCGGCGGCCGGACGGCGGGCGCACCCGGCACGGTCGCGATCGGGGCGGCAGGCGGTGCCTCGGCGGCCTTGAGGGTCACGCGGACGGTTTCTTTCTTAAGCGGGACACTGGAGGTCTGCTTGGACGGAGTTTGGGATGATGGGTCGTTATCGCTCATACGCGCTCGGGTTTGAGATGTGGCTCGCGCAGAGGGTTGGTAAATTCCACCGGCATGTCAAACATCCAATCATGATTTTTTTCAAAAATCCGGATTTTTCCGGAGTTGGTGGGCATTGTGCAACCACAGGGTAAACTCCTGGAGGGGCCGGGGTGGGTCAGCTGGATCACGGCAGGTATGCGACAGGCGGGATCCACGATGATCTCCCGCCGACCCGAACTATCGAAAAAAAATGGAATTTCGGTCGATTCAAGGTTGCCAAGCTGCGGAAATCCTCCTACCTCGGGCCCTTCCCAACCGGGATTTCCTATCCAATCCGTTGGAATCTCCACCATTATGACCACACAAACACTGATCTATCTGATTCCTGCCTTCGGTATCGTCGGTTTGATTTTCACCTTCTGGAAATCCGCTTGGGTTGCCAAGCAGGATCCCGGGACGCCGAAAATGCAGCGCATCGCCGCAGCCATTCAAGAAGGCGCGATGGCCTTCCTCCGGGCGGAATACAAGGTGCTGGCGGTTTTCGTCGTCTGCGTTGCCATTCTGTTGGCAATCGCCGGCAACAAGAGTCCCAACTCCAGCCCCTTGGTTGCCGTCTCCTTCGTCGTCGGCGCGTTTTGTTCGGCGCTCGCCGGATTCATCGGGATGAAAGTCGCCACCAAGGCCAACGTGCGCACCACCAATGCCGCACGGAAAAGTCTTGGCAAGGCGCTGGAAATCGCCTTCGCCGGCGGTGCGGTGATGGGCTTGGGCGTGGTCGGCCTCGGTGTGCTGGGTCTGGGGATTCTGTTCGCCGTGTTTTCCAACATGATCGGAACCGAAACCTCAGCCCATGTTTCCCAAGTGATGACGATCGTCACCGGTTTTTCCTTCGGGGCCTCATCGATCGCGCTTTTCGCCCGGGTGGGCGGCGGGATTTACACCAAGGCGGCCGATGTGGGTGCCGACCTGGTGGGCAAGGTGGAAGCCGGGATTCCGGAAGACCACCCGCTCAACCCGGCGACCATCGCCGACAACGTCGGTGACAACGTCGGCGATGTGGCCGGCATGGGTGCCGACCTGTTCGAGTCCTACGTCGGAGCGATTATCGGCACGATGGTGCTCGGGGCGGTGTTCATCGGCCTGCCTGAATTCAAGGGCACCTTCGACGGTCTGGGCGCGGTGCTGCTGCCGCTGGTCCTTTCCGGCCTGGGCATCCTCACCTCCATCGGCGGCACCTTCTTCGTGAAAGTCAAGGAAGGCGGCAGCCCGCAGGCCGCCCTCAACATCGGTGAATTCGGCTCATCGGCAGTGATGCTGGTGATCACCTGGTTTGTGATCCAGTGGCTGATGCCCGCACATTGGGTGGTGGGCGACCTCACCTTCACCGCCAACGGCATCTTCTACGCCATCACCTTCGGCCTGCTGGCCGGCCTGGCAATCGGCAAGATCACCGAACACTACACCGGCACCGGCACCGGTCCCGTGCTTTCCATCGCCCAACAATCGCTCACCGGAGCCGCCACCAACATCATCGCCGGCCTCGGCGTCGGCATGGCTTCCACCGCGCTGCCGATCCTCGTCCTCGCCGCCGCCATCATGGGCGCCTACCACTTCGCCGGCCTCTACGGGATCGCCATCGCCGCGGTCGGCATGCTTTCCAACACCGGCATCCAGTTGGCCGTCGATGCCTACGGCCCGATTTCCGACAACGCCGGCGGCATCGCCGAAATGAGCGAACTGCCGAAGGAAGTCCGCGCCCGCACCGACAAGCTGGATGCCGTGGGCAACACCACCGCCGCCATCGGCAAGGGCTTCGCGATCGGCTCTGCCGCGCTCACCGCGCTGGCGCTGTTCGCCGCCTTCCAGGAATCTTATCGGATCACCCATCCCGGTGCTCCGCTGGTGATCGAAGTCACCAACCCGCGGGTGATGGCCGCCTTGTTTGTCGGCGGCATGTTGCCGTTCCTGTTCTCGGCCCTCTCGATGAATGCGGTCGGCCGCGCGGCCATGGCGATGATCGAAGAGGTCCGGCGCCAGTTCACCACCATTCCTGAGTTGAAAAACGCGCTCGCGGCGATGCGCCGCAACGATGGCAAGGAAATGGACGAGTGGTCGGTCGCCGACCGCAAGATTTTCGACGATGCCGATGGCAAGGCGGAATACGGCAAGTGCGTGGAAATCTCCACCAACTCGGCGATCAAGCAGATGGTCAAACCCGGCCTGCTCGCGGTGCTCGCACCGGTCGCGGTCGGCTTCATCGGCGGCGGCGACATGCTCGGCGGCCTGCTGGCCGGCGTCACGGTGACCGGCGTGCTGATGGCGCTGTTCCAATCCAATGCCGGCGGTGCCTGGGACAACGCCAAGAAGATGTTCGAGGAAGGGCTTGAAATCAACGGCACCGTTTACAAAAAGGGCTCCGATCCGCACAAGGCGGCCGTCGTCGGCGACACCGTGGGCGACCCGTTCAAGGACACCTCCGGGCCCTCGCTCAACATCCTGCTCAAGCTGATGTCCGTGGTGGCCCTGGTGATCGCCCCGCTGATCTAAAGCGCGCCCACTCACCGCCCCGACGTTTTTTCCAACCCCGTCCTTTGCCGCCCCCGTGAGCGGATGCTTGCGCCGGCGCCACCGGGCGGGGCTTGAAAGGGGGGGGGAGTCCTGCCCACCAGCGAATGGAACGCCAAAGGTTGCCCAGGTTCCTGCTCCGCTCGGTGATCACGGCTCGTTGACCGTGCGTGAAACATCGCTCCTGATCTTCAATCCACTATCTGCGATCTCCTCCTGGCCGGTGACGGCCTCATCACCCGAATCCGCTTCACTCGCTTGCTGGTGCCCGACGGGTGAGTTTAAGGCGGAAATACCCGGGATCTGAGGTCGTCGGAGCACTGAAGAGCCATTCCGCCGTGCCATCGGCTTGGCTGGCCGTAGAGAACAACCTGATGACCGGCTCATCAGTGCGCCAGGTCTGCAAATCGTTAGATGCCTCGACTGTGAAAATAACATCATCAGCGGCCAGATAGCCGGGATTGGCCGGATCCTCGACCGCCGTGAAACCGGATAGTTCGGGCAGAATCAGAAAATCCGGGTCGGTCGCGGAAGAATTCAAGCCATGGATGGCGAGCACGTTGGGTCCCGCCTGCACCTGGCCCAAGGCGGCGGTCAGGTCGATTTCTTCCGGCACCACCGCCTGCTCGGCGGTCCGCTCCGCGATGGCTGTGGCCTGCCAGATGGCGGGCGGTTCGGCATAGGCGATGGTGAGCCGCGGTTGCCGGGCGGCGGTGCCATTGAAGCCATAACAATGGCTGCGATAATCACGCCCCGCGGTGGCTCCGCTGTCCACCAGCGTGAGCCCCGGATGGTTACCGGCACGCCAGTCATCGACCAATTGTTGGGCCGCCGCGCCGGTGACCGTCCAGGTAAAGACGGTGGCGGGCGACGCCAACCGGTCCACCGTGGCCGCTGCCAGTACCGAACCCGTGTGGGTGGCAAACACATTCACGCCGCCGGTCCAGGCCACACGGTCCGCATCCCCGGCCGGCGGGGCACCATTGCCTGCCTTTTCCAACATCGTGGCCTGATTGGTCCACGCCGATTGCGCGGGGTCCACCCGGTACAAATCCACCTGCCCCGGACCGGCCGAGGCTCCGCCGTATTGAGTTTGAAGTCCGCATGCAACCGACCGCCGGCATCGAAGTCGGAATCGACTGGCCGGTTGGCGGCATTGAGACGCACGCCGCTGGCAAAAATCACCAGATATTGCCCGGTTGCCATGGTGGTGGCCGCACCGTCGGGGAAGGTCCATTTCGTGAGGTTCCCCGGATCGTCCGTCAGATGCCAACCTGTGAGGCTGACAGCGGCGGGGCCGGTGTTATGGAGTTCGATCCTTCCGGCGGACCAGTGGGCGGACCGGGGCCGGACCCGCCCTACCGGCGAGGGCGTGGCGGCCGCGCCGCGCCGTGACTGCCCCTGTGGGCTGAGGTAGTCACCACCAGGATGTGAAGGAATCGTTCGAAGGACGTGAAGCGGCGGTAGGTTTCCGGGTCCAGATGGGTCTCCATCCTGGCCGCGCGGAATGGGTAACCCTCCTTCCAGACCTATGCGGGATGCCCCGCCGTGGCGGTTCACGACGATAGAGTCGCCGGTCAGTGCCGCCCGCCCCTGCTATTTGGCCGCGTCGGACTCGCCGCCGCCGACCAGCTTCGCCGCGACGAAGTTCACCAGTTCCTTGCGTTCGGCGTCGCTCAACGCCGACTTGTAGAGAAAGACGTCGCCGATTTCGCCGTTGAAAGTGGACCACGCGTCCGGCTCGTTGCGGCCGAGGTTGATGCAGCGCCCGTAGCCGCCGACGACGCCGGGCACCAGCTTCCTCATCTGATCGGCGGATTCGCTGGCCATGATTTCCCGGTTGTCCGCGAAGGCCTTCCAAGTCCCGTCGCGCTGGACCACGAGGCTGAGGACGGCGATCTGTCCGTCGGCAAGCGCGAAGTCGCTGGTCTGGGCTCGGCCGTTGCGGCGGACGTACACCGTGCCGTTCCAGTTGTAGACGCCGAGTTGCAGACGGTCGTAGAAGATGTCGACCACCGAGTCCCAGGCGTTTCGGGCGCTGTGACGGCGATGGCGCAGGGCGGCCACAATCGTGAACCCGTCGCACTCGACGTCCTCCGAGCGGGCGGAGCCAAACCGGAAGCCGTCGCCTTCCGGCGCGTTGATGCAAGCGAACTTCCGGCCGTCGATGCGCGTCACGGTCGGTTCGGACATCGGAGCGAGGGCTTCGCCCTTGGGAATCCGCGTCTTCCAGGAGGCGATTTTGCCCGTCTCCGGCAAATCCTCGGCAAGGCACGAGAACAGCAGGTCGCCCGGTCGGGGGACGCTGCCGACCACCTTGTTTTCGCTTTTGAAGCGGGCGAAGATCTTGTGGCTGCCGTCGATGCCTTCGAGCGAACACGAGGACACGGCGCCGATGCTCCTGCCGTCCACGATCACATCCTCGATCACGAAGCCGGGATTCGCCTTGACGGTGAAGACGTGGTCGCTCTTGGGCCAGGCTTCCTGCATCCCCGAGGGGCTGACGGTTCCGCCGTAGCCGGCACCGGCCTCGATCAGCAGCGGCGCCAGGGCCGGATCGATGTCCGCGTTGACGTACTGCTTGATCAGGGACTCGTAGTTCGGGTCGACGCCGCTGAAGGCCTTGAAGTTCCAAACGCCCGCGCGCCGTCCGACGTTCTTGATCGGCTCCATGTTCGTGATCGTCACGCGAAAATAGCGCGCTTCCGCGTCGTTGTCGTCGATCATCGGACAGCCGGGCTTCTGGTTCGTCCGCTTGTCGGCGAAAACCTTCCAGGCCGTCTTGTCGGTCGAGGATTCGAGTAGGTACTGATAGACGTGCTCGGGATACTCGAACTGCAGATGGGTGCGCCGGACCTGCTGGACGCTGCCCATGTCGAGCTCGATCCATTCGTTCATTTTGCCGGTTTCCGCGCGCCAGAGCGTGGCGTTGTTGTCATCGGCCGCGTAGCGCGGGAAGTAGGTTCCTTCGTTCGAAGACGCGACGACCGAGGCGCCCCGGGCGAGGTTCGGAAACTTGTTCTGGTTCTCACCGAAGTACCCGACACCCTGATGCGTGGGGACGACCCTTTCGATTTGGTCGTCTTTGGTGAAACGCATGCGGTCGATGCAGGTCTGCCGCGTGAGCCCCCCGGCCGAGACCCAAATGTCGTGCCGGTGGTAGATCATGAAGTAGTCGTTGCCTTCCTGCAGCACGCTGTGGTGGCCGGTGCCATGGATTTTGCGCGGCACGTCGGACGAGAGGATCGGGTTGTTCTCGCCGTAGATCCAACCGCTGTCGGCCGTGGGGCCGGCGTCGTTGATCGAGTAGCGGACGTTGTAGGTTTCATCGTGGCAGGAGGCGTTGGAGTACATCATGTAGTATTTCCCGTTGCGCTTGAGCATGTAGGGCCCTTCCATGATGCCCTCCAACTCGTGATAGGGAATGCGGCCCTTGCTCTCGAAGGTCTTCATGTCGTTGTTGAACTTCACCCACCCCGATCCGGCGTCCTGAAGGCCGGCCCAGGTCGTGAAGTAGCCGTAGACCGCGCCGTCGTCGTCCTGAAAAGTCTGGAAATCGAGCGTGATGACCGGAGGCACGAACTTGTCCGGGACGAGGGGTGCCTCTTCGTAAGGTTTCCACGGCCCTACCGGGCTGTCGCCTTCCGCCGCGAAAGTCATGCACGGGAAGTTGTAGAACAGGTAGTATTTCCCGTCCTTCTCCATGCAGTCCGGCGCCCAGTTCTTGTCGTTCGGATTCCAGTCCAGCTTGTAGTTCACCCAGTTGACCATGTCCTTGGAGATCCAGACCTGCGTCCAGCCCTCGCACGCCCCGATCCCGTCGGTGGAGGTGTAGAGGTAATAGGTGTCCCCAAACTTCTTCAGTGTCGGGTCGGCGAAGTAGCCGGGCACCACGGGGTTGAAGTTGCCGATCGCGTCCCACGCGGCGGCACCCTCGCCCCCGGTGGCCAAGGCCGGGGATGCCAACGACACTCCCATGCCTAGGCGGAACGTCAACAACAGGAGGGCAATCAATAATGGGGGAATGGTTCGTTTCATTGGGGTGGGGGCGGATGCGCTAACTGTTAGCCTTGTTGGTTCTTGCCAGGATTTTTACAAAATGCTTGATGTTCCGTTCCACAATTACGGCAATGGTGTTCGCTGTGAACTTCCATCCTCCGGTCGTGAAAACGTGCTGAATTTGGTCAAACCGACACGCCGGGATGTTGCCGAAGACTCGGCGATAGTCCAGCACGAAATGTTCCACAAGGGCTACTCCGGCGGTTTCCCTTGCGCCGCGCGGAACTGGCAGAGCACCTCCTCCGCGGTGAGCGGACGGTTGCAGAGCGCGAGCTCATCCACCCAACCGGTGAACAGGAAGGGCGGACGGCCGTCCATCCCCGTGGTCTGCCTGCCGAAGCGGACGTTGGCCCCAGTGAACGTGCCGTCCTGCGGGATCCGGAAATCGTCGTTGCGGGCCACTCGATTTCCGTCCACGAAGAGATCCACTGCGGAAGGGTCCCAACTGGCGGCGACCTGGTGCCACCGGCCGTCGACGAGACTCCGGGGCGAGGACAGGACGACGTCGAGCTTCCCGTTCCGTCCTCGGCAACCCTCACATCCTTTGCGTGTTGACCCACCGCGCCCTCCGGAATCTCGTTGGCCAATGCCCCGATCTCATCTTCGTCCAACCGCCTCGACCTCCCCTACCGCCGCATCGGCGCCATCGTCGCTGTCCACACCTTCGGCGACTTCCTGTTCTTCCACCCCCACCTCCACCACCT
>JAIPKB010000035.1 GCA_021733795.1 Akkermansiaceae bacterium | reverse complement strand
TTTCAGGCATGCGAATGCCTCACCTAACATCTGGCGGTCCAACAGGCGGGCCAGTGCCCGGAAGCGATGCCCCGGGTCTGCGTCCGCCTTTGCTCTCAGTGCGGACAGGGTGCTTGACACGCTTTGATCGGGAGTATTCTTGTCCCTCGCGTGAGTGCTTTGTCCGCGTTGTCTCTCCGCCCGCTCCTTCGCCGTGTGAACGGTGTTACCGTCTCTGACTACTATTGGCGGGTCTGAATCCTGAACCCCTGTGGCGACCCCCTCTTGTCGTTGGAAGTCGTTGGCCCGCTGAAGGTATATCTCTTCATCGGGTGTGGGGACCAGGCGTCCCGAGTTCAAGGCGCTGTCCTCCTCAGGACAGTCGTCGATTCGCTTCTCTTTCCACATGCCACGGTCTAAAGTCGACCCCGGTGGAACCGTAGACGCTTGCCATTTCCCTTTCAGGATCGCGCTTTTCGGTACTGGATTCTCCATACTGTTAGTGAATCTCCTTCCACATCTCAACACTTACGGGGCTATATCAACCTTCAGGCGGGTGCGAACCGCCCTGTGGCCTGCGGAATTCCCTGTGTACGCTTCAGCCATGACGTTTCCCCATCCATCGGCCTCCAAGTCGGCCTCCGGGTTCATGTTGTTCACGCGGTGCCTCCCGCGAAGTTCCAATGGGTTAGCTGTCATGTCTGCAACACTCGGTAGTTTCTACTGGCTAGGTTTTGAAACATCAGATCTTTCATCTGACAAGAAGCGCCTTGCTTTGCTCGGCGCACAACAGTTTTGTTATACCGAAAAACCGGTGAATACCTGTGCGCATAATGCGTGCGCGCCCGCACGCGCAGGTGTTAACGCCGCCTGGGTAAACGCCGCCTGGGTAGCCGAGGGTGGGTAGCCGTCTCATGGGCGCAGCCTGATAGAATCGGGCCGGGAACGCAAGCAAAAAACGCGGAAATTGAGGAAGGGGATGCAGAGACCAGTTGACTTCCGCCGCCGTGGCATGATCCACGCCCCGCTCTCCGTCCTCGTCACCGGTGCCTCCGGCTTTATCGGCCGCCACATCGTCCACCAACTCCACGCCGCAGGCCACCGGGTCACCGCCCTGGACTACCTGCCGCCGAAACCGCCGCTGCCGGATGGGGTGCTGTTCCACCAGTTCGACATCCGCCAGAACCATTTCCCCAACCGGGTCTTCGATGCCGTCGTCCACCTCGCCTCGCTGGCTGGAGTGCGCCCGTCCATCCACGATCCAATCGGCTACCACTCCACCAACGTCACCGGCACCCTGCGCCTGCTGAAATTCTGCCGCCGGATCGAGGAGTCTGAAGGTCAGGCTTTCAGGCCGCTTCTTCCTCTTCCTCTTTTTCTTCCTCTTTTTCTTCCTCTTCCTTTTCCTTTTCCTTTTCCTTTTCCTTTTCCTCTTCCTCTTCCTCTTCCTCTTCCTCTTCCTCTTTCGACCTTCGACCTTCGACTTTCGACTTTCGACTTTCGACTTTCGACTTTCGACTTTCGACTTTCGACTTTCGACTTTCGACTTTCGACCTTCGACCTTCGACCTTCGACCTTCGGCCTTCGACCTTCGACCTTCGACCTTCGACCTTCAACCTTCGACTCTTCCTTCCCCCCATCCAGCGTCTATGGCCCGGAGACGCCCCTTCCAGCCCGCGAGGACGGTCCGACCGACCCGTGCAGCCCCTACGCGCTCACCAAGCTCCAGGGCGAGCAGTGGGGCCGCCTCTACGCCAGCATGCACGGCCTGCGGTTCGTGGCGCTGCGGTTCTTCTCGGTCTGGGGACCGGGCCAGCGCCCCGACCTTGCCATGGAGTGCTTCCGCCGCCGGATCGAGGCGGGCCAGCCGGTGGTCATCAACGGGGACGGCAGCCAGCGCCGCGACCTCACCCACGTGTCGGATGTGGCCCGGGCGGTGGAACTGGCGCTGCGGTGGCCCGGCCCCGGCTCGGTGGTCCTGAACGTGGGCACCGGCCGCAACCACTCGGTCATGGACATGCTGGAAGCCACCAGGAAAACCGCCACGCCCCTGGTGGAGCATCAGGCCCCCCATCCGGCGGACGTGCCGGAAACCCTGGCGTCGATCACTGCCATCGGGGCGGAACTCGGGTGGCAACCCCGGATTTCCTTCCCCGACGGGCCGGATTCCTGATCTCCGCCGCCCACGGTTGTCCCGCCACAAAAACCGCCCTGCTTTACACTTTTTGGGGGTTTGCTTTACACTGCTTTACACCTCGGTTAGGTCGAAAAACCCCGTCCGGCGAACTTGCCCTAAACGCGCCTAACCCTTATGGCCGTAGGGATGCACCTCGTCCGAACCCCTCGGAATCCGGTCAATCCCTAGCAACTTTCCATGCAAAAAAAGTGTAAAGCTGAAAAAGGCACCTTTCATAGGATTTGGATGGGGGTGGGGGGACCCAAGGACTTTGTCGCCACGCTTAATAGATTTCCTGTTCACTATCAATGAGTTACAACCCATAGCAAGCGCGAGTTGTCGCCATTAACCGGATAGTATTACGTTAGAATATGACACATTTCACGTTAGATAAAGGTTTGATGGTCTAACATGATTATGCATGGGCCGCCTTTGGGATAATTTCCGATCTGCGCATTTTTTGCTTGCAGGGATTGGGCGTTTTGCTAGGAATCGCGTTGTCCGTTGGACAAGAGCAATCCCATGAGAACCCGCCGATTTCTTGCCGCCATCCTCCTCGTTTCCCAGCTCCCCGCCCAGGAAACCGCCAAACTAACGGATGTCCAGCCAGCCCCGGTCTTTGCGGAGGCCGTCACCGACACCGTCGCCACCGGTGCGAACCTCCCCCGCCTGATCGAAACCGTCATCGCCCCCGCACCGGCACCCGTTCCCGCTGTCAAGCCCTACACGCCAGCCCCCGCCGATCTCCGCGAGGCGAAAACCATCGAGCAGGGCGGACGCCAAATCACCTATCAACGGATCGAGCCGCTCCCCATCCCGCCTCCGCCCGAGCCGGTTCCACAACCCACCGCCGCCGAACGTGCCGCCTTTTCCGCCCGTGCCGCCGCTCTCCGTGCCAGCCGCCCGCGCGAGCGGTTCATCCTGCTGGGCGGCACCCTTTATCTATCCGACAACCGCCCGCCCCGCGCCTTCTGCCGCCAATGGCCCGTTGGTGGCGGAGAACCTGTCTCCTTCTGGACCAATATCGACCTACGCGACATTCAGGGCCTCGGCCGATTCGTCGGCACCGACGGCACCCACTATCAATTCATGATGATGTGGACTGTGATGGATCTCTCCCGCATCGCCTCCGCGTGGTCCGCAAATGGCCGAGCCTACCTGCCGCCGGAACTGCCGGATTTCCCCAACGAAACGCCTGCCGCCGCTGGCCAGCCCGCCACGCTAACCGGAGCGGCCACCTTCATCCCGGTTTGCGAAGGTGCCGACAAAGCCAACGACCTGACCATCATCACCGAGCTTCACAAGATCTACAACCAGGAGCGCCCCCGGCTCCACGCCGCCGCCATTTCCCGCGAGAACGCGCGCCTCGCCGCCGAAGCCGCCCTCAAGGCCAATCCGCCCAAGCCGCAGGACATCACCCTCCACTACTGGTTCAAGACCACCGCCCCGCAGGTCCCAGCCGATCCCGCCCCGCCTGCGGATCCGGCCGTCCCGCCACCGTCCGCCCCTTCCACGCCCAAGCCCCGCCGTCCGCGCCGCACCCGTCCGGAGGAAAGCCTTCCAGGCTGTCAGGGAAGGCGGGCTTCCAGCCTGCCGCCATCCGCCTCCCGATCCGCATTTTCCCGAACACATATCATTTCGACGATTGTCGCCCTCGCCGCTCATATCCTAACCATCCAGCCCGCCTCCGCCATCTGGGACACTAACGGGAACGGTGTTTCCGACGCATGGGAACTCAACACGAACAACGGCCAGCTTCTGCCGGTTTACACTCCCGGAGCCGATCCGGATTCGGACGGATGGACCAATGAGGACGAGGCCGCGGCGGGCACCCATCCGGGCAATTCGGTTCCGCCCGCCGGGCTTCTCCTCCCCGAAAGCCGCCTGACGCCGGAAACATATATCCTTCACGAGGACGGCACCGTGGAAACCGTCCCCGAGAGCATCGTGCTGACCTGGACCGGCATCCCCGGCAAACGATACACCTTGCAGCACAGCGTGGATCTCGTCACATGGACATCCGTGGGCGACGCCGTGATCTCCGACGGCACCGCCATCGAAGCGGGCGTGGCCATCGGGGACTCCAGCCGCCACTTTCTCCGAGTCCGCGTGGACGACTACGATAGCGACAATGACGATCTGAGCGACTACGAGGAACTTCGCCTGGGAACCCACCAGGATAGCTCCGACACCGACGGTGACGGCAAGTCCGACCACTACGAAGCGAACAACCCGGCCCTTTACGATCCACTCGATCCCGACCAGGACCTCGATGGCATTCTCGATGGCGTGGACGGCTCCCCCCGCTCCAACAACGTGGCCGCCTCCCCCGACAGCGCCGGTCTGATCGACCCCGCCACCGGAGATCCCACGTCCCTGCTCTCCTCCATGGCCGGACGCTGGGACCTGGAGGCGATCGAAACCGTCGGGGGGGCATCGGTTTTCAAGGATAGCACCGCGGGCGGACGCCACGCCACCCCGGTTTCCATCCTGTCCGCCGATCCCGAGGGCATGATTTCCAAATGCGCCCGCACCAACACCTTGCCTGCCGCCGGGAGCATCCATGTCCCCGCCAGTCTTCTTGACAACAAGACCTATTACTCGGTCTCGTTCTGGGCCAACATCGAGGCAGGCAGCGTCCGCAACAACCCCGGCCGCCTCACCGGACTCCACGGCCACAGCCAATACATGCCCTTCACCGGCCAAACTCCCTACAACTGGGCGTGCCTCACCATCGAGACAAACGGCATCTGGTTTGAAATGAAAAACGGCGTCAGCCGCCTCCACGCCGGCCGCTATTCCTATGTCAACCACATCAACGGCGTGCCCCACACGCCTTCGATCGCGACCTATGGCATCGACACCCCGCGCACTCTGGACGACGGAGTCTGGCACCACTATCTCATGACCATGTCCAGCGCGGTCGTCACCCTCTACATCGACGGCGTGCAGGTCGGCAGCGAATCCTATACCAACCCCGCCATCACCGGCGCGCCTTTCACCACCGTCAGCTTGGGCCGCCTCTACGGCCCCGATCCCACCCTCAGCCCCGTTCCTCCCGCTCCCGTGGACAATAAAACCCGCGGACGTCTCGACCGTTTCCGCGTCTGGCATACCGTTCTCACCCCCGCTGACGCCCTCACCCTCTTCCGCGAGGACGCCGACCACGACGGCCTCTGGGACATCACCGAAGCCGCCTCCTCCCTCTGGCGCGACACCAACTCCGACGCCATCCGCACCGCCTCCGAAGTCGCCTTTTACGTGGACCCCTTCCGCTGCGATCCACCCGGCAAGGACCACGACCGCGACGGCATCACCTCCATCAACGAACAGTCCCTGGGCACCGGAATCTACGACGCCGACAGCGACGACGACGGCATCCCCGACGGCTACGACCAACTCTGGTGCGCCGGAGCCAAAACCCCCGATGCCAACCTCCAGAGCGACGCCGACAGCGACGGCCTCACCCTGGAGATGGAGATCGCCTACGGCACCAAACCCAATAACCCCGACAGCGACGGTGACGAAACCCCGGACGGCTCCGAATACGCCCAAGGCTCCCACCCCAACGACGCCTCGGACGGCGGCCAGCCCCCCGCCGCAGGAACCACCATCCCCATGAAACTCGCCGTGGGCGACCAAAGCGGCAGCGATTCCGAAGACTACCACCTCGTCGCATACCGCTACGATCCAGAGACCAAACAGGAAGCCGAGGTTTACCGCCTCCGATCCGGCGGTTTCGGCCAATACAGCGGAGAGAAGACCGTTTCCGGCGTCTTCCGCGCGGATGAGACCTACACCTTCCGTATTCAATGGCAGGGCTCCAATTTAGGCTTCCGCTCCGCCTCCCAAGGTGTCACCGCCGAGGGGCCGGACTTTGACTACACCATGATCGTGGAGCCCGCTACCCCCGTCCCCGGCCTCGTAATCGAGGACGCCATCACCCCCGCCACCGGAGACCTCTACCCCGGCCCAGGTCTCACCGGCAACCACTCCGACGTCACCACCTTCCCAGTCGTCTCCTACGAAGCCGCCGTCGAAATGACCAAGACCTACATCGACCTGGCCGTGGATGCCAACAACGACGGATACATCGACTCCCTGCCCGACGCTTCAGACAAGATCCGCACCCTCGCGAAACGCCTGCCGCTGGACCGCACCTACGAAAATTCCGTCCCCCCCCGCGGGGCGGTCATCGACATCAACAACGACAATGACAACCAGGACGTCGCGCCGGATAACGCGAACAACATCGTGGACAGCGCCAGCGACCGCCTGGAATTGGACGGCGCGTTCAACGAAGGAAAACAACCGGGTCACGCCTTGGGACGGCTGCGGGTTATGGTCTGGCCCCAGAAGGGGTTGCGCGACGGCACCCTAGGCCTGCGTCTGGTTCATCCAGCCAAATCCGGCGTGAACATCGTGCGGGTCTTCGACTGGCAGGACAACGGGCATGGCTGGGGCGACAAGCCCGTGGAACTCGCCATGCAGGAGAACCAGCAGACGGGTGCCGCGTCAGCCACGCTGGACACGGCCCTCTTTCTCAACCAGCCCGCCCCCATCTCCACCAAGGTGGAAGGCAGCTATCGCGATCTGCTGCTGGAAGGCCTCACCTACGGCAACGTGAAGCTGAGGCTGGAACTCTACGAGAAGGCCAATCCTGACACCGTGATCGACTCCGACGAAGTGACCGTCACCGTGAACGTGGATCAGTGTGAGGCGCACTCATCGACGTTTCCGAATGCCTCGGACGCGCTTCCCATACGCGGGATGGCTCCCCACTACGCCGGCATCCACGACCAGTCCGCCGGCGGCACCGCAGGCAGGATCCGGGCCGTCACCGGCAGAATCACCTGCAGGGTGCCGTCGTTCAAAAGCTCACAAGACCAGGGATTCCATACCCAGCTTTCCCCCATGCACAACTGGCCCCTGCGCCGCCATGTTGGCGATGGCTCGTCCGGCCAGAGCTTCTGGGTAGGCGTGAAACAGAACCTGCCGGACGGCAATTTCACATGGGCGCAGTGTGGATTGCGGTGGTCTTGGGATCCGGGCGATAATGCAATCGCGCAGTTCTCAACCCCTCCAGCAGGCTATGTCGAAACAGGCACGATGCTGAATCGAAAGGCCTATTTCGGCCGCACTTTGGTTGAGGCCGGGACAGCCAATAACAGAATGCGGGCGTTGCTGAACTGGCATCAGGTGCCGCTGGTCATCGATTTCCTACTCTGGAAGGAGATCGTCTCCACAAACGGAGATGGGAGCGACTCCAAAATCGCGGCCTGGAAAGTGATTTTCAAGGATTCCCGCGATGGCAAGCCCGCTGACGATTCCGCATACTACGTGGAGGTTGTTGCGCCGCCCGCCCGGCCGGCCAGCGGAAACGACGCAACGCTTGTGAATACTCTCGACGCCATCTACAATGCCCAGAACATGAACCTGCTGGATGCCAAGATGGAATGCAACAACAGCGTTTCCTTCGCTGTCGGTTCCTCTACCCAGAAGGCCATGGTCTCCAACCTCAAGGTGGCGTCCGGTCTGATAGATGATCCGGAACCCGAGCCGCAGAGTGGGCAACTCGATGATCGCTGGAACTGGATGCAAAACTCCTATGAATGGCAACCCGTGCAGGTAAACTCGGAAAAAGTGGGCGTCACTGTCCGCAACGGCAAGAACAGTGGCACCGCCGCCCCCGGTGACGCGGCCGCCGGCACCGCACTCCATCCCTATTGGCACACGCAGGCCGGACTTGACGGATTCTCCCTCTGGGACGACCGCCCGTGGGCCTTCGGCGAAATCCAAATCGACCCGGCAAAACAACAACCCTGAATGAAATCCCAGCCAATCATGTTCGTCGGTGCGGCCGTGCTTCTTGCTGCGGCGGTTTTTGGTGTCTCCAGATGCGGGAGGGGTTCCGGACCGCAAGACACGCCACTTTCCGGTGATGCGCCGCCAACCCGGCACCAGAGCGACCGTCCCAGTCTTCCAGATCCAGACAGGAACGTCATATTCCCCGGACTGGCCCCCATGCCGTTCAGCGAAAAGAAATCCATGTTGCTGAAGGACTTGGCGCAGCCTTATGGACCTTTTGATAACCTTAGTAGAGATTTTCTGGATTCATTTGAAAACGAAACCGTTCAAATCCTAACTGACAAAGGCGGTAATATAGCAGCGATCAAAGCGAACGAACACCTGTTGCCAAGCGTGAGCAAAAAGGCGGAAATACCGGCATTGCTCGAAGAATCGGGCGCGATTCTGGTGCGGCTCGGAACGCCCGTGGCCAACACAGGAAACAAGGTGTTTATGCAAGCTTTGGTCCACGCATTTGAGCTACGATGCGCGCTCAGATTTCCCAATTACGAGAATGGTGCCTATATAGATCGCCCGACAGGGCCTCATGTAATTATCCCGGTCACATATATTGACAAGCGACACGAAGACGGAAAGCCACCCGATCCTTCCGAGAAATCTGGATTGCTATGGATGACCAAACGAGACACCCTCCCAAAGGATATCGCTGGAATGTGGCACTATGACATTCCGATCGAAGAAGCCATCTTGGTAGGATGGAGGATAATTCCGCTGAATGTTTCGGGCGACTCGAAGGAATGGTGGCAGGTAATGGATTTTGACAACGATATAAAAACACCAGATTATGTATTTGAGCGAAAGATCCGGCAGCCGGGCGATCCACCGGACAAGCCGATACCACCCGCCACGCTGGGCCCGCGTTCTGGTCCTCCGCCGCTAACGGAACCAGATCCTCCGTCAACGGAATGAACAGCGCCGGCACCGCCCTCCACCCCTACTGGCGTGCCGCCAAGTCAGATGACGGTGTCGAGTTGTGGGGCACCCGCCTCTATGCAATTCCCTCCAATCCCTGGACCCCTTGAATCCTAAGCAAGCACTCGTAACAGCCTCCACCTGCGGATACCCGTCGCGGGTCAGAGCGGGTCAACATCGTAGAACTTGAGGGTGGCTTTGTGGCGGACTTTGGGGTGATGGATGAAATGTCATTCCTGTCACCAAATCCACATCTCCAAATCCGCCATCGCCGCCCTGACATTGCCCTTGGCTCCTTCCGCGATCTTTCGGGTGATGGTGATGGGAGTGCCCCACCGCCGGGCGAGGAATGCCGCGAGAACCTCGTTTTCCGGGGGGCTGGAGGCGGGCAGATGGAATCCGCTCAGGCCACGCCGACAGATCGGGTGGCGGACACCCGGACAATCATTGCCCTGACAGCCTCCGCACCTTTCCGATAGACGGTGACGGCTAGCAGTTCTCCATCGACATACACGGCCCAGAACCTGGTTTCGTAGCCGTCGGGTTTGCGGTAGCGGGCAATGGTGACAACGGGTGCCTGATTCATGGCTGATCGGAGATGTGGATTCTTGTTGCGAGCGCCTTCTCCACCTCATCCCTCTTGAACCTCACCGCCCTGCCGATCTTGAGGTAGGGAATGAGTCCGGCCTTGCGCCAGCAGAACAGGTTGCGCTTGGAGGTGTTGAGCCACGCGCAGACCTCCCTCTCGGTCATCAGTTGGGGTGGCGGTGGCGGCGGGAAGAAGGCGGTCGAGTTGAGGGACGCGGTCTCGGTGGCGGCGATGCGGATGGTGCTTTTCATGATGGTGGGATGGTGCTCGTTGGATTCGTTGGTGGGCTCACTTGCGGCGGCGGCTGGTGTCCGGGTATCCGCACGCGGACGAGAGCTTGAGGGTGGCTTGGTGGAGCGGGGCGGTGTGCAGATGGCGCTCGAAGCCGAGATTGCTCACCTTCATGCCGCCCCACCGCTGCCAGTCGCCGAACAGCTCGGTGAAGTCCCGCTCGAAGAACGCCCAGCGGCCGGGGAGCCGTTCGAGGGCATCGGTGCCGCAGAGATCGACAAAGGAGGCGGCGACCCTGGTGTCGGATAGCAGGGAATCGGGTAGGCGGCCTCCGGGCATCCGGCGCAGGGTCTCGCGCCAATCACTCCACGTGCCATTGTGGAAGAGCACGGCGAGGGCGTGGCCAGTCAGGCGGGTGGTGGCGGTGGCGGTTACGGGAAACGGGTGGCAGAGCTTCGGCGTCACCTCCCCGACACTCGCCCAGCGGAAGTGGATCACGATCTCACCGGACAGTCCGGCGATCAGGGGTTCGAGTTCGTCGGGTTCGATTCCCTTCGACCAGCGCACCCGGTCACCGTCGCACCACGCCACCCCGGCCCCGTGGGGATTGGCTTTGTGGCAGGCGTCGAGGGTGGCGCGGTCGGGGCGGACATCGGCGGGGCATACGAGGATCACACACATGGCTTTGGGGGAGGTTAGAGGTTGGCGTGGGGGAAGCGGGCGTCGAAGCGCTGGCACATCCGTTCGGCGGTCTGGCGGTAGGTCCTGAACCCGTGGTGGAGGGGGCCGAAGAGCCCGAGGGCCACAGGGCGTTTGCAGCCAGTCCACCCGAGGTAGTCCCAGAGGAAGCGCAGGGCGGTGGCGGCGGATGAGGTGCGTTTCGCTTACGCCTTGTTCTTCGAGAAGGCACCGAGGCATTCGACTTCCGCGGCGCGGCGGCAGAGGCCCAGCACCGTGGCGAGGTGGTGCATGATCTTGTGGGCGTTGAGCGTGCCGGCGAACACCCGGAACCGAGCGGAGCGAGATAGCCAGCCATAGGCTGCCCGCAGGGCGACGCGGGCACGCGTCGGCAATTCGATCACGCCGTGGGTGAAGAGCTTGCGCAGGTTGAGCATGCCCCGTCCGCAGCGGTTGGCGGCGTCGGCCTTGCGGTTCGGCTGGGTGGCCCGTTCCATCCGTCTGACCAAGCCGCCGACGCTGTCGTCGAGCACGTGGCTGTAGTGGTTGAGGTGGCGTCCGGTGCCCGTCTGGCCGTAGAGGCTCATGGCGTGCCACCGGGCGATGTGGGCGAGCTTGCGTGCGAATTCGCTCATCGCCTGCGGATCGTTGGTGCCGATGATCGAGGCCACGCCCACGGTGATATGGCATCCGCACGAGGCGTTCACGTTCGCCCCGATCGCGTTGGCCCACTCGACGAATTGAATCAGGTTCTCAACCCCGGCGGCACCGTGGAGGACGGGGGAGACAAACTCGCAGGCCATGCGACCCGTGGTGATGCGGATGGACCCGTCGCGCTCGGCCTTCCAATGGTTACCGTTGAAGGTGGGGGCGGTCAGCGGCTGGTTGGTGGCCATGTCAGTTCCGCCGCGCACGGGGGCACCGCAGTGGTAGCCGCCGACATTGATGCCGGACGTGGCGGGGATGGTGGTTTCGAGTTCGACGCCGAAGGTGATCTGCTCGGCTTTGGTATCTTGGGATCTCATGGTCTCTGTGGATGCCGGAGGGTTGTGCGTTCCGACATCCTTCCTCCTGCCAGCCATCCTCGCGGGTTGTCGCGCACCATCCGCACGCCAGTTCGCACCATAGTTTTCACCATGTTTCGTTCGCTTCGTCCGTTGGCGCGCGGTTTGTTTCGTTAGGAAACCAGCCCGGCTTCCCGGAACGAAAAGTAGGGGCCGCGTCCGGGTGCTGGGTCTCCGACGACGACATGGTCGAGGAAGCGGATTTGCAACAGGGCGGCGGCCTCGTTGATCCGGCGGGTGATCGCCTCGTCGGCGCGGCTGGGTCCGGGGTCGCCGCTAGGGTGGTTGTGCATCAGGGCGAACCCGAAAGCTCCAGACACGATGACAGGGCGCAGAATCTCACGGGGCTGTGCGGAACACTCGTTGACCGACCCGAGGCTCACCCGGTGCCAGGCGTAGGGGCGCAGGCGGGCGTTCATCATCACGACAACCACGCTCTCCTTGTCGGGTTCGTGGTCGGGCTGGGAGGCGACGATCTCCAGCCAGAACCGGTGGAGGTTCTCGGGTGTGTCGGTGTTGAACGGGCAGGCATCTTCCCTGACGCTGGTGACGGTGATGCGACTGGTGGAGCCTGGGCGGTATTTCGGTGTTTTCATCTCGGTGGGGCCGGAGGGATGTGCGTTCCGGCATCCTCCTGCCTGCCAGACGCCGCCGTCGTTTGTCGCGCGCCATTTGACACCATTTTTGCGAGGCAGATCACATGTCCCACGCCTCGCGGAACCCGATGAACTTCGGGAACCGGGGAGCGTCCTTGGCCCCGCTCGGCTGGTGGCTGAACTTCACCACTTTCCCAACAAGCGTCTCGCGCCGCAGCCACAAGGTCACCCGGTCGATGCCGCCGGTGATGTGATTGTAGCCGAGCCGGAATTCCACGCCGGTCTTGAGGTGCCTCACCACGAAGCCGCCGAGTTCGTTCCGGCCGACCATGCCAGCCTGGGCGAGACTGCGCTTGGTCCGGCCGAAGGCGTCCAGTTCGGCGGCGTTCTGGTTGGTCATCGATCTGATCCACTCGCGGGCGAACCGGTTGGAGATGGGTTTGAACGAGCGGGTCACGGCCTTGCCATTGAGCTTGAGGCAGCGGATCCCATCGAGCTTGGGCGTGGCAAGGACCGGGAATTTGAGCAGGCGCGGGCACTCGCACTTGGTGGCGAGCATTGGCTTGGTGATGGCGTTCATGGTGCTATGGGGTCGGAGGGTTGTGCGTTCCGACATCCTGAGCCTCGTCAACGCGGCCCTCGTTTGTCGCGCACCATCCGCACGCCAACCCACACCATATTTGCTGGCCATTTTGCGTGCGGCTCGTCCGTTGGCATACTGATTGTACGGGTGTCAATCGTGCTTGGAATGGCCACGAAATCCGCAACCTTCCGAATGCCTCGTTATCAGCCGTAGGAGCACACTACCCCCTCACAAGGTATAGCAATATGACCGACCCTCTCATCCACATTCCGCATAAGTTAGGTTCACCGTTAGGCGTGGACAAACCGGTTTGGCATTCGGATTGTACTGAGCGGTTCAGTATTCCTCCGCGAGCAACATCGTGGTCATCGACCTATTCCATTCGGTGATGATGTAGAGGCAGTCACCGGCGGGCGTCTTGTAGCAACTCCGCAGGCGGGTGTCGTGGGCCAGGGCGTCCTCGTTCGCCTGCTTGTCTTCGGCGCAGAGTTCTTCGCCCCAATCGCCGCAGTGGTGCCGGCGGAGGTAGCGGGAGAGGTCCACGTCCAGCGCCAGGGCACCGGGGGTGGCGTAGATCTTCCCAAGCGGGAAGCGGGGTTGCATCAGGTGGATTGGCATGGGATCTCGGGGTGTGGGGTTACGAATCAATCAGGTCATCGAAGAGACCGGGAATGAAGGGGTTGAGCGCCTCCTGCTCGGCCTTGAAGAACTCGGCTTTGGTCTTGCCCATCCGGCGGCCCTGCGGCGTGTGGCAGTCGTATGCGTAGTCGGGGATGGGGACGTATTCGCCGGCGGCTTCCAGTTCATCGGTCAGGGTTTCCGGTATCAGCCCGGCTTGCTGGTCATAGACGAAGTTTTGCAGGTGGTCGGCGTCGCGGCTCTTCTTGGCGAGGCAGAGCAGAATCACGGCTTTGGAAATGAAGATGCGGCCTTTCGGTGTCTTCGCCGGGGTGTTCTGGTTGATCTCGGTGTAGCTGTCGTGCAACGCCTTGACCTCCTGGGTGAGAATGCCCCAGCAATCCTCCGCGCTCACCGTGAGCAAGCGCCGCCAGACATACTGGCCGAACCCGCTGGCCCACAGTTCGAGTGCCCAGTAACCGGCCAGCTTCGCGTCTCCGCGCCGGACCGCCTTTTGCATCGCGCTGGAGACCGCCGGGAAGGAGTAGCCGCGCTTGGTGTTTAAGTGATAACTCATCGTCTGCTAGATTAGCGGTTTGGCACACGGCATGGAAGCAGTTTTGAACGCCATTTTTCAAAGCTTCACCGACTGGCGGCGGGGGGCGTCCATCGCGGTGCGGTCCTGACTCTTGTAGGTTTCAATCCGGATGTGGGATTTCCACTTGCGCTTGAGGTGGCGCTTCTCGGTGGCGATGCGTTCTTCGCTGCGGAACAGGCTGTTGCCGCCGAGATTCTTGTCGCGCTCCTGGACAAAGCAGAACCGGGCCTCGTTCCAGACCAGCCGGTTGTCCATGAGTTTCTGGAGCATGCCCATGTTTCGTTGGTCTCGATCAACCGACACAAGGCCCGGATCAGACTTATTTCGGTGGCGCGAGGACGCAGCCTCACCATGGGGCATTGACTCTCATTGAGCTAACCGATGAAGTTCAATGTCAGCCAGCACGCGGGCACCGGGTTCTGGCCCAGGCAATGGAAGGGTTGGCGCGGTGGAATGAGCAGCAGCCGGTCGTGCGTCAACTCGGTCATTTCATCCCCGAACAGCACGCAATGGCCGCGCCGACGGTTGTGTACAAGCCGCCAGAACGGACTGAAGACACTGGGGAAATTCCAGTCCGTGTTGTCCGGCAGGTAGTCGCTTTCATGCAGCGTCACGCCGGTGCGGTCCGGGGGCGCTCCCAGTGGATCGAACTCCACGCCCACCCCGGAAAACGGTTGGTCGTAGGCTCCCTTACTGGTGTGACCACGGGTCGAATAGGACATAGAATTGGGGTTATCGGATATAGATCACGGGAGCAAGCCGGATTATACTCGCCCGCATCATGAGTGGAATGTTCGACACCGTAGGCACCGCCACTGGGCTGGAGCGCAAGCCCGGCACCTTGGCGAAATTGGAACGCATGCGCAAGGCACTGAGCCATCAGGAGCCCGACCGCGTGCCGATCAGCGACTTTTTCTGGGGCGGCTTCATCCAGCGCTGGCGTGAGGAACTCGGCCTGCCGCCGGATGCCAATCCCTACTACCACTACGATCTGGATTGGATCGCCACCGTGCCCAATATGGATCCCCACATCAAGAGCTTCGAGACGATCCGCGAGGACGACGAGGAGGTCATCGTGAAAACCGGCTTTGAGACGACATTGCGGAAACGCTACGACATGCCCATGCCCGAGCAGGAAAGCTGGGACACCGACACATTGGAAAAGCTGGAGGCGTTCGAGTTCGATGACCCGGCCGACCCGCGCCGGTTCTTCAGCGCCGGAGACAACCAGATCGCCGGTGTGGGCGACGGCTTCACCCGTAATTCGCCGGCATGGGTCGAGACCGTGAAATCACTGCGCTCGGATTTCCCCGTCTATGGCAGCATGATCGAAGCCTCGGAATGCCTCACCCGCCTGGTGGGCCAAATCAATCCGCTCATGTGGATGGGCGAGGAAGCGGAGCGGATGGGCGCCCAGATCCTCCGCATTGGCAGGCATTACACCCGCTGCGCGGAAGCTGCCATCATGGCCGCGGACGGAATGCTGGACGGCTTCGTCATCTGGGGCGATGTGGCCTACCGCAACAACCTGTTTTTTTCGCCGACCTACTGGCGCACCTATTTCAAGCCCACCGTCAAGGCGATGATCGACATCTGCCACCGCCACGGCCTGCCGGTGATCTATCACGGCTGCGGCAATGTGCAGGCGATCCTGCCGGACTTCATCGAGATCGGCCTGGACGCCTACAACCCGCTCGAAGCCAAGGCCGGCCTGGATGTTTGCGAGCTGCGCCGCCAATACGGCCACGCCATGGGCTTCTGCGGCAACAGCAACATGATGGTCTGGGAGGAGGGCGATCCGGAAAAAGTCCGCCGCGAGGTGCTGCGCAAGCTGAATTCCGCCAAGGGCGGCGGCCTCATTTTCCAATCCGACCATTCCGTTAGCAGCGGCGTCTCCGGAAAAACCTACGACACGATCGTCAAGCTCGTCCGCAAACACGGCGTCTATCCGCTCGACCTCGGCGAGTTCGATGAAGCGTTCTGAACCATCCCCAAAAACAAATGAAATCCACCGCACTGCCGATCGCCATTTATCTCGGATTCACGCTCATCTCGTCGCCGGGAATCCGGGCCGCCGGTTCGAACGCCCATCTGGCCCGTCCCTCCGCCAACCAATATGCCTGGCACGAGCAGGAACGGATCATGTTCGTCCATTTCGGCGTGGCAACGTGGGAAGGGACCGAATACGACAAGGACGGTAAAACCGATTTGTCAAAAATGAACCCGGCCGGATTCAATGCCGAAGAGATCTGCGCCACAGCGCAATCCTGGGGTGCCCGTCAGATACTGCTCGTTTGCAAACACGTCGGCGGCTTCTGTTGGTGGCCGACCGAAACCACGGATTATTGCGTGCGCAGCATCCCGTGGCAGGGAGGGAAGGGAAATCTGGTCAAGGAGGTAGCCGATGCCTGCCGTCGGCACGGGTTGGCGATGGGCATTTACGTCTATTCGGACGACCCGCGTTACACGTCCGGGATTGGAAACGGCGGCAAGACCGACGACCCGGCAAAGCAGGAGGAATGGAACCGACTGCTGCGCAAGCAATGGGAGGAAGTGCTGACCCTTTGCGGTCCCGACCTCGTGCGGGAGATCTGGTTTGATGGCAGTTGCATCGTGCCGCTCACCGACATCATCCAGCGCCTGGCCCCGGATGCGGTGGTCCTGCAAAGTCCGATCACCAACATTCGTTGGGTCGGCAATGAAGCCGGCATCGCCCGCGACCCGAATTGGAACACACTCATGGGTTCTGCGCTCAAGTCGGGGGTCGCCACGCAAGACCATAGTGATCCTGCCGGAGACACCTGGGCACCGGTGGAGTGCGACGTCCCTCTCTACAACCACAATTGGTTCTGGAATCCTGGCAACGAGCGCAAGCGGCTGTCGGTCGCGCAATTGCTGGACATCTACGTGAAATCAGCGGGCCGTGGTTCGGTTCTTTTGCTCAACTCCACCCCGAACACCGACGGCCGTATTCCGGACGGTGACCGGGCATGCTATCTCGAATTCGGCCAGGCCCTGGAACGTAATTTCGGTCATCCGCTGGCGGTCGCGACAAAGGTGGCAGGGCGGGACATCGAACTCGACCTCGGCGACTCCGTGAAAATCAACTGCGCCGACCTTTGGGAGGATTACCGGCTCGGCCACCGCATCCGCGGCTACGTCATCGAAGGCCGCGTGAACGGTGCGTGGATCAAACTTGCGCAAGGCACTGCCGTGGGCCGACGGAAGCTCGACCTGTTTGCTCCGGTCACGGCGGACCGTGTGCGTGTTCGCGTCACGGATGCCGCCGGTGAACCGGTCATTCGCCGGTTCCAGGTTCATCGTGTGGACGCTGCGCTCGCAGAAGGCAACGCGCCGCCGCTGTCCCAGAATGCCCCCGCCAAGGCTTCTACAGTGCATAGCGCACCTTACGAAGCGCGGTTTCTGGTGGACGGCGATCCGCAAACCCGCTGGAGCGTGATCGGTCCGGAAGACACCGACCCCTGGGTGGAGATCGATCTGGGGCGCCCGCGCAAGTTCGCACGGGCCAGCGCGAACGAACTGGACGACCGTATCCGCAAATTCCGCATTGAGTTTCGGGATGCGGAGGGTGAGCCGTGGCGTATCGCCTATCAGGGCCAAGGCATCGGCGGGTCCTGGAGCGCCGACTTCGACAGAGTCACCGGACGTTTCGTGCGGCTGCACATTCTCGAATACGTCGGGCCGGGACCCACGCTGTGGGAATTTCAGCTTCGCGATCGCCCGGAAGCGTGGGAAACCATCGGCGGGTGGCAGGGCGGCAAGGAGATGGCCGTGGATCTTTCCCGTGTCGTATGCGAAGCCGGCCAATATGAAGTGCGGTTCCTGGCGGCGGACGGGAAGCCGCTGACCGTCGGCCGGGCGGTGCTGCTGTTTGAGGGCCGCGAAGCCGAGTCGGTCTTCCTCAGTGGTGTCCGCACGGAGGTGCTGAAACTCAATCGCACGCAAGCGATTGGGGAAGGGGCATCCACTGCCTTGCGGGTAACGCTGGACGGCTCCTCCTCCGCAAAGGGCGTGGTGCAAATTCGTCCATGAACGCACCGTGACAAACACCCACAAAAGGAACCAACATGAAACCAGCCACTCAACTCCGGAAAGTAGTTTTCGGAGATCCCCCCCTCAGATGATTAGGACCATGACTCGATTATTGTTCTCAACCTTGGCCATTCTGGCTGCTGTCCTCCTCCAAGCCGGTGAACCCAAAGTCGTGGAGCAGCAACGGGGCGACGGCCTCACCGAATTGCGCGTTGTGTCCGATGCCGGCCAGACCCTCGCCACCTACCAGGTGGACTTGAAAACGCACCACGAACCCGCCACGAACGATTCCGGCCTTATCCGCCAGTGGGAAAACCACCGGTTCGGCGGATTCTTCTGCTTCAATGACAACCAATACGACGGCCACGAGCTTTCTCAGAACAAGGATGCAAAGCTCTACCGCCCGACCCAACTGGATGTCGCCGGCTGGGCGGTGACGATGAAGAATGCCGGGATGAAATATACCGTGCTGACCGTGCGGCATACCTCCGGTTTTCTCTTGTGGGACAGCGCGGCCAGCGAGTTCGACGTCGCCTCCAGCCCGAACCAGACCGATGTCGCCGGCGAGTTCGTCAAGCAATGCCGGAAGCAGGGCATCGCGCCCGGATTCTACTACTGTCTGTGGGGCGGGAAGGCCTGGATGCCGCACCCCAACGCCCGTGCCATCATCCTCGCACAGTTGCATGAACTCGCCAGCCGGTATGGTGAAATTCCGTATTTCTGGATTGATATGCCAAACTGGCGCCCGCCCGATCTTTCAACGCAGGAGATCTACGACGCCATCAAGAACCAGCAGCCCCAGGCGGTCGTGATTCTCAATCAGAGCATCCAGAATGGTCGCGTGATCAGTTATTTTCCGACGGATGTGGTCAACGGCGAGGTGGCCTTGCCTCCTGCCGGGGGGCACCAGCCTTTTCGCCGGGTGAACGGTAAACGGTATTACCTGCCGTTCGAATTCGAGCCGGTTTCGCAAAGCATCCGGGATGCGACGATGACGCCAACGACGACGCCCTGGGGGCAGATTGGCGCGTGGTTCACCTTTGGCGAAGGCAAAGGGTTTCCGGCCAGCCAGCCGATCCCGGCGAAGCAGTTGTTTGCCTGGATCAAACAGGCCTACGACCGTGGATCCGCAAACGTCTTTTTGAGCCTGGCCGCAGACCACACCGGCAGCATGCGCCCCGACGATGTCCGGCAACTCGGGGAACTTGGAAAAATGTTGCGCGAGGCCGGGTTGCTGGAAGTCCCCAAAGCCACCGTTCCGCCGGCTGTGTCGCTGGCAATGGGCAAACCCGCCCAAGCTTCCGGTGTCTGGGAAAACAATGTCCCGCAGTATGGCCCGGCGGCGGCGTTTGATGACGATCCGGCAACCCGGTGGGGTGGGCCTGTCGGCGCGCGCGCCGGCTGGCTCGAAGTGGATCTCGGCAGGGAGACCGCCGTTTCCTGCGCCGTCATTCAGGAGGGCTGGGATCGCACCCGCCGGTTTTCCGTGCAATACAAAGTCGGCAACGACTGGAAAGATGCGGCCACCGGCACAACCATCGGCGAGAACCTGAAACTCAAGTTTGCACCCGTCACAGCGCGGGTATTTCGCCTGAACATTACGGACGCCACCGATGTGCCGACCATCTGGGAGTTCCAATTGTTCCCGCCAAAGAAGTAGGGGTTTACAGTGCGGATTTGATGGCGATTGTCATTTTGGCAGCACGGCTGTTCTTCGTCCGCAGCCTGACCTTCAACACGATTCGCGATTCCTCGACGACCTGTGCGTGGCGATTAAGAAGGTAGATCTCCCCTTCCTTGACCGGCGAGAGGACCGCCTCGTGGACCGCGCGGCCATCGTAGAATACCCTGAGGTCCTCGACGGTGATGCCGGAAGTTCCGAGATCATCCAAGCGCAGCAGGAACTGACCGGGCTGTTTGATGTGTTTCGATAGATCGATCTCGACCTCGGCTATGCCGTGCTGGAAGGCTTCCGGGGCCACGGTGTGGCAGGCCTGCCACCGGCTTATCCCCTGCAGGTCGAACAGTTCCCATTCCGCGATCGCTGGGTAATGGTTGGCCTTGAGTGTGTGCAGGCGCCAGTAGCGGCCGGTCACGGGCTCGAATTCCTTGCGGTATTCCGGTCCCATCCCGCCTCCCTTGAGAGCGACCTTCCACTCTCCGGTCGGGTCGCTGCGGTACTCGATCTGAAATTCCCCGGTCCGGTTCCAGGGCTCGTTGATGGCCGTCTCATGGATCGTGATCTCGCGGCCCAGGTCCAGTTCAACCCAAGAATCGTAAGGGGGCATGACCTTTTCGCTCACGCCCCACCACGTCCCGGCATTGCCATCGCAAATTTTGCCCGCCACATACGGCGCGCTGTGTTCATCGCTCGCGGTGGCCGGGGCATTTTGTGAGACGGCATTCCCCGGGGTCGCCGACTCGTAGAGAAACCGGTTGTCACCGTCGACGAAGTACACCTTGAAATCACGAATGATCGGCTCATTGACGTTTTTCGTGATCCGGAGCGTGATCGCCGTGACCTCGACCGGCTCGAACATGACGATGCGTTTGCGGCCGACCGCGGTCCCATGATTCAACTCGACCCACTCGCCGTCGACCGTGCGAGCCTCCACGGCAAACTCGCGGATGCGATGCCCCTCGCGGTAGTCCTCCATGATCATGAACTGATTGATCAGGGTCGGTTGATCGAAGCGGATCGTGTGCACGAGCCCGCGCCCCTGCGTCTCTCCCAGCGGATTGCTGAAGCGCCGCTCCAGATCCTCGCCGAGTTCCTTGTAACGGGTCATATCGCCCTCGGGGATGAGCCCGTCGGTATTGGGTGTGCTATTCAGCAGAAAAGTGGCACCGCGACCGACCGAGCGGTAGTAGAGGCTGACCAGGTGCGCGAGGGATTTGCGCTTGCTCTCGTTCTGCTTGTTCCAGAACCAATTGTGGTCGTAGAGGGTGGTATCACACTCCAGGCCGGCCCAGGCATCGCCGTCAGGGTCGCCATGGACCGCGGTGGAAACCCCCGTGTCGAGATCCTTCTTTTTGAGCGTGTTCCAGCCCGGATAGGGGGCCACACCGCTCTCGGTCCCCACCCACCGCAGGTTGGCATGCGGCCCCTGCAGGTAAACCACCCGGTCGCCGACGAACTTCTCGAAGACATCGCTCAGCGGCACGTAGCAGCTTCCGTCAAACCACAACTCGATGATGTTGTCGCTGTGGCGGCTCAGGACTTCGGTCCATTGCGTCCGCAGCACGTTGTTGTAGGCTTCCTGTTTCGCCGGATCGCTGGTCCTGCCTCCGGAGCCGATCCCCGCCCCCCACTGGTCGTCCCCGGGATAAATGTACATCCCCAGTTTCAATCCGTGCCGTTTGCAGGCCCTGGCGACCTCATCGACAAGATCACCCCTGCCATTCTTCCATGCGATGTTCTTCACGCTGTAGTCGGAGGTTTCCGTCTGCCACCAGCAGAATCCACCGGTGTGTTTCGACACCAGCAGGATTTCTCGCGCGCCCCAGGACTTTGCCGCCTCGCACCACTGTTCGACATCGAGCTTCGAGAGTTTCATGTCCTTCAGATCGGTGGTGTGGTTGTCATACTCGCGCCCCTGCCAGGAACATGGGTCGAGGCAGACGAACTGAATCCGCTCCAGCTCGTGGTAGGCATACTGCGCCGCATTGGGTTTCGCGAGGACGGCGGCGGCGGTCTCAGGCACCTGTTCCGCTGCGGTTCCGGCCGCCGCGCCGGGGCCCATAAAGGCGAGGGCTAGAAACGAACGGATTCTATTTTTGTTCATAGCAGTGCGGCGTTGATTGATTGGCCAAGGGGCATTCTATCGGAGCTCTATTCGGGCATCAAGGGTTCGCACAGCCGTCGATCCGGACCCTCGCGACCGAGCCGAGAAAACGCGAGCCGCCGTTGAGGTCGGCACCGATCGAGAGGTGCAGCGTGCCGGAACTGAAGTTGATCAGATCGCCAACCACCGGGATGACTTCCGGGACGCCGTCGATCTCGATCGTGACGGATTCACCCGCACGGTAAGTGGCACTCACGTGAGCCCAGGCGCCGGTCGGCACGGCGGCGGTGCTGATGGCGACCTGGCCGGTGCAGATGAAGCGGACATTGTTGCCCGGAGTGAGGTCGAGCAGGAAGCCGGTGTCGCAGTTCGAACCGGGGACGCAGTAATCGACGAGGCGGCGGTAGGCGCCGCCGGCGTCCGCCTTGAGATCGAGCTGGATGGTGGCGCCGACGTCGCTGCCCACCGACCCGAGGATGCCGGTCTTCAGGTAGCCGCCTGCCAGAGAGAGGCCGGTGCCGGTGAGGTGACTCGGATCCTCGGTCACGGAGCCCGCCACCTCCAGGTCGGCATTGGCCACGGAGCCGAGATTGTCGAGACCGGTGCCGGTGTTGTCGAGGCTCCACTCGAAGAGGTGCGGGTCGGCAAAGCCGAACGTGTCGCCGGCGGCCTTGCCAAGAATGCGGGTGCCGAGGGCGTTCGGACCGGTGTTCGGCGAGTCCGTGACGGCCTCGAAGGAGAACGAGGAGAGCGGTTGGTCGACACGCTCGACGAGCAGGCGGTTGCCGGCGGTCGCTGCCACGGTGGCGACGTCCTGGTCGCCTTTGTGCAGTTCGCTGGCGGCGGTGAGGTCATGAACGACGAACGCCCCCCCCGGCCACGGATTGCGGATGCGCATCGCAGGGTCGCTGGAACCGAGGTCGATCACAGCGGCCTGGGTCACGCCCCCGACGACCTCGAGGGACACCCGGTGGCCGCCCTCGGTGGGCAGCGAGACAATCGCCTCCCACTCGGCCGGCCACGAGTTGGCGAGGCGCAGCAGGCCGTCGTAGTTCTGCACCAGCGCCTCGTGCGCGCCGAGCGTCTGCACGGCGGTGAACTCGGTCTGGAGGTCGCTACTGCCGCCATTGTAGGAGCCGAGCCCCTGGGGGTAAATCTGGAAGTTCCGGATGCCGGTGAGCAACGCGGATCGATAGATGTCGGCCCGGCCCATGCGTGCCGCCTGCACCGAGGTCGGATGCCAGTCATACCATTCGCGGTAGATGCGCGTGTCGAGCGTATCGTTGGCAAGCTGGACGAGCGCCGGGTCGCTGGCATCGCCGATGTGGTTGGCCGGCCAGATCGCGTCGAGGTCCGGGTTCTCGGCATTGTGGCCGGAGCTGCGGGTGAGGGCACTGAAGGCGATTGCCGTCACGGGCAGTCCGCTGACCGGGTGGGTCCGCGTTTCGGTCGGCACTTCGGGCAGCTTGCCGAGGAGGTCGTTGAGCTTGGTGACGAGATTGGTGTCGCCGCGCTGCTGGGCGAGAGCGATGACGGCTGGCACGAGGTGGCGCATGTTGGCGACGTCGGGCGTGTCGTCATCGTCATCCCAGTTGTTCTCGCGGGAGTTCACGTGGAGGTAGTGGTAGCGGCCATCGCCGCCGAGGCCGTTGGACATCAGGAGTGAGCGGTGGAAGAGCATGCCCTGCTCGATGAGCACCCAGTAGGTGTCAAGGAACGCCGGATCCTGCCGGTATTGGTATTCAGAAATGATGGCTCCCACCACTTCCAGGGTGCTGCTCATCATGCGCGAGGTGTACCAGAGCGCACCTTCGGGGGCGAGGTTCATGGTGCCCCAGGTTTCAGAGACGAGGAGCGAGCCAGCGGTTCCAGGCTGGCCATCGATGTATTCCGGGTAACCGGCACCTTCGAAGCCGGGGAAGTTGGAGGTGACGTGTTGCTGGAGCTGTGGGAGCAGGCCAAGCAGCCAGTTCCAGGTTCCGGCGTTGGCAGCCCATACCCCGGACGCGATGTTGGCATAGTTGACCGGCCGGAGGTTCTGGTACCAGTGGTTGCGCTTGAACAGGCCATTGGCGTTCCAGCCGAAGAGACGCGTCTCACCGCCGCCAACGGCCGGCAGTGGGGTCAGCGAGGCGGAAATGCGGAGGTAGGAATCCATCGCCAGCATCTGCTCAATGTAGCGTGCCTCGCCGTTTTCCGAGTAGAGCCGGATGATGGCGGTGTGGTCCCACCGGGCACCGAAGGCGGCGGACTGGTTCGCGACCAGGGTCGACAGCGGATCGCTTGCGAGGCCGGGTTCCACCTCAACGGCGGCGAGCGCCTCGGGCTTGAGGGTGGAAAGATCGACCGGCGAACCGGTCCAGAGCTTGACCGGAACGACGAGGCGGTAGCTGCCGTCGAGCTTGGGATTGAAACTGAGCGACGCGCCATTGGCATTACTGCTCGCCACGATGTTCCGGCCGACCGCCTGCGCGGCGATGAACTGGGTGGCGCGGAAACCCGGGTAGGAAGGCGTGGTGGCGTCGGCCGCGGCGATCGCGATGCAATCTTCCCCGGTGCCCTCGTTGGCCGGAGTGTCGCTGGCGATCGCGTTGAGCGTGTTCAGGTAGGTGGACAGTTCGACCTTCACCGTTTCGCCGGGGTCGGCACCTTGGACGTCGATCACCAATTCCTCGCCACCCCAGCGAAAGAACGAAGTGATGGTGAGACCGCCGGCCTGTTGGGTGAAAAGGCCGTCCCGGATCGAGAGGGTGCCCCGGTAGTCGGTGGCCGCAACCATTCCCGCGAGGTGGGGGATGCGCAGGGTGCCGAGCCCCGCCATGGCCGGGACGCCCTCAGGTCGGTTCAGGTGCGCCGTCAGGCCATGCACCGGGTCGATCCACATGGCCGCGCCGACCTTGCCGCTGCCGAGGGGGATCGACTCGGTCTTGCGAAACGGCGGGGAGTTGTAAACAAGGTTGTTGCGCGCGAGCCACTCGGCGCGGTCGAGGTGCAGCGTCCCGGATGCGTCAATCGCGGTCAGCCCCCCGCGCGAGGCGGCCAGCGAACCTTGGGAGATCCGGTAGAAACGGCGACCCACACCGGACGACGTGGAATCGAGCCACGATGTGGACTCGCCGGTGGCGACGATCCCGGCCTCCACCGGTTGCCAGCTCTTAAGGTCGTCACAGGCGAGGACGTTGTACATGCCGCCGGAGTACGAATCCCAGGTGAGGGTGATTTCGTCGGTCGCGGGCTCATGATCGATGGCGACCGAGAAGGGCACGGCCTCGAAGCGAAACGTCGGCCCCTGGTACTGAACCTGCGGGCCATCGTTGTTCGTCGGCACCGCCCCTGCGGCGACGCCCCAACGCGAGGCAAGGTGGTTGATCGCGCCGCCCGTCACCACACCGGTCGGGCCGTTGATGTAGGACCGGGTCGGCGGTCCGCCGAAGCCATGACTCGAAACCACGTAGGTTTCCCCCGGCACCAGGGTGACCATCTGGCCGGGGGGCTCGAAGAACACACTCCAGCCCGACGGGGCGATTCCGGTAAGCGTCGGCACGAGCCCCGCCGTGAAATTCCGCTCGGTCAGCAGGGTGGCGTCGCTGGTGTTTCCATTCGGATCGTTCAGGCGATAGAGCTGGGTCCAGAGTTCGGAGCTGTCCAGATTTCCACTGGGGTTGGTGGTGATCCCGAGGTCGGTCACGGTCAAGGGCTGGTCGACCGTGAACACCAGGCCGACCGTGCCGGTGAAGCCGGCGGCGGCTCCGCCACTGGAATTAGCAGAGGGGTCGTAGGCGATCGTGCCGGCGGAGAGCGCTCCGCGGCCAAAAATCAGAGCCGCAACAGAGATGGCAAGCAAAATGGATTTCTTCATCGTTCGATTCATACGGATCAGGTTGAGTCTGAACCCCTCATCTGCCGATGTTCATATCCGCATGACAGACCCCGGGGTTAGCCGAATGCTTGGCCCTGGATGGCTGGACACTCCTCCCGTATCAACGGGAGGGCCCGCCAGAAAACTACTGCCGCCTCCGGAAACCAAACGCTCCCAGGAGCCCGGCTGCCAGAAGGGAGAACAAACTCGGCTCGGGGATCAGTTCGAGGCGCACGGCGTCGGCAATCAGGACGTCACCTGAGCCTCCGGCGGGATTCTCCAAGTTGACGGTGAGTGCCCCGCCGATGACATCCACCGTGAACAGATCGTCCCAAGAGGCATCCTCAAAGATGTCGTCACCAGGGTTGATCGTCTGGTCTACATTGATGGTCGGTCCGCCGGCGACGTAGAACCGCGCATCATCGGGCCGGGTCCCGCCGGCAACCCAGGTGGCTGACACCCGGTAGGTTCCGTCCTGCAGGCCGGTGAACGCAAACTCGGCGGTCGAATCCGCACCTCCATAACTGAAGTTGGATCGGTGGTCCCCCGGATCACCGCCCCAAAGGGCCCAGGCGCCACCGGTCTCGCTGTAGGTGCCGTTGTTGTAGATCGGGTTTTCGTTGTCGATCACGTAGATGGCCTGCACGTCGGGACGAACGGATTCGAGGCGGAAGGCATCTGCGATGAGCGTCCCGCCGGTCGCGGAAACCGTGGCAGTCAGGGTGCCGTCATTGATCTCGAACGCCGCGTTGGACAAGCGCATGTAGTAAAGAGCGCTATCCACGCCTCCGACCTCGCGTTGGAAGTCGGCGTTGGCTGCACCAAACTGACTGACAGGCCCCAAGGTGCCGATGCCGCCGGTGACGCTGTAGGAAACCGCCGTGGACCGCGTTCCGCCCGGGGTGTAACTGGCAGAAAGCATGTAATTTCCCGCAGGAACCCCGGTGAAGGACCAGGTCGCGGTGGCAGTCGCCCCGTCGGCATACCGATAATTGGTCCCCTCTTCCCCTTCGCCCTGCCAAGTGGCCCAGCCTCCCGGTTCGGAGTAGCCGGGGTCGGTGTTGTCGATCGTGAGAACAGCGGCTTGCGCGGTCTCAGGGGTGCCGAAGAACGGGACAATCGCGCCGATGACGGCAAGCAGGCGGGTGTATCGGTTCAATTTCATGTTCTGATATTGCAGGGGGTTTACGGTGTCGAATATTCCTGTCCCACGCGGCGAAGATAATCCGGCTTGCGCCCCGTGTCTATATCCGATAAACTCAATTTTATGTCTTATTCGACCCGCGGACACACCAATAAGGGAGCCTACGACCAACCGTTTTCCGGGGTGGGCGTGGAGTTCGATCCACTGGGCGCGCCCCCGGACCGCACCGGCGTGACGCTGCATGAAAGCGGCTACCTGCCGGACAACACGGACTGGAATTTCCCCAGTGTCCTCAGTCCGTTCTGGCGGCTTATGCACAACCGTCGGCCCGGCCATTGCGTGCTGTTCGGGGATGAAATGACGGAGCTGACGCGCGACCGCTTGGTGCTCATTCCGCCGCACCAATACTTCCATTGCCTGGGCCAGAACCCGGTGCCCGCGTGCTGGCTGGCGTTCAGCTTTACCCGGCGACTGGAAGCGGCTCACTATCCCGTGGTTGTGCTGCGTCCCCACGCCATCGAAATAAGCCTGATCCGGGCCTTGTGCCGGTTGATCGAGACCAACGAAACATGGGCACCCACCGCGCCGATCCTCCACCACAGCCTGGCGCTGCTGCACGTTGTGCTGTGTCGTCCGGAGTTGCGTTGGCGGGCACCGGCCCCACCGATGTTGGAACGCGCCCGGCTCCAAATCGAGCAACATTTCGCCACCGCGCCGAGCAATCCGGAGTTGGCGGCCACCGCCGGGATGAGTCTAACGGGGTTCACGCGCGCGTTCCGGCGCGAGTTCAGCACCACCCCTGCGTCCTACATGACCGGCGTGCGGGTGCGGGAGGCGGCGCTCCTGCTGCTGCAAACGGATGCCACCATCGAAGCCATCGCAGAGCGGACGGGCTTCCCAAACCGCGCCTATTTCAGCCGGGTGTTCCAGAAGGTCACCGGCGAATCGCCGGCCGGCTTTCGCAGGAAGCACCGGCCGTGCTGACGCGGTCGGCGTGTCGCTATTTCTGGTCATGTTTAGAACCACTTATTTCATGTGTTTTGCTTTATCCGGAAATGGCTCGGTGATCCGGACCCGTAGCTTGTCGCTTGTCATCTCGGGAATTCAGCAGCATTACCGACCCGCGTCCCACCGAGCTCACATAGATAACCAAGAGTTCGTCCGTGCTTGCAGACGAACATGATCCGTTCCTGTTCGTGCCAAGCGTATTGGTTGGCGGAGGGGCGGGGCTGTAGCGAGGATCCTCATGGCGAGTGAGGCGCGTCAGTGGCCATCAGGGATCGCAGCGAAATCCCACCGTTCTGGCTAAACAACACGCAAAGTTCGCGCTGGCCTGCGGACACCCGCCAGATCGAAGAGAATATTTTGTTAGCTCGGGGTTCAAACATCGGCGTAATGGAAGTCATTGATGCTCAATGAGCAGAATCTAGTCCAAGTTGTGGAAATCTAACATTATTTTATCCCAAACGACCCTTAAGTTAGCGCCATTCAGGACTGACCCCCATGAATGCGAGTCGCCGTCGCCCGATACGACGTCCGCCGAGAGACAATACCAATCATTCCCGGTTTGCGCGGAAATCGTGACTGAGCTTGTGAGGGTGACCCACCTGAATCCATCGGACAACGTCGCGCCGGTCCCGGCCGGGACAATCACCTCAGCCACGATCGTGCCGGTGCTGCCTCCATCGTGGGATACCCAAAGGCAAACCTTATGACTGGCCGCCAAACCATTGCCACCATTGTCATAGAACCCCATCTGGTTGAGGGTCATCAGCCCCTTGAGTCGAAAGAGTGTCCCCAAACTTCCGGTGGATCGGTGTGGAAAACTATCTAGTCGGCAGGGTCCAGAGTTCCCGCAGGCGGGCCATGGATTCGCTCCAGGGAGCGTCAATATAAAGCCGGACCCGGACCCACCGGATGAAACGCTGGGTCCGCTGGGTGGCCCGTGTGAGCGCTGAGTTGATGAAGTTTCTGACCGCCTGGACGATGATTCGGGGCGCGGCCTTGATTCTGCCAACTTGCTTTTTCTCCTCCACTTCGTCACGAATCCCCTCGGTTTTTTCAATGTGCTTTTCGCACAACAGCAGCAGGTTGTGAGTGAGGCATTCGAAGATCGCATGGCTTTTCTTGGTCTCTTTCGAACTGCCCCATGATTTGCGCTCATTCATCTTGTTTTTGAGTTCGTCGAAGATTTTTTCGATGTCCCAGCGGTGTTTGTAAAGCAGCACGATCAGATAGGCGGGCAAAGTGACGTCGTTGGTCAGGTAGGTGTAGGTCACTCCATCCTCGGGATTGATATAAACGATGCGCCGGAGTTGCACGCCATTGGAAGTGCCAACCATGTGATCTGACACTACGCCCGCATTGCGCGGTTCGGATCGGTCCAACATATTGACCGAACAGATTTCAGCGGCGCTGTTGGATTTTTCGCAAGTCGTGAAGTAAATGCCGTAGGTGTGTTTGAGCTTGAACCAGTGCCGGTAGTCGATGCAGGCCTTGTCCCAAATGAGCATCACCTTGCGGCCGACTCCAGCACCGTTACGAAGAGCCTCAACGGTGCTTCGTTTGATGGCGGCCATGTCATGCTCTCTTTTCTTTCCGTCTTTGGGTTCTGCCATGGCGAGGCAACTGAGATGGTGGGTGCGCATGTTCATGCGGAAAAAATGCCCGGTTGCCGTGGCTCTGAGTGTGCCATCGGAGGCCAGATGCTTGGGATCGAAACAGGCGGCCTTGTGATAATGTCCATCTACAGCGTAAACGTCCCAATCATCGAGTTCGCGGCATTGGGCATAAGGATCGGCAACATGTTCGGTCATGGGAGTCGCGAGCAGATCGTTGAGAGAGGTGATGTTCCCGAGCCGTCGTTCGCTCTGGAGCGCCTTGAAGAAATGGCTTGGTTCTATATGGGCGACATTCTGGTCGGCGTGATACTGGAGAAATTCCTGACCGGTGGTGGAGCTGCTCAGGCAGCGCAGCACGCCGAGTTGGCAATAGTGGATATCGGAGATTCCGGTGCAAGCGTATTGCCGCTGTGACCGGGGGTAGAGATTGACAATGTCGTCGAAGAAAACGCGGGAGAACCCGGTATTTAGTTGTTGCTGTGAGGCCATAAATTTTTTTGCGTCTAACAGAAATAGAAGCGAGCTTTATTTACGCAGTGAGGCCCTTTTTTTCGCTCGGGATAACGATTTCTGGTTTGTCCTGCCTATGGCGAGTCACGTTCTCACAGGCCACCTGCGCTCACCCGGCGGCCCCGCGAGAGCATGATTTTTTCAAAGAGTTTTCCACACCGATCTTCCGGTGTAACTATTCAGAGGCGTCCCGCTGGGAGTCGGATTGGGTTGCAGCAATAGGGAACTGCTCCAGGGAGCCTCCGCCCGGACATTGCCACCTCCCAAAACAGATAACAGAAGAAGCGCCGCCAAGCGCAGCGGCTTGATCAGAATCGAAGTCGGATGAGGCGTGTCAGGGTTTGCGTTTTGCGCGTGAGATGATGACAGCGCCACCATCGCCACCACAATGCCCAGCGGCAGGATGGTGTTTCCGATATGAAAGTGCGAAATGATAATCAACGGTTCCACCGGGATGATAATTGCTAGAGTCCGGACTTTTCAGCGATATCGAGAATTGCCGGGGCGACTTTTTCTTCCTGCCACAGATGGCGACCATTGAGCCGGTCGAGCAAGCCGCCCGCGATGAATGCGGCGGTGTTCCGGTAAAGTGTCTCCACGACTTGCGGATCGCAGGCATTGATTTTCCCGAGATCCGGCAGGGGAGGCTTTGTTTGCATGCGTGTCTTTCCGGCAACAAACAATTCCAGCGCCGTCCGGGCCTGGGCTGCTTCGTAGGTGTCCTGCAAACCGGCCGCGCACATGGCCCGGTAAAACCGTGCGATCTTTGCCATGTCAATCTCCGGACTTGCGGGAGTTGGCGGTGTATCGGGTTTCTTGCCTTGTTCTTCGGCGATCTTGACGCCGTTGAGATAGACACGCAACACGCCATCGCGGCTGCAGGTGGCTGCAACGTGTTGGCGCTTGCCGGGTGTGAGGTGCGCCGGTCCCTGGGCGATGCCCCACGGCGTCAGCAGGCGGAGAACTTTGCCATCATTGAGGTAATCTAGCAGGTATCCGTCGGATGTTCCTACGGTCGTGCGATCTATCAGACGTGCGCTGCCGCTCAGAGTGGCCGGTATCATCACTGCGGCGAGGGTGAAATTCTCCTGGAAATCAATGTCAGCGCTTGGCGGGTATTCCCGGAACTTTTCGATCTGCTTCGCCTGCAATTGCGGTGGAGTATGGCTTGAAGGGGGCTCGCTGAGTAGCGCTCCATCCACGGTTCCGCCTTTGCTCAGGGTGGTGATTTCCGCTTCGCTCAGAGGTCTCCGGTAGATCCGAACGTCGCGGATTTCCCCATCAAATAGATAGCCGCCGGAGGGGCTTGCGCCGATGCGGAGCGGATTGTTATTGCCACTGGTGGGTGGTGGCCAGGCGTTGGTCCGGAATGCCCAGAACTCAGGATTTATCGGAAATGCCGGAGGAGCATCAGCGGAAGGCTTCCACGCGCCTTGCGGCTTTGCTCCGCCGCGAACGATCTCGATGGCGAGGGTTTCGGCTTTGCCGCTCGGGTGCAATTCCGTCCAGACGGACTCGCCGGTGCCGGTCACGGTTAGGTAGATTTTCGTTTTGCCGAAAAAGACCGGGGATTTCTGGACATAGCGGGTGATGGCTGCGGGCAGGTGCGGTCGGACGCGGAGGCCGTCCGCGCGGTAGTCGTATTCAAAAAGTCCGCGTAGCAACCCGCCTGGCGCTCCCCAGCAATCGTAAACAACACAGTACGGTGCGGCGAGTTTATCACCCCATGGAGTGGCTCCAAATCCCGTGAGCGGCGCGTCGGCACGGTAGCCTTCCATCAGTGTGCGGATCTTCGCCCAGGCTCCGAACGGATGGGCGAACTCTTCGGCGCGCAAACATGCGATGCTCATTCGAGCCTGCGTGGTGGTCCAGTGGCCACCGTCGACCCAGTGGCCGTAGGGGCCGCCATGGACGCTGTCATCGTAGCCGGGATAGTTCGGGATGATCAGTCCATGGGGCGCGAGATTGCCGGGGGCGGTTGGGCCTTTCAGTGTGAGCATGCGCGTCATGATGTTGTGGTTCGCCCCGTCATCTGTCACTCCGAAGCAGCCTGCATCATGATTGGGTGTGGACTCGAAGTATCCGTGCTTGGCTGCACCGTAAATGCCGTGGCGCGTGCCATCCGGGTCCTCGGACATGATAAAACAGCCATCCGGTGTCATCATGCGTGGCAGTGCGGCTCGGACCTTGGCCGCGATGTGATGGTAGTGTTCCGCTCTGGCCGGTGCGCCGCTGAGAATGCATACTTCCGCCAAGCGTTCGATGCCGGCGATATAGTTGACAGATAGTTCTGTCAGATATGCTTGACCGTAGGTTCCGTCCGCCTGGGGGACACCGGAATACGCAGGTGCCAGCAGGTTTGCGGCCATGCCTCCCTTGAGCAGGTTTGTTTCCGGATCACGACGTGAATCGAGAAATGCGGCAACGCGCTCCAACTCCGGCAATCGTCGCTTTGCGGCGGTGCGGTCGTGACGCACCAGCAAGCGTTCCGATTCCAGAATCAAACCACCGGCGGTGGCCCCGATGAACCAGTCGTGTTGTTTTGGATTGCCATCGCCCTGTCGATACCAGGTTCCTTGCGAGTGGATTTTGCCATCGAGTTGCTGGCCTACGGCGCCGCCATTTTGCCGGGGATCTCCAAAGCCGCGGGACGAACCTCCATTCAGGAGGAAATAAGCGCTATCGCACAGGCAACCGTCAGGTGCTTGGAAGCCGTTCGCGTCTTTTCGCTGCCCATCGCCCATTAGCCGAAACCACATGCCTTGCGAATGTTCCATCCATGTCGCATACGGTTCTCCGAGAAACGGCATCATCGCATACGATGGACCGAATGAGTTTTGAATCCACCAGCACGGCCAGGGCGGACCTTCTACGAAGCCATCCCAGTCGCGCTTGTAGAGCAGCGGCAGACAGGCCATTTTCGATGATGGCTGTATGCTCTCAAATGCAGCATCGACGGCCTCCAGGGTAGTCGGGTCACCGCTGCCTTCGATCCAGTGTCCTTGATAGCCTGTGGGGGGAGAATCCGCCGCTTGCGCGGCGCAAGCGGCGGAGATGGTGATGATACATGATCTGAGCAGTTGTCTCATGATGCGTGTTGATTGATAGGATCCCGTTCAGGATTTTGGCCGGACTTGGATGATGCCGTGGCTGCCGGCGGGCGGGGTTGTCTGTTTATCTGGGGCGGAGCAAGATTTTGAGCTTGCTGGCTGAGGTGGTCTTGACGGTGAGCCGGATTCCGGTGGCGGTGCCTTCGGCGACCACCTGGGTGCGGTTGATCCGCCAGGTCTTGGCATCGATCTTTTCGAGGAACCGGGCTTCGCCGGGTTTGCCTTCGTAGAGTGGCAGGGCGGCAGTGACGACGGCTCCTTCGAGGCGGATTTCGTATTGCCCGGGATCGACGACCTGGGCCGAGAGATCGATATCGAGCTGGCGTTCGCCGGCCGGCAGATCGATCGTGGTGGCTTCTTCCCAGGCATCGGGACGATCCGTCAGGCTCATCTCCCACAGAGTTGAGTCCAGACCCTCGATTTTGGTGACCCGGAAACGGACAAACCGGGCGGTGGTGGCCGGCAGGTCGGATTTGAAATTGCCGCCAATGGTGCCACCGGTGAAAACCGGTCGCCAGGGGGCTTCCGGACGATTCCGGACTTCGATGACGAATTCGCGGACCCGGTCGGCCAGCTCAGAGGCCGCCATTGCAGCAAACCGGCGCGGTCGCCGCAGATCGAGCTCGACCCAGGAAAGTTGTCCATGCCCGGCATCGCCGCCACTGCCGCTCCAGCGGGTTTGTAAATTGCCGTCGATCAGGTATTCGGCCGCATAGGGGGCGCTGTGGACGGTGGAGGCCGTGGCAATGGCCCCGCGGGTGACCGAGGGCAGAGAGCCTAACGCATTGACCAGAGACGGACTGACCCGATGGACCAGGATTTTTCGGAAGAGGGGTGTGCCGACCGATTCGTTAACCCGGACCCGGAGCTTGTCGGTCGTCACCTCGGGAAAGAGATCGATCTTGCGGCGGCCGACGGCTGTCCCTTCCGCGATCCGTTTCCAACCGTCATTCACCCAGGCATCGACCCGGTAGTTGCGGATGCGGTGGCCGTACTGGTAGGCTTCCCAGAGATCGATGCAGTTCACCGGCTTGGCACCATCAAGTGCGAGGGTCACCTCGCTGGCGGCCACCTTGGCCACCTGGCCGACCGGATGCCCGAAATTCTGCTCAATCACGGTTCCGAATTCCTGATAGCGGGCCACATCGTCTTTGGGGATCAACCCATCGGTATTCGGGGTGGAATTCAGCAGCATGACCGAGCCGCGTCCTACCGAACTGACATAGATATACAAGAGTTCGTCCGTGCTTCTGCGCTTGGCCTCGTTGCCGGGATTCCAAAACCAGTTGTGATTGTAGAGCGTCACATCGCATTCGACCGGTGCCCAGACATCGCCATCGGGAGTGCTATGAGCCTGGGTGGCGACACCCGTTTTGAGATCGGCCAATTTCAGCGTGTTCCAATTGGGATCGTTGGCGATCCCGGCCTCGTTGCCGACCCAGCGGATGTTGGTCATCGGACTCTGCAGGATCACGGCTTCCGGTGCCAATTTCTTGATGATGTCGTCAAGCGGCACGATGCAGCTGCCGTCAA